>NZ_JAPDPC010000002.1:0-300000 GCF_026283945.1 Dyella humicola
AACCGGTCGATGCAACACTCCTGCTGCTTGCGCAGTCGTTAGTGTGTTGCATCGACCGGTTGAGGCCGCCGCCCGGAGCGGTCATTGTGATGGCGCTAATCAGGAGAGAGGATGGGCGACAAACTGGCGCCAAGAATCGCTAAATCCATGATCTTGGGATTGGTTATCTACGCAACGATGATCGTCTTAGTGATGATCATCGTTTTCCTAAAGTGCATGGCATCGGGTGTTCCATACGGCATGGTTAGTTTCGTCGCGGCGCTTAAGTCGGTGTCCCGTGGTGCGATAGGCATTGGCGTTGCTACGGCTGGATTAGCCTATTTCACTTCGAATCGTGGCCCAGGCAAGTGACATAAAAACGTCCGCTTCCGACCCTGACCGGACCTACTTGCAGGCATTCGTAGAGTCGGGGTTGAGGCGAATTCGGATCACTTTCAACTGGGGACCCCATCAATGATCAAAGACGCAACCGTGGCAAAGTGGGTAAGTGACTTGATGCTTGAGTTTGGGAAGAAGCTTGATGAGTCGGTCGCTGAGGTGCAGAACAATTGCAGCAACGAGGAATTTGTCGCGTATCGAAAGGCGATCGGCAGAGTGATGGGAGACATGCTTCTGGAAGTCATGAATCCCATCTATACGGCACATCCAGAAATTAAGCCAAAGGAGTTGCGTTGAGCGCCGTAGCTCCACTGAAAAGGTCCGCTTCCGACCCACGGCGGACGTTAGCGAAGGAACACTTTTAGAGGCTTTAGGGGGACCAAGTGCGCCTTGACGTAGAGGGGAAACTGACCGTCCAGGATGCCAGTGGCGTGGACATCGCCCGGGCGTTGGGGGCGCTTCGCAGTTCTGGGCCGCACTCCTTTGCGATCCTGTCATCCGACGGCGGCAGCTACATTCAAGTGGCAGGCGGCAGCCAGACTTGTGCAATAGAAGTGCGTGACGCCACTACAGGAAAGCACTATCGGGCTCACCAGTGTCAACCTCATCCCGTCTTTCCAGACGGAACAAAGCTAGCCTTCGGAGCGGGGACGGTAGTGCTTCAAGGGGATGAGTGGTTCACGGCCGTGCAGGCTACGCTGGTTCTTATTGAATTTCTCGGTGGCGAACTGTTACCAGCCTCGGCTCCGGGTTGGCGCGATGTAACCGGCCTCATATTTGGCAAGTAGCCGATAGGCAAACTGTCCGCTTCCGACCCGGAGCGCACAGTTCTAACTCGATATCAAAGGGGCGCGGGCGAACTATGGACCTTTTAGAAACCTTTTGGGATGGCACTGTCCAGCTGTCCACCGACGCACACGAGATGCGGATGGGCCACTGGGTGTACGCACCGAAATGCGTTGATATCTCAACTGGTCGTTCCCTCTTCGACCTGACAGGCAAGCACTGGGACCTCATGTCCGTCGCTGTCACTGACGATTCTCTGGACTTGCGGCTGCGGAAGTATCCGGGCGACCGGCCTGAAGTGGTTTTGCAGATCTGGCGGGATGGTCTAGACGTTCGGCTAGGCGGGCGTCGCGTAGCCTGCGAGGACCTAGAACAACGCTTAGACGAAGCGCGCAACTAAAGCGTCCGCTATCGACCCGAAGCGGACGTAGCTCTTCATGTGGCAGACTCCGACTGATCAAGGGAATGTGCTGTGAGGGGACCATGGAGACGATAGCCAAAGAGGTGATTTTCGGGCGCTTTCCCAACGGCGACCTATTCGAAATTCGCATAGAGATCGGCGCTCCCTATTCGTGGCAGGGCGACGAAGATGAGTGGGCATGTCCCGTCAAGCTTCATCCGCTCTACCCAAATCTTAGGGACATCCATGGCGGCAGCTCACTCCAAGCACTCTGTTTGGCTATATCGCTAGCGAAGAGTTTGCTTGACGCTTTTCTAGAGAAAGGCGGCGAACTGACTTACGGCGAAAACGGGACCTTTGACGTGAACGCGGTCTTTGGAACCACGAAGCACTAGGTGAACCTTGGTCGGATGGCGTATCACAAATGTGTCCGCTTCCGACCCATAGCCGACATTATCTGTGGCGAGAGGATGGGATTGATTCGTGTCTGTGCGGCAGGCAGAGTCAATGGCCTCTCTAGGGGAAGGGTAAAGATGGACGCAAAAGTCTCAAGGTGGGAGAAGGCCAAGTCCTGGCTGGCAATAGAAGGCCCATGGCTTGGCTATCTCTGTCTCATTGTGCTTCTTTTCGCAGGGATTCTCCTGGCAGCCCTGCACGGGCACATCGACAGTAAAGACGTCGTCGGCTGGCTATTTCCGCTGATTGGTACTTTCTTGGGGGCCTTTCTGGCTTTCCGATTCCAGGAGCTCAAGGATCGCCGTGCAGAGCAGCGACGGCAAATCGATGCGGTCAACCGAACACTTTTGACCATCGGGGCTCAATTCAATCATCTCTATGCGTATGAGCGAGGCGTGCTCGCGCAATTTGTTGGCGCGGGGGAACGAATGCTCAACCTACCCGCTACAGGGCTGGGCGATAGCTTTGACGTGCGTCTTGCCACAGAGGACCTGGTCTTCCTGGCGTACCAGGGACACGCACAGCTCCTCATGGATCTTACGATCGAACAAGGCCGCTTCGATTGCGCGCGCGAAGTGGTAGCCGCCCGGTGCGAAATGATGGTCCAGGAGATCCAACCCTTGATCGAGCAACATAACCTCAATGGTCGGATGGTCTCGTCTGATGAGGTCAAGGCTGCATTTGGAGAGCGGATGTTTGGGGCATTAGAGACGGCCACGAATCAGGTCTATTTCCACATCACGTCGACGGCCGAAAGCTTGCTGTCTACATCCGACAAGCTTCATGCCGCAGCGAAGAAAATGTTTCCTGGGGTACGGTTTATGAAAGTGTCCAAACCGCCTCCTGACGAGAAGGCGCCAACCAACGCTGCCATTGAGCAACCCGGGTCTTGAGCAGCGAGTGGTGTGGCTGAATCCGTAACGCGCTGATAGATGGCAGAGTGGTTGAGTTAAGGTCCGCTTCCGACCCAGAGCAGACATGCGTAGGGCCAAGTCATCCAAGGATTGTCCAATGTTGACGAAACTTCCCCGCGAATTGGTCCGACGTGAGAACGAGCTAGTGCTGTTGTATCTGGATGGGAAATCGGCCCATTCGGACATTGCTTTGCCGCTTGTTCACGCGGTTCGTCTGCTGCCGAACACGCAACTTTACTGCTCAGATCGAGAGCGCTTCGGGTACGTCGTGGCTTACACCAATGGAACGATATTCGCCTTCGCCGCGGGCATGACATCAATGGCCTTAAGGCTTCCGCTGAGTGAAGCAGGACCGGCAATTGACGTTGGTGCCGAGCCTGCCTCATCGGCCGGTGACGAGTGGCTGACGTTCAAGCTGTTTGGTGCTTCCGGGTGGGACGGACGCCTCGAAGCTTGGTGTCAGATCGCGCACAAACACGCGTCGTTGTTGCCTTCTTAGGCCGAATGGCGGACTTCGACAATCTGCCTGCTATGGGGAAGCAACTATGCTTGTCGGCGGCGAGGGCGTCGGCATACTAGAAAGGTCTGCTTCCGACCCGAAGCGGACGCTTTTCTGATCACAGACGAAGGGGGGGGATTGGTGAAGAGAGTCCTGAAGGCTTTGCTAGGCGGCTTCATCTTCTATGCGGTCGTCACGACGATCGCGATGGTCACTGTCCTGGTCAAATGCTTGGTGCTGGGAGTTCACTTTAGTTTCCTGGTTGCCCTCTTTGCTTCCAGAGTGACGCTCGGATCGGCAGCCGTCATCGCGATTTTCACCTTCATTGCGCTTGGCAATACTGAAGACGCGAAGCGCTAAACGAGCGGAATGGCAGCCGTCAGGAGCGTCCGCTTCCGACCCAAGGAAGACACTCGGTGTGCCCGGGCGCAGATGATTTTTGACCGAAGGTTTGACAAACACAGTGGCCACATACATCAAGGAAAACACGGTGAGGATTCGACAGTTGTCGTTGGTCTGTTTCATGGCACTGCTATCAGCATGCGCCACTGTCCCCTTGAACGCTCCCGCCTATCAACCCGTAGCGGAGGCAACAGACGGGTCGTCGAATCTCTACATATACAGGCTCGGCGCCTATCCGAAGTTGAGAACCCCGACGATTTCGGTAGACGAAAGCGATGTATTTGATCCACCCGAGGGTGCGTATACGGTCGTCCGTGTACCTGCGGGCCCACACAAAGTTACTGTGCACTGGTCCTGGGACACAGGTTGGCCGAGCCTGACCTTACAGGTTGATGCGAAGTCAGGAGGGGCGACGTACCTGAAGATAAGCGGGAGCTTTGGCTCCGTTGGCGGAGGCTACTTCCAAGCGGGTTCGTACGCTAACGTCGTTGGGCAAGCATTCGCCGAGCAGGAATTGCGCAATTGCTGCCGTTATATCCCGCCCAAGAGCAACGCTGTCAGTAGCAAATAGTGGGCACTTGCATCGGGATTCAGGCAAGCGTTTATGTCCGCTTCCGACCCGAAGCAGACATAATTAGGGGCGCAGCCGTCGGCTGCCATGGTGTACCGACCTAGCCTGGAGGGGGCATGGACAGGGGAACTGCGGCATTTCCACACGTGCCTCTCGCGAGGGCAGAGGTAGAGCGCGAAGAACGCCATCAGGTTTTGCGGATGGTCGTGTTTGCAGCGTCGCTAGGTGTTGCGCTGATCCTTGCGTACCTTGGCTACAACGACATTCAACACCGCCAGAGTTACCGCGAGGCGCTCATTCTTCCACTTGGGCTCTACGTAGGTTTTCTCAACGCGTATACGCAGCGCAAGAAAGATATTTCGGCCCTCAGCTTATCTGAGCTGAGGGAAATCGAAGACTTGGGCAAGGCAAATCCCGCGATCGGTGAGGCTCTCGCTCGTTGGCGGTCGGTAGGAGACGTGCTGCGAAAGCGGGACCTTGCTGCGTGCAAGGGTTACGCTGGCAAGATGGGCCAGGCGGCGAAGCTTAGCGACATGAAGTGGGACTAGTCAGGAATTTTGATTGCGCTGAACCGCCCGCTTTCGACCCGTAGCGGACCTAAGCTGCCTCGCCCGGTCCCTGTTGAAGGAAGATGGCGCCGGGCCAACGACTGCCATTTGCCAGCAAACAATGCGCATGGCAGCATTCTGCTAGGGGGAATAAGGCTTTCGCTGTCTGTGCGCATCCCGCGCACGGCCGTCCCTTGCACGTCCTGAGGGGGACGAATGAAGACGACCTTGTTGTCCTTGGCGCTGGGTTTGCTCGCCACGACCGCAAATGCGGATGTACCGAGTGTGGACTTCAATTCTCTGCCGGTACTCCAGGCTTCCACGCCCATCCCGGGCAACACTCGCATTCCGGGAGATTTCAACGGCGACGGGTATTCCGATTTACCGTGGTTCAATCCGACGACCAATCAGTTCGGCTACTGGACCATGACCGCTACCGCTGGCACTCCCAATGTCCAGTCCGGCAACGTGACGCGCACGGGTGGCAGCCTGTGGAATGTCACGCCAGGTTATGTCGTGGGTGCGATCGGCGACTTCAACGGCGACGGATACGCCGATCTCGTATGGACGAGCGCTTCGAACGACCTGTGGCTCTGGACCAACAACAAACAAGGCGGCTTCACATCCACCCAGATCGGCAGCTATCCGAGCCAGTGGCAACTTGTGGGTGCGGGCGACGTGGATGGTGATGGCTACGACGACCTGCTTTGGATGGATCCTTCCGAGTGCAAATTCGCCTACTGGACCATGCGTGGCGGGGTGCGCACGGGCTACAAGATCATTGATGTCGCGTGCGGCTATCATCCGATAGCCATTGGCTATTTCACCCCAAGCAATCGCATCAGCATCATGTGGACGAGCCCTGCACACGACCTATACGTATGGGACAGCACGGGCTCTGGCTTCCTGTCCTACAACCTGAGCTCTTTCGTCAGCACGGACACCACGTGGGCAATCGGCGGCGGTTACCAGGGCGTCGGCATTGGCATCAGCACGCGTGGGGGTTCGAGTGCCAGCAGCGCCACGGGTGAGGGGTATCTGCTCAATCGCTCCTTCGACCAGAACGGCCACCAGAGCGCTGTGAGTACCACGTTTCTTTGGGGCGGCGCGGGCAACTGGAGCTACACGCAGGCCACGTACCTCATCGTCGGCAACGGCCTTAACTCGACCAGTCTGTACTACACCGACCAGGCACAGTGGACGCTGCAAAACGGTGGTCTTCCCACGCCTCTTATGTACTGGACGGGCAACGCCCCCAATCCCGGGGCGGGCCCCTTCTGGGTTTACCCCCAGGGCTGGTACGTCATCGGAGCTCCAGGGAACGGCGCATCGCCCTTCCCATGGAAATAATCCCGCCGAGGCCAGATCGCGCCGAGGCGCAGCCTCGTGCAACCTGGAGAAACGCTAGACGGGACCGCGCCAGTGCGCGGTCCCGGTGTACCGGGCCGTCCGGAACGGGCGGATAGAAGATTCCAACAATATCGAAGCTGTTGGATCAGGTATGGCGCTGATTACTCGGTTGGCCACTCCCAAGCGCGCGATCGCTGTATCACTCGGCTGGGAAAGCGGCCACCGCCAATCGATAGGCGCGAAAACACGAACGTCAGGAAGTCGTAGTGGCGCTTTGCGAAGCAGAGTCGCTAAGGTCCGCTTCCGACCCGGAGCGGACATTTCGGTTTGTGTTGAAATGGCGCGCGGATTTTCGACTGCTAGGGACGGCGCAAGGGGGTGGGTAAGTGTGGGCGAATTTTTGGGCGATGCCAAAACTGCTTAGATTCATGACGGGTCACGCGCTGGCGTGCGTGATTTTTCTTATCGTGTCCGTCGTGCCGAACGAATCCTTCGCTATTAATGGACGTCACGTCTCTCAGGCGGAATGGTGGAGCAGCGGAGCCGGGTTCTTTGCATCCATCATCGGCATCTTTGGTTTGGCGGCTGGTGTGGCCATTCTCAGAAAGAAGCCTTGGGCGCGCATGGCCTATCTTGGCTTTGCAACCATCGGCCTAGTCATTCCTTATCCAGTCTTTGGGAACTGGGCACTTGGATTGGTCGGCGCACTGATTGTGGTAGCCGCCGGGCTTTGTCTGTTCAAGGTCAAGGCGGTTGTCGCGTATTTCGAACGAGAGGCACGCGTGGAAGTTGTTAGCTGAACCGAGGGTCCGCTTGCGACCCACAGCGGACGCTCTGTCATCAATGATTCGAGGGGAGTGTTTTGAGTACCCAATTCACCCGTCATCAAGTGCCCCGAGGAGCGATGCCTGATGCGGAGCAGTTCAATCGGATGTACCTATTCAAAAATGTCCGCTTCCTGAGAGCCACATATCAGATCCGGCTTCTGGCGTTCTTTGCGGTCGACAAGCGGAAGCAACTTGTCCTTCGGGTGCCGTCAGCGTGTGTCTTTGATGAGTCTCTTTTGGGGCTGATTGCCAAGTGTGGCGGGCGTGTTATTCGAGAGGACTGCTGATGGGACTCTATCTTTGTATCTTTGACGGGGATGGCGAACTCGATGGCATCCAGGTTGGTTCTTACGCAGACTTCAATTTCTTTCGTAATTCGGTAGTCAGGGTTGCTGAAGGCGGTGTGGCTGGATCTCGTTGCCCAACACTGAACAGTCACCATGATAGCGACGGTGAGTGGTCACCTTCCGAGTGCTCGATGTTGATCAAAGAGATCGAGCTGATCAATGACGCTTTCGAGGGGCCTCCTGCCATCGATTTCAATTCAAAGTGGCAAACGGATGTCGCGCGCAACAGCGGGATTGTTCCGAAAAATCTTGCCGAGTGCTTCTTTGATGTTGACGGTGAGCCGCTTCTTGATCGGCTTAAAGCGCTCGCGGAGCGTGGCAAGCGATTGGGGCTTCCGATTCTGTTTCAATAGTGTAAACGGATGAACGATTTCAGGTCCGCTTCCGACCCACTGCGGACATACTTGGCCGGGTCTTGGGAAATCGTCGACTAGGGGAATTATGACAAGCTATCAACGGATTGCGACGCTGGTTCTTCGGCTCGCCGGAACGGCTTGGGTGGTGTTCTTCACCTTCATCTGGAGCCTCTATTTCGCAAAGATGGCCCTTGGCGTCGAGGTGCAGCGATACCCGACGCACACAATCATTGGTAACGCTGGCTATGTGGTTTTTGGAGTGTTGGTGATCGCTTTTTCGAAGCCGTTGGGGCGCCTGGTTGTCCGCGGGTTGGAGTAGAAACGATAGGTCCGCTTTCGACCCAAAACAGACGTGATCAGCGAGGTAAAGATGGGGCATATCTACGCGCCTATACGTTCGCCTAGGCATCCGTCCCTGGACGGTCTGGTGTTGTTCGAGCTGGCCGACGCAGCTGGCCCGTCGCTTCACTTGGCCATTAGGTATTTTGCATTTCAGAACAAAGAGGTAGAGGGCGACCACATTTATCTAGATGGCCTTGAAGCCGCAAAGTCTGAACTGGAAGCGGCCTTCGACATCGAGCCGGAAGAGTGGCGATCGCTTACACCGGATGAGGCAAATGTTGTTGACGCCTCTATTGGGTAAGGTCTGCTTCCGACCCGTAGCAGACATCTAGATTCCGGGCAGTGACCGCCTACATGCCCTCTGCGTCGCAAGGCTAAAGGAGTAACTTGGATGTCGATAGTCGAAGAATTGATGCAAACGGCTACGTCCGATACCGACTTGCTTAGAACGCTAGATGGCCAAGGGGATGACTTCAGCGTTCCGCGCGATGTCGACTTCCTCATGCGCGCGCCGTCACAAGAAAGGGCGGAACTTGTCGCCAATTTCATCAATGACAACCAGTACGGAGTTGCGACTGCCGAAGAGTCCGGTGGGAAGCACAGCGTCAACATCGTAATTCGGATGCCTGTCCAACAGCACCTAGCTTTATCTGTGTCCGGTTTCATGGCGTGTGTCGCGACACTGTTCGGTCTCGACTACGATGGGTGGGGATGCATTGCACAGAAGAGCGCTCAACACATAGTCGCGGAATGACCGCTTCCGACCCATAGCAGACCTTAGACCCGTCCGACCAAAGCACTGAGACGTTGTGAGCGCCTTCAATGGATGAGCACGAAAAGAGCAGTGGTCACATTCGGCAGGTCATGCCGGGATTCAAGACTCTAAGGGGCATCTTTAAGCCTGGATTGTGGAGCCACCTGGCACACCTCGAAGACCTCAACGGGTTAACCGTGAAGTCGCTGAACTGGGTTCCGATGGCTGACTCCCTGCAAATAAAATTAAGCTTCCGGGGTGAAGCTATGGCCGTTTTCACCGACTGGGAGATGTGCCCTTTCTTGTGCGGCGAGGGAGACACTTCTGCCACCTTAGTGGACACTGTCGCCGATCACATGGGCAGGTGCCAAATGAAAGGGCCGGTCACCGTCATCCGAACCCGCTGGAAGTACAGTCGAAGGCGTTAGTAGGACCGCGCGTCGCGCGAATTTGAAAGGTCGGCTATCGACCCGGAGCCGACAGTTCCGCTAAATAAAACAGTCTGGAAATTGGGGGGGCAGTGGCGATGCGCCGCGTCGTATCGGCGCCAGCGCCACCTAACTGCGGGAATACTCTTCGAAGACTCCAGTGTCGGCGGGCTCGATGCAGGCGCGGCCACGCACCAGTTGTACCTCGTCGTTTACCGCGATCCAGCCCGGATCGATCACGAAACAGTTGAGCGCCAACTTGCCCTCGAAGCGGCGATAGATATCACGGGTGATCTCTTTGTCTTGCATCAGCGTGTCGGGGTCGTACGACGTCATGATGCAGCGGAGGCGCAGATCTTGGACACCAATGAGCACCTTGCCTATCCGCAGGCAGCAGCCGGGCCAGATACGTTCGGTCAACCCTTCAACGCCCGCAATTACGATGTTAGGCCGCAAGCGTCGACGGTCATGACCGAAGGCAGCGATCGACCCGTCGGTCGCCACCAATAGCGGCAGGACGTCGAAGCGTTCTACACCCAGGTAGCGGACCAACCTCGCGCCAGGTCCAGCGATGTCCGCAACATCGGCAGCGACCTCCGGAGAGTCCCATCGCCTGCCGTCGACCAGAGGTTCCCCATCCGGACCGAGCACACCCTTATGGCCAAGAAAACGCGAATGAGTCCGCGAGGTGATTACACGTCCAGCCGCGTTTTCAACGTGCACGATTCGGTCGCCCACGATGCCCAGCTGTCCCATGCGGACACGCTGCAATCGCTCTCCGGCCATCGTCTTGACAGGATATCGCCAGATCTCGTCAACCCGCATGGTAATCACCGTCGCCCTTAGCCACCTTAAGGCGCTTACCTACTGAACATACGGACCCTGTAGTCCGGTTATACACCCATGATCGCCCTCCAGAAGTCCAGGCGTATGGGTCGGGAGGGATTTGCAGCCACACCGAGCTCAATAACGGGGTCAGGTTCACTTATGGCGAGATGGGCGGCTGGCAGGGTGGATGCCGGCGAAGCGTTGGGTCTTGGCCTCGACCTTGGCTCTGAAAGTGTCATGCCCGAGTGCGCGCTGTCGTTGAAGGTGGGCGCGAATGTCTAGCAATTCGCTATCCGAGACGGCTTCCCGGAAGAGCCCTTGGTGGGCGAGGCAGACGCCTAGAAACGTCAGGTCACACTGGATTGTCTCGATGGGCAAAAAGACCAGAAAGATCGACATTCAGGACGGAATCTAAAGGCGTGGCTTAGGTCCGCTTCCGACCTAAAGCGGACCTCACCGACGCGGGTAGATGGCAGCATCGAAGTCAAGCGCGGCGCAGCTAAAGGGGACGGAGCAACTAAGCCCGTCTCTTCAGCGCGTCTTGTCACCCACGCGTCGCACCTGTGCCACAGCCGTGTGACCAATGGAGTTATCAGCCAAAGCGCCAAATCATGCGCCTCGGGCGCAAGATGTCACGTTTATTGCGTGTCGCAATAGAAACTCGCCGCAATTTCTGGACGGTCTGCGAATCGTCGTGATAGCGTTTGGCGCAAGGGGGAACACAATGAAACGTAACAGTGCGGCCGCTTTCGCGGCAGCGCGCACGGACGCGCCCGCTGGTTATCACGCTCAATCTCCAGGCCAGTCACCCATCGCGGTCATTTCGGTCGACGCGCACGTATGCGCGCGTATCCAGCAGGGTCGTCCCTGACGCGTTGAGGCGGGGCCACCAAGCGCACAACCCCTCCCAAGACCTGCACGCCCGGCCTTTCGCTGCGTCGCGAGAGTCCATTGAGCATTCACGCGGCGCAGCCATTGGATCGATGCCAGGTGAAACGCCAACATTGTTCGACAACCCAGGCTGCGGGCTGGGGTAGGTCCGGAATAGCCAAGCTGTTTCGGGCAAAGATCACCAGCCTGTATGCGAGAGAAGTTTTCGGCTTTCGGTTATTGCCGATTCGCGCGAAAGAAGAGGAGCGAAAGCTCAAAGGAAGGGGCAAGACAGTCTGGTGAAGACTTGTGTTGTCCGATGTCACTAACTTGGAAGAGGTAGGTCATGCGTAAACTGCTGTTCAATGTGTCGATGGCTGCCGCAATGATTGCGGCCCCCATCGCCAGTCACGCCGAAGTGCCAAGCGGAAACGGCGATCTCTTTGTCAGTGGCAGCGTCGGTCAATCGCATACCGACGTTGCTGGCCTGACCAACAAAAACGATACCGCGTACGGCTTGAACTTTGGCTATCGATACAATGACACTTGGGGTCTTGAAACGGGCTACGTCGATCTGGGCAAGCCCGAAGCCAACGGCAATATCGATGGCTACGACTACAAAGCGAAGCTGCACGTTTCAGGCTGGACCGTCGGCGGCAACGGTAAGTTCAACTTTGCGCAGCACTGGTTTGTAAGCGGACGTCTAGGCATCTTCTTCTCCAGCACCAAGCTGACGGAGAGTTTGGCTGGGTCGGGATCGGACCAGATCAAAACCAACGATGTGAATTGGTATGCCGGTGTGGGCGCGGGCTACAACTTCAATCGCCACCTGAGCCTTAGCATCAACTACGACCGCTACACCGCCAAGGCCAAGACCATTCTCACAAATACCAACAGCCCGCACATGCTGTCGGGAACGCTCGAGTACCGATTTGGCGTCTGACGGGCGCAACGCCCACTAGTGTTGAAATGACGTGCGGGCCGTTTGAGTGCGGCCCGCACTCATCCTCAGGGCTGCCTATCATTGCTGACTGCATGCGTTTCGCGATGTCCGCTTCCGACCCTGAGCAGACATTTTCAGAAATCGAGTTTTGAGAGGCTCTATGGACCTGGTGCAGTCAATTTCAGAGAGCGAACTCTCATTTATTGCTGGGCTCGACTACGGTAAGGACCAGGATCGGCACCAGACGGCCCTGCGCCTTGTCATTGACCAGCAGGGTGGCAAGTTCAATGAGGGGCAGTATTGGTTTCCCTATGAAGTGGTGGAGTTGGGGGCTCACGACCTGCAAACAGGCCACGAAAGGGAATTCGCTATCTGCACCATCCTTGTAATTCGATCAGTCGCCGCTGGCTTTGACAAGGCGACCGATCTCGCCGAGAAGAGGGCGGCCATGGAGTCGCAGTACCGATTGCTACCGGTAGCGCTCCAGGTGGCCGTTGATGCCGAATATGCTGCTGCGGGCGAAAGTTAGGATGTCTGCTCTCGACCCGAAGCGGACCTACAAGACGAGGAATGACTCAATGAGGACAAGCCAGGTGCGTTTGGTTCTCGCCTTTTTCTTGGCGCCGGTGATTCCTTGCCTCATTGCAGCCGCGGTCGTTCAGCACTCCAGTTGGCAAAGCAGCTTGAGGACGGCTGAACTAATGATCATGGTCGCATGGGTGTTCAGCGCGGTGCTTGCGCTTCCCATCTACCTTGCTCTTCAGAAAAGCCGGTACGTGAGCCTGGGCCAATCATTGGTCGCCGGGTTCGCCATCGGATTTTTGCCGCCCGTCACTCTATTCTTGCTTTCGCCCAATCATCCAGGCGACTACTCCGCTGATTCTGGTGGGATTGTCATGATCGATGGTCGCCTTACGACCCATGGCTGGTTCGGTACGATGGCCGGGTTTCTGGAGGTTGGGGTATTGGGGATCTTCATCGGAGCGGTGTTCTGGATGATTACATTCTGGGATATCCGGCGCTTTCGCCGTCCTTTCTCGTAAATCGTGATGTCTGCTTCCGACCCATAGCGGACGCTGGCGAAGGACGGTACGCTGGGTCTCTAGGCAAGGTCTTGGATGACTATGAACTGGAAGATGATTTCCATTTATGTCGCCGCAGCGCTCCTCTTGGCGGGTGCCATCCACTTCAATGAGCGAACGGCCGAGCGAAGGCACGCTGAGGTCCTTAATAAGGCGGCGCTAGCGCTTCGCGTAAAGAGCGTCGTTCCAATGCATAACCCGCCAATCGAGCGGGACATAGTTGCGTTGGCCGAAAGGGACTCTTCAAGGTTCTGTCACCCGCAGGATGGTTCCGCGGACGGATGCCGACTAGATGCGATTCTTATGGATGACCAGTGGACTGTTTTCGCGCGGCCCTATGTCGGGAATCCAGAGACTGGATGCTGCGCGGTCGATAGCGCACATCTATTCATATACACGCGGTCAGGCACGTTTCTACGCGAAGAAAGGGGCGGCCCTTGAACGGCGTTGTAGCCCATTGATTGGCGCGGTTCCGTAGTGTTTTTAGGTCCGCAACCCATAGCGGGCCTCGACCATGGAGGAGATATGTTCCGCAGGTTAGCGGTGATCGCTACGCCTTGCGCCTCACATGGCGGTACTTGCGCTCAATGAACAGAATGAGGCCGCCGATGATGAGGATGGCCGCCATGATGAAATGGCGATACCACATGAACCAAATAGGCAACGCGACAAAGGCCAGGATGGCTGCCGCCCATTTGGCCGTAATGGCCAGGGCTTTGGCGGTCCAGCGATAGGCGCGAATGATGCCTTGCTGAAGCGTGTAGGCCCATGTGAAGCGCTGGGCGAGCCATGCCAAAACGTGTACGGGGATCATGGCGATGGCTTTGATGACTTCGGCTAAACCCGCGATGAAGGCGGCGCAAAGCGTGCCGATGGCTTCGAGGATGCCACCCAAAAGGGCGAGCACAAGACCAGCGATGAAAAGGAAGGCCAAAAGGTTAAGGAGAAACATGAACATGGGTCGTGGTCTACTAGATGCTTAGCCGTTTAGAGCGGCTGTAGGTCATCGCGGCCTGGATGCCGATTTCAAGAGCGGCTGTGAAAGCGTCACTATCGGGGAGCCGGCGGGAAATGGGATTAGCGGCGCATCGGCATGACATAGACGGCCACCAGGCCACTGTGGGGGTATGGTAGAAATACGAGGTTTCGGGCCCCTTTTGACCTGTCTGACGTTCCCGAAGCGGACGTACTTAACGCCTCGACGAAACATGGGCTCACACGAGGCAAGGGGCTCCCGGGCATGGATGAGATGGGTTGATTAGACCGCCCTTGCGTCGCGCGGGTTGAGATAGACAATGGACGGGTTACCGGCGAGCTGCCCGTACGCCAGCTCCGACGTTACGTCCAACTCTTGATTGTCCAAAAGAGCTGTTTCAGCCTAAATAGCGCAATCTAGGATCGCCACGTTGAAGCCATGAAAACCGTATCGGCGTTCCAAGCGAACAAAGGCGTCGGTCTGATGATCGACACCGCGTTCGCAGAGGCAGTGCTGATGGAAGAGCGCTGGCGCGGTCTCGTTACGGTCATTCCCATTGGGGAATAAGAGCGCCTTTCCCAAGGCACATGACGCTGGGATTGGTACTGCCAATGTCGGAGAGGTGATGAATTATGGCCGATGAAAAGGGTGCGCCCGGGTCAAATCAAACAGTCTCTAAAGAGCACGGCATCGAAGAGGAAGGCACTTCGGAGGCGGATGTTGCTACGAGAGGAAACAGCGAGGATCCGTTAGTCCGGCAGGCGGTCATCAAGTTGTTCGACGATACGCGAAAGCGGTTGGTCGAAACAGGGACGCGTAATCGCCTTGTTCACGTCAATCGCAGCAATACGCGCGGCAATGTGCTGAATATCGTCAACGAGCGATCGGACATTGTTTACGCCTTATTTTCTAGCGGCAAAACCATGCGATTCGCAGCCTTGGGTCATGACGAGGAGGAGGGCCGCGGAGAAGTCGTCCTCGCCAATGCGGACGAGCCTGGTGTCGAAGAAGGGCGCTATACCGATCATCAACTCGATACCCGGCTTGGCTCGGATGCACTCCAGAAAAAGCTGCTGAAGATCGCGCGGGAGGCCCAGACGGCGGAAGAGGAGTCCGGCATCAACTTCCTCTACCTCGCGATGGGTTTCGTGACTTGGTATGAGGACAAATCGTCGAGCCTGCCGCGCGAGGCTCCGTTGGTTCTGCTCCCGGTCGAATTGTGCCGCAACGCTCGCACTTCGACTTATGACATCCGCGTCCGTGAGGAAGATGCACTGACCAATCTCCCGCTTCAGCAACGGCTGAAGGACGATTTCGGGATCGATCTCCCTGAACTCGAAATCGGCGAGGGTTGGAAGCCATCCGACTATTTTTCGTTGGTTGAGGGTGTGATATCCGCGCGTGACCGCTGGAAGATCGACCCCGACGCTATCCAGCTTGGCTTTTTCAGTTTCAGCAAACTGCTGATGTATCGCGACCTGGACATCGGCGGCTGGGAGGGTGATGCGCTAGCCGCTCACGGGCTGATCAAAGGGTTGCTTTACGAGCGCTTCGAACCCGAAGAGCCGCTGTTCAAACTTAGCGACCGGCTGGATGACGTGCTGCCACCGGAAAAGCTGTTTCACGTTATCGACGCCGATGCCTCACAGGCCAAAGTCATTGAAGAGGTTCGCGCCGGGCGCAATCTAGTGGTTGAAGGCCCGCCGGGAACGGGTAAGTCGCAGACCATCACCAATATTGTCGCGGCGGCCGTCAAGGAGGGTAAGCGGGTTTTGTTCCTTGCCGAAAAGATGGCGGCGCTATCGGTTGTGCACGATCGGCTGGTCAAGGTGGGGCTTGGCGATGTATGCCTCGAACTGCATTCCAGGGGCGCGAACAAGAAATCCGTTCTCGGAGAACTGGCGCGCACTTTGTCGCAAGCGAACGTGGTGCCCGGGGTCCCTGGGGCGCCACTAGCCCTCAGGGAAACTCGAGACCGGCTGAACGGTTTGGCGGCAACTTTGCATCGCCCCATCGGCAATACCGGGGAGACTGCGTACAGCGTGCTTGGCCGCCAATCGCTGTTCATTGGCAATGACTGTCCACCTCCCAGCCTCGAGGCAGAATGCCTAGGTTCCATGTCGCGAGAGGCCGAGGTCCAATTATTGGCGGTCATTGAAGACTACGGTGCCATGTTAGGCGCCGGTGAGCGCGGCACGTCGAATCCCTTCGAGGGTTCGCGCAATCTTGACCTTCAGCCAGTGGATTTGGCTCGGCTAGCCTCCATGCTTTCCCTTGCGCGGGATAGCGTTGCCGCGCTTGCCACCGCCATGCGCGCCCCCGTAAAGGCGTTGGGCACTGCTGGCCCGAACACTTTCAAGGCTGTCGCGGACATGGCGGATGTCTTGGAGCGTCTCGAGGGACTGCCGGCCGACGGTTCAGACGTTGCCCGTGCGGTTCTCGGAGCTTCCGATATTCCCCGTCTTCAGGAAGCGTTGCGGGCCGGAGCCAACTGGCGCAAGGCCTACAACGAAGCCACCACTGTGTTTGTGGAGTCCGCATTTGCCAGTTCCGCTGAGCAATTGCGTGGCCGGCTGGCGGCAGGTATCCATTCGTTCTTTGCGCGCTGGAGTAGCGGCTATCGCGGCGCATCGCGCGAGCTGGCAGGGCTATTGCGGGAAGGCTTGCCAAAAAACGCCTCTCAAAGGGTAGAGCGGGTAGATCATCTATTGGCGATAGCAGGGCTGAAAACAAATTGGGAGTCCGACCGAGATTATTGCGGCCGCGTTCTAGGCGATGCGTGGCGGGATGACAAGAGTGACTTTGCAAAATTGCTGGCGATTGCTGACTGGTGTGCTCGCTTGTCAGAAATTTCAGTCGAGATGGCATGGCACAAAGCGGTCGACCTAGCCAGCGAAGCGGGTGCGGTTGCGTCGATGCGGCGGACACTTCAGGAAGCAGCGCCGGTCGCCAGCAATGCCGTTCAAAAGGTTGTGAAGCTGCTCGATCTGGACCTCGCTGTTCTGGGCGAAGAGCAGTTTGCATCGGTTGACTTGGCTGCAATGGGTATGTGCTTCGGCAAAATGGCCGAAGCAACCGATCGATATGGGTCATGGGCAAAACAGGCTCGATTGCAAGAGACGCTGATTGAGGCGGGCTTGTCCGAGTTGGAAAAACGTATGCGCCTCGGTGTTCTGAATGGCGCTAGTGCGAGTGCGGAGTTGCGCTATGCCCGCGCGGAAAGCCTTTGGAAACTAGCGCTTGCCCAAAACTCGGACCTGCGCGGGCTTGCCCATGAGCGGCGGCATGATCTGGTTGCGACATTTGTCAGACTGGAGCGAGAGCGCCTTAAGGACAATGTGACCAGCATCCTTGCTGGTCATCTCGGGCAAATGCCGCAAGGCGCCCTGGGCGAAATGGGAGTAATTCGCGGCGAGATTGCCAAAAAGCGCGCTCATATGGCACTACGCCGATTGTTTAAAAACGCCGGAACCGCAATTCAGCGGATCAAGCCAGTTTTATTGATGAGCCCGATTTCGGTGGCGCAATTCCTGCCGCCGGGAAGCATTTCCTTCGACCTTTTGGTAATCGACGAGGCGTCGCAGGTTCGCCCTGAGGATGCGTTGGGGGCCATCGCGCGCGCCAGTCAGATTGTGGTTGTCGGAGACACTAAGCAACTTCCTCCATCCTCTTTCTTCGATCGACTAATGGCCGATGACGAAGATGAGGCGGAGGGGGATGACGAGAATGCCGGCCCTGATCTGCTTGGAGGTGCCGCAAAAGTAGGCGACATGGAAAGTATCCTTACTCTCTGCGAGGCACGTGGGCTGCCGAGACGAATGCTGAAATGGCACTATCGTTCGCGAGATCCGTCGTTGATTGAGGTATCCAACCACGAGTTTTATGAAGATGATCTTGTCCTGCCGCCATCACCATTACAGAAGGACCCGGCCTATGGGCTATGTTTCACAAGGGTAGACGGCGTTTATGACAAAGGTGGCAAGCGGGATAACCGCAAAGAAGGCGATGCCATCGTTGATCGCGTTGCAGAGCACGCCCGGCTGAATCCATCACAATCGCTCGGTATCGTCACCTTCTCGTTTGCCCAGCGCAACCTCATCACCCTCTTGCTCGAGGAGAGGCGGCGGCACGATGCCACTGTCGACGATTTTTTGCGTGAGGGGCAAAAAGAAGACCTATTCGTCAAGAATATCGAGAACGTGCAGGGGGACGAGCGCGACGTCATTCTCATCAGCGTCGGCTATGGCCCGTCCGTCGCAGGCGGCAGACTGACCAGCATGATATTCGGTCCCGTCAATAGCGAGGGTGGCGAGCGGCGCCTCAACGTACTGTTCACCCGCGCCCGCATCCGCTGCGAGGTCTTCGCGTCTTTTGATCCTAGCGACATTGACCTTAGTCGGACGACGCAGGCGGGTCCGCGCATTCTTAAGCGTTTTCTCGATTTCGCAAGAACGGGACGCTTGGACGACAGCGCTCCGACCGGGGCGGATGCAGATTCACCCTTTGAGGAAGATGTCGCCGATGTGATCCGAGGTTTTGGCTTCCTGGCAGATGCGCAGGTCGGCTCGGCAGGATTTCGTATAGATCTCGGTATACGGCACCCAGACAAGCCAGGGGCTTACATTCTGGCCGTCGAGTGCGATGGAGCCACCTATCACAGCGCGCTGTGGGCGAGGGAGCGGGATCGACTGCGCCAAGATGTACTCGAACACCTTGGCTGGCGCTTCCACCGCATTTGGAGCACCGATTGGTTTTACAACCGAAGCGTGGAAATCGAACGCTTGCGCGCGGTGCTATCGGACGCGCGCGGAAGCTTGGAACAGGGGTTGCGGATCGAAGGAGCCAATCAGGGTCGTTCTGAACCTGCTGCATCGGCGAAACCGGAGGCTACTGCCATGGAAGTGCCCCCAGTTTTGGAGCGGCAGATGCCGCCCTATAAGCGGGCAGTGGTTCCGGTGAGAAGCACTTGCGAACCACATGAGGCACCTGTGTCTGTGCTTGCGGAACTGGTTCAGAAAATCGTGAGCGCTGAAGGGCCGATCCATGTGGAAGAGGTTGCGAGACGAGTTGCGGCAAGTTTCGCAAGGGAAAAGGCAGGCTCGCGTATTCTGGCAGCCACCCACGCGGCGCTTGCACTCGCCCGACGCGGGAATACCGATCTGCTGACTGATGGGAACTTTTGGTATACCCAGACTCAGGCTGATATGCCTCCGGTGCGCGATCGCTCTGCGGAAACCGGGGCAACAATCAAGGCGGACAGCATCTCTATGTTAGAGATCAGGGCGGCCCTGAAGATTGCCCGCGACGACAATGCCGGGGGCGGCGATGCGGACCTAATTCGAACTGTTGCACGGTTGATGGGCTTCAGGCGCGTAGGAGCAGATCTTCAAGCAAGGATAGCCGCAGGGCTGGCCACATAGTCGCGCTGTCGATAGTTAGTGGTTGTCGTAGGGCTGAGAAAAACCCGGTTCAGAGTGCACTTTCCGGAGTGATCATTCCGGTGCCAATGGGATGGCCAGGAAAGTGGAATCTGACCCCAGTTTTGGAGCCGGGTGAGCGCTCTGCCGGTGATCGGTTTGAGCCATGATCAACTCCGTTGAGGATGCTGGTGGTTGCAGACGCATCTGCGTAGGACACGGCTGATCGACGAATAAGCGCTGGCGGCTATCCGTGTAGGGCAAAGCCCTTTTTTAAGGTAAGTCGTCACCAAGGTGCGGTGCATCGCCCAACCAGCCGATGCACCGCGAAAACGATCATAAGGACGCGCTTACCCGTTCATCGCTCGCTCGTCGCTGAGCTGCGTGGCGTACTGCTCAAGGCACTGGATCGCCATGGCCACTCCGTCCCTGAAAGGCGTTGGGAGTGGCCCTATCAGGGGCCTGGCGCTGGGGTGAATTGCCTTAGCCCTTCCTTACCGCTCGTCCTCAAACCACAGTCGCGATAGCGCGTAATGCGCCAGCGCAACGTCGTCGAAGGTCGTGCCGTGTGGCGGGTGCGCCTGCGGGCGGTGCGCCGGTGGGCCGGAGGCGGGCGAGGCGGCGAACGGGTCACCCAAGGAGGGAAAAGACAGGCGTGCGGGTGCCGTATGATCGTGGACAGCCATGATCAACTCTCGTCTAGTTGGTGATGGTTAGCGGGTCGTGGGTGCTCTAACACCTGCGGCCCGCGCCTCATGACATTGCTGCCATGGTCACTCGCGTAGCCCCATACCAAAGAACGCCGCGAGTGACAGTCCGAAAGTAGCAAAGGCTGGCTTCGGCGCCTGTCAGGGAATGCCGTTGCGGCATATGCGTCCATATGACAGGGCCGTCGTCGTCCAAGGGCTTGTCAGGAACGGTCACCAGGTTGCCTTGCTGGCCAGGCTGACTTCATCAAGCCGGACCGGTACTGTTTTTCAAAACGTCCTTTGCCGACGTGTCAGTCGCTGGTGATTCGCCTTTCCCTATACGCATCCAACTTTGGCGTTGGACAGTACATCGTGTCCACGAAGACGTTGCGTTCGTGCCAAATGACTTCCAGATCCCACAGGCAGACAGCGTAGCGGGACGAATCCTCGACCCAGCCCGACGCCGTCTCTGCGGAAACGGAAATAAAGAGCTCGTTGTCGTTGCCCCACCACGCGAGGATCAGGTATCTGGCGTTGGCACCGTCATGGCAGATCACGAAGGCCGGGGTGATGCTCCAGGCGACCCGCTTCTCGCCTTTGAGCACGTTTAGGCGGGCCGTATAGGCCTGTCTGTCCACCGGCTGGTTCGCCGCGGAGATCGTGTAGATCTTGATGCCGTCCGGGTCAAGCCAATCGGCGCGGCTTTCGATTTTCCGAGTGTGGAATAGGGGCATGGTGATCGCCTATCGAAAAGAAGGTGCCAGGTTGTGTTATTGGGAATATACGCGCCCAGGAAATCCCCTCGATGAAGATCCCCGCCCTGCCGTTCACACTCACTGACTGGTCGCATGTGCAGCCCACCCTACATCCCGGCGAAACGGGGGAGGCGCGCTGGCGGACGTTTGCCATGGGCGATATGCGCGTGCGTCTGGTCGAGTACAGCGCGGGCTATCTCGCCGATCACTGGTGCGACCGCGGCCATGTGCTCTACGTGCTTGAAGGCGAGCTGCACACGGAACTGAAAGACGGTCGTCGTTTCGTTCTCACGCCCGGCATGAGCTATCAGGTTTCCGACTACGGCGACGCGGCCCACCGATCGTCCACCGCGACGGGCGCCAAGCTTTTCATCGTCGATTAGGCGCCGGGAAAAGCGGGGGAACAAGAAAATAGCGGGAATCAAGGGGGCAATGACTTTGGGCCATCCCCGACTTCTGCTTCTTCTGACTGCTTGATCAGAGGAACCCTGGATGAAAGAAGCTGTCTACTCAGGCTTGTCGCAACACGCGCTGATGGCATGCGTATGTTTGTGCGAGTAATTGGCTTGACTTAGGGGTGTGATGGAGGGTTCCGCGCAGGTTCGTGATCGACAGGAGGGGGATAGTGCGCGCGGCCTGGCATTACTCGACAGCGAAACGCGCGCGACCTTGGGTCGCAGGCGCTGGCGGCAGCCGCCACTAACGCGCCGGGCGCTGGCGCTAGCGCTGACTTTGGTGGCGGTACTGCACGTACTGTTCGCGCTGTCACT
Source organism: Dyella humicola (assembly GCF_026283945.1). NCBI lineage: Bacteria > Pseudomonadati > Pseudomonadota > Gammaproteobacteria > Lysobacterales > Rhodanobacteraceae > Dyella > Dyella humicola. The sequence goes on from NZ_JAPDPC010000002.1 coordinate 21,689, forward strand.
GTGGTACGAGATGCAGCCCAAGCCGCGGCATCCTGCCGTGGTGAAAGTCGATATCGATAAGGCGCTGATCGTGCGTCTGATCGATCATTCCAGCAAGCCGCGCGCCGCGCAGCCACCTGAGCCACCCGCGCCGCCCGAAAGGTTGTTGCCTTCGCGGCAAGTGCTGACTGCCCGCGTTAGCCCAGCCACGCACGAGGCGTCCCGTCGTGACGCCATGGTTGTGCAGGATCATGCGGCGACCCCTGCGCCGGCGGCCTCCGTGGCCACGCCGACCGCCACAAGTTTGTTCGCGAAAGATGGTTCGGTGCGACTACCGTCCGCGACGGAGGCGACCTCGGCAACAGCAAGCGCCAACGCCGAAACGCCCAAGCCTGTGGACGATCGTCAGATCATGCAGCACGACAGCAACCGGATGCACTACAAGGCCACCCGTTTCGAAAAATATTTCCCGCCACCGAACGAGACTGCCGGTGGTGCGGTGGGGCGCCATATAGGCGATGTGATCAAGGACATGGCCAAGAGCGTCTGCGATCCCGCCAAGAAAAGTACGGCTTTCAACCCGCTATGCAGCGCACCACCGCCACCTGCTTCGCCCATGGATAGCGATGAGCGCCTCAACTTGCCGCCGCATTCCCTGGCCGACAATCCGAATCCGACCGCGGTGCCGCCACTTTCGAGCTGCATCGCCGAGTACAAGGCAGACAAACCACTGCCGTACGGCTGCCCGGTGGATACGCCTGATCTGGCCTTCAAGGCCGAGATGCGTGAATGCATAGATCTTTTTCGTGCGGGCAGGCGCCTCAAGACATGGTGCCCTCTCGACACGCCCAAGCGCGCGGCAGCTGAGTCGTCGACGCCAGCGGGTGCCCCGAGCGTGGGTGCACACTGACTACCTTCGACCACCCGTACGCGCGTGCGTCTGGTCGACTACAGCGCGGGGTATCTCGCCGATCACTGGTGCGAGCGCGGCCATGGGCTCTACGTGCTTGAAGGCGAGCTGCACACGGAACTGAAAGACGGTCGTCGTTTCGTTCTCACGCCCGGCATGAGTTATCAGGTTTCCGGCTACGGCGACGCGGCCCACCGATCGTCCACCGCGACGGGCGCCAAGCTTTTCATCGTCGATTGACAGGCAAAGGGGACGCGGGTGGTTAAGTCCGCCAGATGACCTCCATCCCTTTTAAGGGCGTGTCTTCTCCTATGCGTTACCTGCCGTCGGCGCTGGCAAACTTGGCGCGACTGACGTTGCCTGCCGCTGACGCACGGAAGCGCCAACTCTGTCCGGCCCGCATGTCCATGATCCCGTCCGATGCCCAGCCGATCTGCCGGCCGCGGGCGTCGAAGACACGGAATCGAACACGCACATCACGCAATCGGCGGCCACTGATGTTCACGGCCCTTCCGACGACCCAATTCCTGCCTGGACGGACATCGCGTTCCACGCGGTAGTTATCTACCCGCACCCGCCGGCCAGCCCCTACTTGGAAGGCGTTCGCGCTGGGGCTGATGCTGAAGATCGCCGCGATGGCCAGGGCCGCGGCGGCAAGTCGATAGCGCATACGTGTCTCCTGGTCCGGTGACCTTCCGCTCCATTTTACGCCCCCCTAAAGATCATCGAGTTGCCGTGTTGAGCCTCAGAACAAAAGGGGCGGAGGTCATTAGGTGGGTATAACCACCTCCGCCTCTTTTGAGGCTGGTCCCTTTTGAGGCTAGGGAGTGCGCCTTAAGTGCGTGTGATCGACGCGCCGCCATCCACCAGGGATGCCGTGCCGGTGACAAAGGCGGAGTCGTCCGAGGCGAAATAGAGCACGGAGCGGGCCAGTTCTTCTGGGGTGGCAACACGCTTGAGCGCATGCAGGTTCGTGACAAAAGCCTGGGATTCGGCCGTGTTGTTCATATCCCGATACATGTCCGTGTCCACGGCGCCAGGCAGCACGGCATTCACGCGAACGCCTTGGGGGCCAAACTCCGCGGCCAGCGCCTGCGTGAGTCCGATGAGACCCGACTTGCTGGCCGCGTAGGCGGCCACGCCAGGGAACGCAAAGGAATGACCGACAAAGGTGGACGTAAAGATCACCGAGCCGCCGCCGTTCTTCAACATTTGCGCGACCTGATGTTTTGCCCCGAGGAAGGAGCCCGTGAGGTTGATCGCCAGCGTCTCGTTCCAGCCCGCTTCGCTGACCTCGGTGCTCGCGCCTGCTTCACCCAACGTACCCGCATTGTTGAAGGCGACATCCAATTGCCCGAAGCGGGTCACCGCCAGGTCGACGAGCGCCTTGGCATAGGCCTCCGAGCGCACATCGCCCGCCAGCGCAACGGCCTGGCCGCCGGCCTGCTCAATTTCCTTCACCAGGGAATCGAGCTCCGACTGACGGCGCGCACCAATCACAACGTTGGCACCCTCGGCAGCAAACAGTTTTGCCGTGGCTCGGCCAATGCCTGAACTGGCACCGGTCACCAGGGCAACTTTGTTGATGAGTCGAGACATGTTGGTTTCTCCAATTAGTTGATGGCTAGCGCCGATGGCGTGCCTTGGAGATACCTTGAACCAACGGGGGCAGGAAGACGTGCGGCTGCCAAAGAAGAAACGTTCGAAACCATCGAACGTGTTGCAGAGCTGTGCGCAAAGAACGGAGTCAGGTTCACTTCTTGAATCGGTGGGAAGTGAACCCGATCCCGCTTTACCGGAATTTCGGCCAAAGGCCAGCGCATGGAAAGTGCCCGCCTTGGATCGAATGCGAACGGCTTCAGTTCGTCGCCTGGCCGTGCGATGAATTTGCTGCCACACGGCCGGCCGTGCAGGGATAGGTTTGGGCAAGCGCTTGGATGGCCACCGCGTCGGTGATCTCGTCATCTAGATCGGGATGCTTCTTGGCGTAGGTCTCTACGGCATCGGCCAGCTGACCAATCGTGGTGGCGGCGGACGGACAGAACTGTTTGCCGTTGTGGTCGTGCACCACATTGAGAAACCACGTGGCCACGGCAATGGACGCGGCCTGATCGGCGTATGCATTGCTTGCTGATAGGGAGGCGGCAGCGGACAAGACCGCAGCGGAAAGCAGCGCCATCTTCTTCATATCACTCCTTGGTGGTCTCAGTTTTTGAGCACTATAGGGCCCTGCACGTCGCGTGCAAAACGGGCAAGATCCTGCGTCGGGACACGTGTCGAATCGATCGCGATATCACCCTCTGCCCTCGGTCCCATTTCAAATTCACGCCGTCCATCCGGGCGTAGGGGCATGGTAATTAGCCAGGGCAGGAGGAGTGAATCGCATGGCACCGGCAAGCGCGAACATTCAAGTGACCGTTTCCAAGAATGGCCCCTATCTGGTCGTTGGCGATATTGCGCTGGCGAAACAAACCGTTGTCGCCGATGCCGATGGAGGCTCTGAGGCCTGGAAGGAAGGCCCGCCGATCGATCACCCACCGACCTATGCGCTATGCCGTTGCGGTCGGTCGCAGTCGAAGCCGTTCTGCGATGGCTCCCACAAGAAAGTTGGCTTTGATGGGACCGAGACCGCCGACCGGCGGCCATACCTCGATCAAGCGCGGGTCGTGAACGGGCCCGTGGATGACCTTGCCGATGCGGAAACCCTCTGCGCGTTCGCTCGGTTTTGCGATCCCAACGGAAACGTCTGGAGTCAGGTGGTCGAGACCGACAACGCTCAGGCGAGGGCGCAGTTCATCCGCCAGGTCAACCAGTGCCCGTCCGGACGCCTGGTGGCTTGGGATAGGGCGACGGGGCGGCCGGTCGAAAGCGCGTTACCGATTTCCATCGGTCTCCTTGAGGACCCGGTGGAGGCGTGCAGCGGCCCGCTGTGGTTGCGGGGAGGCATCCCCGTCGTCGCCGCCGACGGATTCCAGTATGAGGTGCGTAATCGCGTCACGCTTTGCCGATGCGGGGAGTCGAAGAACAAACCCTTCTGCGACGGGTCGCACGCCGCGATTCATTTCAAGGACTATTGAACGCACGGATGCCCACTTAAAGGGGCCGCAGGTCGTTAGGAAAGGCATTTTAGGCGTCTAAACGGAGGCAAGCGATGACACGAGTTCGCGTTGACGGTTTCACCATCTCGCTCGACGGCTACGGAGCAGGCCCTCATCAAGACATCAACCATCCGCTCGGCGTTGGCGGGACGGAGCTGCACCAGTGGCTAGTCCCAACACGTACGTTCCGGCGGGGCTTGTTCGGCCAGGACGGCGGCACGACCGGCGTTGACGATGATTTCGCCGCCCGTGGCTTTCAGAATGTCGGGGCCTGGATTCTTGGAAGGAACATGTTCGGACCCATTCGTGGGGAGTGGCAGGACACCGACTGGAAAGGCTGGTGGGGAGACAACCCGCCGTATCACGGTCCCGTCTTCATCTTGACCCATCACGCTCGTCCCCCCATCGCGATGGAAGGTGGCACGACGTTCCACTTCATCACGGGCGGCATTCGCGAGGCGCTCGAGCGTGCACGCGAGGCCGCCGGGGGCATGGACGTGCGGATCGGCGGTGGGCCGGACACCATCCGACAGTATCTTCGTGAGGGCCTCATCGATGAGCTGCACTTGGCTATCTCGCCGGTCCTGCTCGGCCGGGGAGAGCCGCTGTTCGAAGGGATTGACCTGCGGGCTATGGGATACGAATGCGTTGAATCCGTAGCGTCGGAGAAAGCCACGCATGTCGTCCTACGGCGCCAAGGGCACATGGAGGCCTGACAACCGGTTGCAGCGGACGGTGCTGTGTTTCGACGCCCCCACAGATAACTGACGCCAATGACAGCTAACCCCAACGCGAAAGCCCGCTGCTGCGCGACGTAAAACGCAGCGCTTCTCAAGCCATGCGCGGGACTTCTCCGGACGGACGCGGCTTGAGCCGCGTGCGATGGTCCGTCGGTCGGCGGCTGCGAAGTGTCAACTCTGTCCGCCGACACCTTGCTTCGCCACAAGTGAAGTAACGCGGGCCGAAAGGGCAGCAACCCAGACGGCCCGCTGACCACAACCAACTTACACTAGGAGTTGATCATGGCTGCGGTCGATCATACGGCAGCCGCACGTCCCTTCGCGCCGAACCGCGTCACACGTCCTACCAATCCACTTGGCCGTCCGTTCTGGACGCCGGCGCTCGCCAAGGATGGCGACAAGTTGCGCTCCGCCGGTATCGCCGGATTGTGCATGGGCATCCAGGCGGTGGCGCGTGTCCTGGCCAATAGCGGCACCCGAACTTGCACGGTAGCGCCAACTAATCGGCACGCTACCGCCAAAGGTGCTGCTGACGAGAGCCGCTTGCGCGGTCACGCCAGCACGCACACCACGGTCTATTCGGAGATGGCGCCGATCAGGCGGCGATCGCCGGGGCCATGTCGGGCACGATGTCGTCACCACACACATCACGCCACAGGTGATACATCACCCCGAACATCACCGCGAACATTGCCAGCACCAGGGCGACATAGAGCGGAATAATCAGCACGAACATCAGCCATGGGCCGACGAGCTTGCCAAGCAGGGCAAGTAGAAGGGCCACGAGCGCGAAGGCGATGATTACGACAATCCAGACAAGGGCGAGGCTCACTGCAAACACCAGCAACGGCAGCAGGTTCTTCAGCGCGCCCACGATGCCATCACCGATGGCGCCGAACACGCTGCGATGACCCAGCGAGACCTGGCCAAGGCTGATCGCATAGAAACCCAGCATGAAAAGGCCGAGCACGGTGAAAAGTGTCATGAGGATGCCGAAGCCGTTGGGCAATCCCGGCGGTGGCTGATGGGTGGCCTGTGCCGTCAGCACTTGCATGTACCAGCCGGCGATGCCGCCTCCCGTCGCGGCGATAACGATGCCGAGCACGGCGACGTAGATCACACCGATCGCCAGCCCGAGGCCGATCACGCGCCATGCTTCGCCTTGTCGATAGGGCTTGAAGATGTCGCGCGCGCGGGCCGGCAGGCCACGTTCGGCTGCATCGACGACCTGCAGATAGCCCGCGTAGAGCGGCGCGATCAGCAGACCGAGCAGCATGGAGATCGCCATGATCCAACCAAAGGTTGCCGGGCTCTGCGGTGTGCCGGCGCGCATCGCGTGGAATTGCATCGGCAATGTGATCAGCGTCGGCAACAGGCACGCCACCACCAGCAAGGCCGCACCTCCGAGCAACGGCTTCGGATGGCGGAAGCTTACGCGGATGCCGTTCGTCAGCCAGCCAAAGCCGGCCGCCGGGCCCTTGGATCGTGTCGTCATAGTGTTTCTCCCCCCGAAGATCGGCGCCCCCGCGCCGTGCTCGCCCAGCATAGCGGGTAACGTGAAAGCCACCTAGGCGGTGGCGGCTTATGGAATGACAGGGTCAGGTTGCGATATTTCCCGCCAGCCGATCACGGCAGTGACAGGAAACTCAGCCTGATCCCACTTCCTGCTCGCGGTAGCGTCTATTTCAACAAGCAGAGCCGTTGAGCGGGCCAGTCGCTGAGGCGACACACCTTGGCCGATGGATGACGGCATTCGACTTAACCCCACACGAAAATCAGCTCATGCAGAACGACGTGCTTCTCACACCATGCGCGAGACTGCTCCTGATGCACGCCGATGAAGTCGCGACTGCCGCGACGCACACTCGGTTTGAAAAACCAATCGGGTTAAAGACAGTTGATCCAATCACCAGGCGCTCTCGATGTGGTCGGGCCCCGGAAGTTTTATCTGTCACCAAGAAGTGTCCCTTATGCGTCGCTACATGATTTTATTGTTTGTTCTTTGCGAGCATGACTATTCACGCAGCGACCTCACTACGCGTTGGCAGCAAAGTGCTAATCATCGGCGACAGCGCAGCACGAGTACTGCAATTGATGAGTGAGCCGTCGATACGCGCTTTCAAGCAAGTGCAGTCCGGCGGTTTGCCAAGTACCCAACTTGCCACCGGCGAGGAATGGCAATACCCGCAAGACGGAAGGACGATCATCATTACCGTCGTGGGCGGCAGAGTCGTCAACATTGAAACGCTCTACGATGGATTGTTCGCCCAACATTCCGAAATCAATGACGCCCGGTAAAGAGAAGTCGGGTGGCGCCATTTCTGGCCCGACGCCCGTGGTGGTGGATAGAAATTGAGCCTGAGGCTGGTTTAGGCAAGCTTCAATTTAATAATTGCGAATCATTTTCATTCCAAAGCTTGCGCATTCCTTTCTATTTTTAGCGAGGGGAACGCATTTCTTTGGGCTAATGGCAAGCTATTGCGAATGCGCGTATGGTCGATCGACGCATATTCAAATATGCGTACTTGCGCAGACGCTTATCGGCGCGACCGATATCAGCGTTGGACAGGGGGCGCGGTCACCTAACGAAACGAACAGGAGACCCGTGTTATGCATACTCGACTGCTTATTGCAGTGGCAGCCATGGCGTTTGCTACCTGCGCCTTGGCTGCGCCTCCCACGACCCTCGTACTGCAACGAGGGGGAACCACGGTACCAACGACCACGCCGCTTGGCGGGGCACCGATAACAAGCCTCGAACTGGATCCGGCGATGGTCGGCGGGGATGCCGATTCGGGTGACGACCTCGGACCGCAACCCATCGTCAATCGCAGCGTTGCCCACGGGCATGGCGGTGGCCACGGCATGGGGCATGGCAAGCGTGCCAAGTCGCACCCTGAATTCCTTGGCGGCTTCGATGGACTCGATTTCCACGATCAGCGTTACGCCAACGGCGGCAATCAGTTCTCGGTGGAACCGCCCGACCAAGGGCTGTGCACGGGCAACGGCTTCGTCATGGAGAGCGTCAACGACGTCTTGGCGATCTATGACAGCTTCGGCAACAAGCTTGTCGGGCCTGTCGATCTCAACACGTTCTACGGCTACCCCGACGCGATCAATCGCGGCACGGGTGCGTACGGACCAAGCATCACCGACCCTTCCTGTTACTACGATGCAGACACGCGGCGTTGGTTCCAGATCGTGTTGACGCTCGATCGCATTGGTACGACGTCGGCCCTGGCTGGCACCAATCACCTGGACATCGCGGTCAGTCAGACCTCCAATCCCACCGGTGCCTGGAACATCTACCACTTGCCGGTACAGAACAACGGCACGCAGGGCACGCCGGATCACGGCTGTGCGGGCGGGTTCTGTCTGGGCGACTACCCCCATATCGGCGCTGACGCCCATGCAATCTTCCTGACCACCAACGAGTTCTCGTTGTTCGGTGCCGGCTTTTACGGCGCGCAGATTTACGTGATCTCCAAGGATGCATTGGCGGAGGGCGCTGCGTCACCGAATGTGGTGCTGTTCAACGGTGGCGATCCGAGCATTCCGGCACCCGCGTTCGCGGTGATCCCGGCCATCTCGACCGGTGGGGAGTTTGCCGATGCTCACGGTGGCACCGAATACCTGCTCAGTTCCGACGCCGTGTTCTACGACTCGGGTACGTCGAGCACCGTCTGGCTATGGTCGGTGTCGAATACGAAGGCTATCGACAAAATGCCCACGGCGGTAGCGCTCGACGTCTCGCCGCTGACCGTGCAGGAATACGCCGTGCCGACCAGTCTGGCCCATCAGAAGCCAGGCAGTACGCCTTTGCTTGACTGCTTTGCCACACCCAGTTGTGCATCGCTACTCGGTTACCCGAGCATCGTTTACCCGGGGCCGCGCGACTTGGCGGTGAATGACTCGCGCATGGAGCAGGTGAGCTTCGCCAACGGCAAACTCTGGGGGACGTTGGATACCGACGTCTTGCTCAACGACGGCAGCCATGGTTCGGGCATCAACTATTTTGTCATCAATCCGCACTCCGGCGGCCTCTTCGCCAACGGCACGCTAGCGCTGCCTGATGCGAATCTGACCTACGGCGCGGCAGCCGTCACGCAAGGCGGACGCGGCGTTATCGCGTTCACGGTGGTTGGCGTCAACGACTACCCAAGCGCTGGTTATGCCAGCTTCGATGCGAAGATCGGTGCCGGCGACGTCCATATCGTCAGGCCGGGCGCAGGCCCCTGGGACGGCTTTACCGGCATCCCCTACCTCGGCGGTGGTCGGCCGCGTTGGGGTGACTACGGTGCGGCTGTGGTGGACGGCAACAAGATCTGGATTGCATCCGAGTACATCTCGCAGACGTGCACCCTGGCCCAATACTTGACCGCTCCGCTGTTCCAGTGCGGTGGGACACGCGGTGCCCTGGGCAACTGGGCGACGCGTATCTCGGCTCTGGAACTCTGAGGCCCTGGCACAACGCCAGGCAGCGGGCGCGGTGGGTAATGCCCTGCCGCGCCCGTTTTGTTTTTGAAACGAGCGAATAGTGTCGGGGCCCATTTGAAGGTTTCGGTACTCGTGCAAGCGGTCAACGCAACACCCCTGCTGCTTGCGCAGTCGTTAGTTTGTTGCATCGACCGGTTGAATCCGCAACCCGAAGCATACGTTTGTTAGTACTAGAAGTTCGGCTAACGACACCGGCTTTTCTAAAGGTGGAAAAGTGATGTCGAATACAGGAAAGAGCATCTCAGATTGGCAAGGTATCTTCATTCGCTTCAGCAAGCAGGAGAGTTGATCGATGAGCACATCTGCCTTGGTACTGACGCTCTTCATCGCATGGGCACTCTTCTTGCTCGTGCTCATGGAGGGCATTCGCTCTTATTTGGTTGTCTCCGGGCGCACCAAGTCCAATGAATTCACGCCGGACAACGCGAACCTCTCTCCATTTTTGCAACGACTGGCGCGGGCACATGCCAACTGCATCGAGAGCCTTCCTATCGCTGGCGGCCTTCTTCTTGTAGCCATGGTGACCAGTCGTACCGGGCTTACTGATGTGTTGGCACCGTGGCTCCTGCTTGCCCGCGTTGCCCAATCAACCACTCATCTCGTCTCCTTGAGTGTCTTCGCGGTCAACACTCGCTTTTTCTTCTTTGCCGTGCAGTTAGCGATCGCGATCTACTGGACATGGGCCCTACTTGCACGATAGTTCGTGCGTTTGCGTGCGTGGAACGTCCGCTTCGATCCGTAGCAAACATAGCGGGATCTCGCATTAGATGAGTACCCGCAGGGACTCGCAGCGATAAGTCTCGCTTGAGAGCGTCGACCGAATAGAGGCGTTCAACATGCCCGCTCCCGACTGAAGCGGACATTTCCGCGACTTGACTAGCCCCGGGGAATCCCGAACGCTATCAAATTCGAGTCACGCCGCGATGGAGGGCTCGGATCTTCCCATCCGCCGCAGCCAGCGATAGTGCGAGGCGATACCGGCGCCGAATGAGCGGTTCGCATGGTAGGGGACCCCGTATTCGAGGCAGGTTGTTTCGATCACGCGTGCAATGGCCGGATAGTGGATGTGGCATATGCGTGGAAACAGGTGGTGCTCGATCTGAAAATTCAGACCGCCGACCAGCCAAGTGATCAGCCGGCTGTCGCGCGCGAAGTTCACCGTGGTTTGGAGTTGGTGGATCGCCCATGGCGTGTCTATGCGTCCCGGCTCATCCGGGGACGGAAATGATGCTTCTTCTACGGCGTGTGCCAGCTGAAAAACTAGCGCGAGTAGTAAACCTGCAACGACGGAAACCACCGTGTAGTACAGCAGGACAGCGCCAATCGAATGAAATACCAGAGGTAAGCCGAAGGCGAGGGTCAAGAAGACCACTTTGCCGAGTACGAAAATCACCAGGTCCTTGCCCCGCGGTCGTGGCATCCGGCGCTTGCCGATGGTGGCGGTAAAGATGTCGCGGAAGTCGTCATGTAGATGCCAGCTCAGGGCCGTGAAGCCATAGAGCAGCCAAAGATAGATGTGCTGCCAGCGATGGTGCCAGTAGCGCCTCTGCTGCGGCGAAAATCGCGCCAGGACGCCAAGGTTGATGTCGCTGTCGTAGCCGTCGATGTTGACGTAGGTGTGGTGGAAGTGAGCGTGCTTCCAATGCCATATGTACGAACTGCCACCGACCAGATCGAGCGTTCTGGCCATCCACTTGTTGACCGAGCGTCGCTCCGAATATGCCTGATGACCGGCATCGTGCTGGATATTGAAGCCGATCTGGGCCGTGGCGATGCCAAGCACCAGGCTGAGCAGCAGGCCCTGCCACCACGTCGCCGCGACAAACACAAGAAGCACATACGAAGCGAAGAAAGACGTGAGGATGAACGCCGTCTTCAGATACATGCGAGCATTGTCGCGCTGCTTGCGCCCGCTTTGCTTGAAATAATCGTCGACACGCCGCCGTAACTCGCGATGGAACGTGTTGTCACCACTGAATTTCAGCCTATCGGTGGTGGTGTCCACAGGTGGAGATCGAACCGCATCGACCGTGCGGTGGGGTAACTCTGGGGACATGGCGTGCACTCGGGGGATGTAAGTGCATGGTAGTCGCTGCACTGATAAGCGCGTGTTGGGATGGCGCTCCCGCCATGCAGATCAAGCAAATGCCCGGGCCCACGCCCCGTGTCCCGTATAACGACATCGGCGAGCGAATAGCGTCCGCTACGGGTCGCGACTTCAGCCGCTCAACGCGACACATGGCCGGATTCGCCGTCAAAAGCAGACACACCGAAAATCATCCACGATCCGCCAAACCACCGCCACTGGATCGAGCGCGCACGCCTTATAGGTCGTGTCGGGTCCGACTGGAGCGGCACTGCGTATCACTTTGAGCGCAGGCGGTGAGCAGCACCGCGTGCTGGACTGGTTCGTGGTGATGGCGCAAGTGCGATTCGACACCAGGCCAGACAGTAGTCGCGTCGCCGGTTCCAGCCTCATACTCCGAAGCATCCTTGGCATCGGTCCGGAGTCTCCATGCGTCGTCGCGATTTTCTCACTGGTGCAGTAGCCGCCACCGCCGCCGCATCCACCGCCCTTATGCTGGCCGGCCGGTCGGCGCAGGCCGCAGCTGCTGCGCCTACCGGGCTGGCCGGGTTGGCCTCCATGACCGCCGGCGCCAAGCCGATTTCGGTGGAGGAGCGTCAGGCGCGGATCGCCAAGCTGCAACGGCTGATGGTCGAGCAGAAAATCGGCGCCTTGATCCTGGAATCCGGCTCAAGCCTGGACTACTTCACCGGCATCCAGTGGCATCGCTCGGAGCGTACGACGGCCGCCGTGATCCCGGCCCGCGGTGACATCGTCGTGGTGACCCCGGCCTTCGAAGAGCCGTCGATCCGCGAGACGCTGGCGGTGGGCGGCGATGTGCGGCCATGGAATGAGCATGAGAGCCCGTTCGCCCTCCTTGCTGGCGCGCTTCGCGACCGCGGCGTTACCTCCGACCCGATCGCCTTCGAAGCCACCACGCGCCTGTTCATCGTCGACGGGGTGCGCGATGCCAGCGCAGGGGCCTACCGTGTGGTCTCCGGCGACGCCCTGGTAAAAGCCGTCCGGCTGATCAAGTCGCCGGCCGAACTCGCGCTGATGCAAACCGCCAATGACGTCACCCTGGCGGCGCTGCGCTACGTCCATGCCAACGTCCGCCCGGGCATGCGCCCCGACGAGATCGCTGCCATGATGAATGGCGCCACCGTTGCCCTGGGCGGCGCGCCGGAGTTCGCCCTCGTGTTGATCAACGAGGCCAGCGCCTATCCGCACGGCTCGCACCAGCCGCAGACCCTGCACGAGGGTTCGGTCATCCTGATGGACGTGGGCTGCACCGTGCATGGCTATCAATCGGACATCTCGCGCAGCTGGGTGATGGGTCAGCCGACCGCGAAACAGCGAAAGGTCTGGGACACCGTCAAGCGGGGCCAGCAGCTCGCGTTGGCCACTGCCAAGCTGGGCACCCCGGTGGGCGCCATCGACGACGCCGTGCGCGCCTACTATGAAAAGGAAGGCTGGGGTCCCGGCTACCACCTGCCTGGTCTTCCCCACCGCACCGGCCATGGCATCGGCCTGGACGGCCACGAGCCGCCCTATCTCGTCCATGGCGACGCCACGCCGCTGGCAGCCGGCATGTGTTTTTCCGACGAGCCGGGGATCTACATTCCCGGCGAATTCGGCATCCGGCTGGAAGACTGCTGGCACATGACCGAGGCCGGGCCGAAGCTTTTCACCGCGCTCGCCAAGTCGATCGACCACCCGATCTGATCGGGTCAACGAGCGCTGTCCAGCGTTCCTGAAACGACTGCTTCCGGCCCAACCCGAACATTGGCTATCTTGGCGGAGTGAAAGAGTCACCGCCCGGGATGCGGATAGGCATCGGGCGAACAGTCGACCTGTTTCGAGGATGCGTCCATGAGTGCGACCGGTGTTCCAGTTCAGAACGCCATGCCGGGCCACCGGGGGAGCGTCATGCCGGTGCTGGTCATTGCCGTGCTCTTCGGCACAGCCCACATGTTGACCAACGGGCAGTACGGTTTTCACCGGGACGAATGGCAATTCCTGAGTGATGCGCAGCACTTGGATTGGGGCTTTGTGCCTTACCCGCCCCTGACCGCCGCATTGGAATCCCTGGGCCTCAAGATGTTTGGCCTGTCACTCGTGGGCCTGCGACTGTTTTCGGTGCTCGCGCAAGTCCTGGTGATTCTCGCCAGCGGCCTCATGGCTCGTGACCTGGGGGGCGGGCGGTTGGCGCAGACCTTTACGGCCATCGCGGTGGGGCTGTCGCCATTGCCGATGTTCCAGGCGACGGAATTCCAGTATTCCTCGTTCGATTTGTTGTGGTGGGTGCTTATCGCCTGGTGCGTGATTCGTCTGTTGCGTGACGATGAGCCACGCTGGTGGGTAGCGATTGGCATACTCGCCGGCCTTGGTCTGCAGACCAAGTATTCGATGGCGATCGCGCTCGCTGGCGTATGGGTGGGCGTGCTGCTCACCGACGCACGGCGATATGTCGTGAATCGTTGGTTCTGGGCCGGTGGCGCCATCGCGCTACTTTTATTTTTCCCCAACCTCGTCTGGCTCATCCGGCACGACTTCGTTTCCTACCATTTTCTGCAAGCCATCCATGCGCGCGACGTCCATCAGGGACGCGCGGACGGTTTCCTGCGCGATCAGTTCCTGTTGAATGCCAATCTGTTCGCCGCGCCTGTCTGGCTAGTGGGGTTGTTCGCCTACTTCAACGATCGCCGCTATCGCATGCTTGCCTGGATGTATGTGGTGCCGCTGCTGCTGTTCCTGTTTGCACAGGGGCGCTTCTATTACACCTGCGGCGCTTACCCCATGCTGCTGGCCATGGGATCGGTGACAGGCGAGCGATGGTTGCGCGCCCTGCGTCCCGCGTGGCGCGTTGGGATTGCCACACTGGCGTTTACGGGTGTCTTCGCTGTCGGCGTCTATGCGACGCTTCGTATCGTACCCATCGCAACGAGCGGTCCGTTGCGAGACTTTGCGCTCAAAAACAACGCCGACCTGCGCGAGGAAATCGGCTGGGATGAACTCGTCGCACACGTGGCGGCTATTCGCGATGCCTTGCCCGCCGAACAGCAAGCCAATCTTGGCATTGCCGTGGGTAACTATGGCGAGTACGGCGCTATCGCTCTACTGGGTCAGCACTATCACCTACCCATGCCGATCACGACGATCAACTCCGGCTGGCTACGCGGCTATCCGCAGACGCCACCCACCACACTCATCGTGTTGGGAAATTCGCGCGAGCGCGCCAATCTTCTCTTCACAAACTGCCGCGTTGCCGGCCACACGAGCAATGCTTTGGGCCTGGTCAATGAAGAAAGCGGAGATCACCCCGATATCCTTGTGTGCGGCCCCACGCGAAAGCCATTGAGCGAGCTTTGGAAGCACGGACCGGATTTTGGATGAGCGGTCGCACAAACTGTGCGGAAACGGTGCACTTCCCGTCCATGGCCGAGCCAGGCGCTGAGAAAGCATTTAGCGCGGAGCAACGGCGAGCCTCGCCTACGCTTGGTTTCTATGGCGCGTTCCCAAGAGGCTTGTGGCCCATGGGGTCACCGTCTTCTTTATTGTGGATGCCATCCAGTCCCTGACTGGCCTGGTGATAAGCGATTCGATGTCGGATGCCTTTGTTTGACAGGCCTTTCTCGTCGATGCCCTTTATGCTGCCATTGGACTGGCCTTGGTGCATGGAAGGAGAATGGTGCGTCCAGGCTTGGTGGCGTAAGGACCGTTCCCGCCTTGAAGCGGGCATTCGCATCCAGCTCCGCCGGATGCAGCCGAGCCCTAGCGGCACGATGTTCAACACCAGCGGGGCACTCAGGCCAGGTCGGAACACCGTTCAGCCATCACCGGAATTCGCATCAACGACGTACGTCGCAAAATATAGGAAGAGCAGTTAAATGACGCTTTCGAAGAGGAAATTTGGTCGTACCGGCTGGCATGTGTCGGAAGTCGGCTTTGGGGCATGGGCGATCGGCGGCTCGTGGGGCAGTGTCGCCGAAGACGACGCCAAGTCCGCGCTAAACGCCGCGCTCGATAGCGGTGTTACGTTCATCGACACGGCAGACGTCTACGGCGACGGCCGCTCGGAACGGATCATCCGGGACGTGTTGCGGCAGCGAGGCGGCGAGCGTCCGATCGTGGCTACCAAGCTCGGGCGTCGGCTCGATCCGCATGTGGCGAGCGGCTATATGAACAAGCGCGAGCTCGCAGGTTTTATCGACCGCAGCCTTTCGAACCTGGGCGTCGATACGCTCGACCTGGTGCAATTGCACTGCCCGCCGACGGAGGTCTATTACCGTCCCGAAGTGTTCGACGCGATGGACGAGTTTGTTGCTGCCGGCAAGATCCGCTTCTACGGCGTGTCGGTCGAAAAGGTCGAGGAAGCGCTGAAGGCGATTGAGTATCCGCACGTGGTGTCGGTGCAGATCATCTACAACATGTTCCGCCAGCGCCCTGCCGATCTGTTCTTCAGGCAGGCGCAAAAGAAGAACGTTGCCGTGATAGCGCGAGTGCCCCTGGCTAGCGGCATGTTGACGGGCAAGATGTCCGCGGATTCGGTTTTCCCGTCAGACGATCATCGAACTTTCAATCGCCATGGCGAGGCGTTCGACGTTGGCGAAACGTTCTCCGGCGTGCCTTACGACATCGCGTTGAAAGCGGTCGACGAACTGCGCGGCCTTGTACCGGTGGACGCTTCCATGGCGCAACTGGCGCTTCGCTGGATTCTCATGGAGGAGGCCGTTTCCGTCATCATTCCGGGCAGTAAAAACGCCGCGCAGGCGACATCAAACGCGTCGGCTGCGAGCCTCGCGCCACTCTCCGATGAGGCCATGCAACACGCCCGTGAAGTCTATGAGCGCCATATAGCGCCACACGTTCACCAGCGCTGGTAATAGTTCCGGATCAGTGGAAGGGCGGCGCCCCCAACATCAGGGGCGTCGGCACTAATCGAGAAGATCTTTCCAGCCTTCCGCATTCAGACGCGGCCGGCATGATGCTCCGCCAATCCAGCACTCGCAGGTGCCCGCTTGCCCGGCGTTGGCGGCTCGATTGCGGGGGGCCCCACGCTCGGGTGCTACCAGTTGAGCTCGCCGAGCATGGCCGCGTAAGTCTCTATGCCGTCCCACAGATTCTGTAATCGGGCGTTTTCGTTGGCGGCGTGCTGGTTGTTGTCATGGTTGGCGATGGGCAGGCCGATCGCCGGAACGTCCAGAATCTTGGTGAAGAGATAAATCGGAACACTTCCTCCCATCATGGGCAACACGGCGACGGGGCCAGCGGCGGCGCGTTCCGCCGTGGCCAGCACGGCGCGCGAAACGGGACTGCTCATATCGCCGCGGTAGCCGGGGTAACCGTGGTTCCAATCGAGCCTCACCAGCTTGGATTTGCTGCTACGTGTCGCCTCATCGGGTTCTGCGTGGAGCACCGTCCAGCCGAGGTCTTGCAGCCGTTTCTCCACCAGTTCGCGCACGTGCTCTGGCGTCTGGTCGGGAACAAGTCGGAAATCCAACGCCACCTCAGCGGTCGCGGGGATCGCCCTGGCGGGGCCGCCAGCCTGGAGGCCGATCACGTTGAGGGCAGGGCGCATGGTGCTCGCAGTCAGGCCGTCGTTGCCCTCACCTTGGGCGATACCGAATTCCCGCTTCAGCGACGGCTCCACCGGTGGCAGCGCCGTGATGGCCTGCCGCTCGGCCGCTGTCAGCGGACGCACATCGTGATCAAAGCCTGGGATGCGGATGCTACCGTCGGGCGCGCGTAAATCCGTGACCAGCTCCGCCGCCTGGTAGGCCGGGTTGGGCACCCAGTTGCCGTAATGGCCACTATGTAACGGCCGGAGCGGCCCGTAGACAGTTGCCTCCAGGTCAAGGGAACCTCGTGCACCGAAGTAGAGTGTGCGCCGCCGTGACTGATGCATGGGCCCATCCCCGATCAACCACAGATCGGCGGCGAGCTGTGCTTGGTGCTGACGAAGGATGTCGGCCAGGTGCGGTGACCCTCGCTCCTCCTCACCTTCCCAGAACACCTTGATGTTGACGGACGGCGCTCGTCCCAGAGCCTTCAGCGCGTCAAAGGCTTGCAGAAAGGCGACGATCGACGATTTGTCGTCGCTGACAGCGCGACCGAACAGTCGCCATTCCGGATTGAATGGTGGGCGCAGCTGACCCCAGTCGAGAGCCGCGGCCTTCGGGCTCGGTCCGCTGCGCAGAACCGGCGTAAACGGGTCCGCCTCCCACTCGGCGCGGTTGACGGGCTGGCCGTCGTAATGAGCGTAGAAGACGACCGTTCGCTTGGCGCCGGGCGTGTTGAGTTCGCCATAGACGACGGCCGGCACGCCGGGATCGCCCTGCCATAACTGCGCCTGAAACCCGCGCTGCGAAAGCTCCGCCTGCAAGCGATGGGCCATGGTCTCGAGACCGGAGGCTTTTTCGGCGACGCTGGGGATCGTGGTGAAATCGGAAAGCTGCCGGACCACGGCCGACTCATGTCCCGAGCGCCATTGCCGGACCTGTCCCACCAGCCCGTCGCCGGCGTTTGCCGCCGTACAGGCGATGCCGCAAACGATGGCGAGTACCCATTCTTTCATCATTGCTATGCCTCCTGTCGGGCGGAAACACCCCGCGGTTTCAACCATGACATGGCGCCGCCGTCACCAAGCGGCACGCACGAATACTCCAGATAGCAAGCGATCAGTTGTCTTGGACGACTTGATGGAGCCGCCCCTTGAATACCGGAGGCCAAGTGGCGTGAATGAAGCCGCCATCGGCAGTTCGCGCCGACGCAGATAATAAACATCCTGAGCCACTGCGGGCGGTCACTGGTCGATCAAGGGCAAAGGTTGCATGCGTTCACTCGCGCCAGCGTCGTCCGTACCTTCGTAGTCAGGGTGAGGCTTGAGGGCGTGATGGACCACCCTGGCCTCGAATGGCCCATTGAGGGTTTCGATTCCAAGGTGACACAAATGTCCGCTGTTGACTGGATACAGGGATTCCGCCCCGCTCCCAAATAGACATTCTCATGACTCTAGTCCCCTGGTACGGCCAGGGTCCCGTAGGCTCGCGATGGTGGCCTTTAAGGTCGATCACCGCCAAAGATCGACACCTTGGGTGAGGTGATAGAAAGCGGAGCCGTCCCCATAGGGCTCATCGAGAAGGACGAGCGCGCGTTTGGCGACGTTACTGAATACTCGTTCTTGACCACGTAGCCAGCGAGCCGAGATGGCATCCCTGGTCATGTGTCGCGGCTGTTGTGCTCCAGGTGCAATGTAGCGAGTCGCTGTAATGGCGAACCTGAAATCCACCGCGTGGCCGGAACCGGCGGACCTGTTTCGGGCAAAATTTCGGAGCCCCGCAACGCCCACTTCCGATCGAGGGCGGACATTGGTTGAGCTCAGGGGACGAGCACGCCTGCGTGGCGGTCGGTGGGCTAGCGAGCACAGCTATCCCGCCCTATTCCGCCACTCCATGTTGCAACCAGTCTCTCTTTGATGGTTGGCCATCCGCTGCTGAGCGCCAAGCGCACGCCTGACAGCCGCACCCGCCTTCGCAAGGCTCAAAACAACTGGTCCTACATTGACACGGCACGAGCCGAGCGGCTCCCTTGCGCACCATAAAGAATTCGGCGATATCAAAAAAGCCGCTGGTTGCTGGATAGCGGAGCTGGCCTTGCTCAGTCGGATAGAGATTCGCCGTCATATTCATAGGGGCCCCTGTGCAGGAAGTTCATCTTACGGCTGCGTCTGTTACTTATTCAGTTGGCGAACGCCAGCGGCACGTCGAGATGGGCGAGAAAGGAGGCCAATCATGGGCCGGAAGTTCCTTAATCTCCGGGGCAGTCCACCCACCTAAACTCGGTGTCTGTGAAACCAGCCCCAGTCCAGGCCGCTATTGCGGCAGTTATAGCGATGTAGCCCAAGGCGCTAGTCGCGACCACTCGGTCCTTGGTACGCGTTCCGCCCCGCCGCCTCCTGAAAATAAGGCGCGCAATGATCGTCATCGCCGCGGGTGGGTTGGGCGTAAGGCTAAGGAGCTCCTAGCTCGATTGGCCCCATGTCAATTCAACATCGTCCTTCACCGCTTCATCGACCTCACCGTTCGGAACGCCTAGAAGTTCACTGACGCGTCCGTGACGCATGCCGAAGAAAACGCCACTTCGCCTGTACGTTGCGGTCCACGTGACGCGATCGGAATTAGCGTGCACGTAGTCAGCATCATAGGTGAAGCCGTTGGCGGTCTTGCCTGAAACGCTCGTCATTGGGTTGCCTTAGGGTTGGCCATGGCCGGACACGTCCGTTTGCCTGGGCTTAGTCGGTGCAGTCGACTCGACCGCGGGCAGGACACTCAAGAGTGACTGTTCAGCCAGCCGTGTCGTGTGAGCTTTGGCCGGCCAGCGTGGCTGGTACACATCAGCGGCCGCTGATTTCAATGTTGATGTGCCCGCCACCCGCATCAATCGATGTGGTCGGCACCCGTATCTTGCTGGTCAACATCGACCTTCGGTGGAGCTGCATCGGATAGAGATGGGCTTCGTTGGCCTAGGGATTGTATGCGTGACAACAAGACAGACGCGTCACTCCCAGGAAACCAGCGATTGCGCTTCTCGCTGTCCGTGGCCCTTTCAATCGCCGTAAAGGTGAGTTTGTGCGGGAAGAAGTACAGCGAGTTCGTTTGGTTGATCGTGTACATGGAGGTGGCCTTTGAGCATTGACGTGCATCCTGCAAGTCAGAAGCGGGCATCAAACGGCGGCTCCGAAGTTATCGGAGGAAACTCAGTGGCGTTGGAGTGCAGACCGTAGGCTGAGGCAACCGAAGCCAATCAAGAGGGCTCCGGTGCACACCCAACATGCGCTCTCTGATGTTACGTGCTTGTAAGAGGTCTTCAGGCTATGGGCCGAGTTGTTTCTTGGTCGCCTCACACATCACCGTCACCTAACAACTTCAAGCGCATGCTGCGACGGCGCCAGGAAAGAAAGTCTCCTCCTTGGCAGGCGTCTCAGCCACGCGGTCCTCTCCCAAACGCCATCTGAGTACTTCTCCGGTCTGCATCGGAGTCGCGGCTTCGTCCGCTCTAAATCCGCTACGCGGATCACCACTCAATAGGCAAATCCATGTCCAATCATGATTCCAATAGCACTCGTGCCCCGACCAAAAACCTTGTCGATACCGCAGCCGCCAATGGATCGTTCCATACGTTAGGCAAAGCGCTAGAAGCGGCAGAACTCACAAATGTTCTTAAAGGTTCCGGCCCTTACACCGTATTTGCGCCGACGGATGCGGCGTTCGACAAACTTCCGAAAGGCACACTGGAAAACTGGCTGAAGCCAGAGAACAAGGCGGAGTTGATCTCCGTGATGAAATACCACGTGTTGCCAGGCCGGACATCGGCCGTCGAGGTGGAGAAACTGAGCGCACCGAAAATGATGCAGGGCCAAACCGCGCCAGTCAGGAAAGACGGCGACAAGCTCAGCATCGGTGGTGCCAACATAACGGAGCGGGATATCGCATCAAGCAACGGCATTATCCACGCGATCGACACGGTGATCGTGCCCACTAAGCACTAATCGACCGAGCCTTGTGGTGAGCCATGCTCGCCGCAAGGCCTTGACTTAGCACGTGTAGGATGCCGCCGTAGAAGGGCATATCCAGCTAATGCCGGATATGTGTCCCTAAGGCTTCGCTACCCCTGGAGGCGCAAATGGCACGCTCCACATCAATCGGGAAACCAGTGGCGTGCTCAGGCCACATCAATGGATTCTCTATAGGCGCTTCCATTTCCAGCGTTTCTATCGACGTTGCGCCAACCCGTTCCAAGATATGACGAACTTCGCCGGCGGTAATTTCATCACCCGCATCCACCGTGAGCACGGCATGGCCCATCGTCGCCGGTGCGGGAAGGTGGCTTGGCGAACGAAGTTCCGAGGCCCTCCTTTCCTCCCGATGGCCGGGTTGGCCGACGCGGGAGATGATCGATGTGGGTGCGCTTGAACTTGCAGCGGAATTGCCCACGCTTTCGTTCAGGTAGCTCACCACATGCGAGCGCTGCATACCCCGTGCTAGCAGCTTGCATGAAGCCGAGGCCGCCGCGAACTGATTGTCAAACCTGGCAACGATGAGGGTAGGCACGCTCGCGACTCCTTCGATGACGATAGCCACTCCATGCTAGCCCGTCGCTAAGAATCGTTTAGTGATGATTTCCTTATACGTACAACGTACGCACGGCATGCCTAGATTCGCCTTCGATCTCCGAGCAGCCGAGCTTTGCGAAATGTTCGCGGCCAAACTTCGCGAGATCGTGCAGCCGGAGCCTCTTTGACGCCGGGCTCGCCGTGTCCGTTGCCGACCCGGAGCTGACGTCTTGAAGCTCATGAGGAGCGTTAAACAAGTCCCTATGCGAGCATCAGCTGCATCGCCATTCGATAACGCCCTTGGCACCACCGCCTGGGCCGGGCCGGCGTTTCGCGTCTTCTCCTGTTTGTTACCTGCTGTCGGCGCTCGCTAGCCTGGCGCGACTGACGTTGCCTGCCGCCGGCGCACGGAAGCGCCAACTCTGTCCGGCCCGCAGATCCATGATGGAGTCCGATGGCCAGCCGATCCGCCGGCCGCGGGCATCGAAGACACGGAACCGAGCACGCACATCACGCAATCGGCGCCCACTGATGTTCACAGCCCTACCGACGCCCCGATTCCTGCCTGGACGGACATCGCGTTCCACGCGGTAGCCCTCTACTCGTACACGGCAGCCAGCCACCACTTGGAAGGCGTTCGCACTGCGGCTGATGCTGAAGATCGCCGCGATGGCCAGAGCGGCAGCGCGGCGATAAGCCATACGTAACTGCTGGTCCGGGGTCCAACCGCACTATTTTAGGCCGCGTAAAGATCATCGAACTGCCGAGTAGAGCCTGCGGACACGGGCGCTACGTAGGTCATCGGGGCCCAGCATCCTCAGGAACGAGGGTGGCGGAGGTCGGATATAGGATTGCAGTCGCCACGGACGCCCGAGCCGCGGGATGCTTGCAACAGGGGACGAGTCCATACAATGACGACACCGGGGCTGCGGAGCTTTCTGTTTGCGGCTAGGAGTACGCCAGGATCCGCTTGCGACTGCGGATTCAGCCGAGCGATTTCACCAATCTGTTGCATCGACCGGCTGAATCCGCAACCCATAGCGGACCTTCCAGAATCAGGGTGAGTACGTAGGTCGCTATCAGGGAGAAAAAAGTGAAAGGAGTAGCCACCATGAGTCGTAGCGCCTGCATGACCTTCCTGGCATCTATCGCGATGCTGGGGGCTTCCTACTCAAAGGCCACGGATACTCACTCGCCACAGCCGATTGATCGAACGATTTCGGGTAACAGCGTGGCACTGCCCGCCCGGGGATATTGGGATTTGCCGAGCTACGGCATGGCTTTTGACTTCAAGCCATCATCCTTGGATATCTATGATCGCGCCGGCGACCTGTGTTGGCGGGACTCTCAGCATTCCGGCATGCAGGCGGCGAATGGTCTGGTTCCCTTCTTTGCGAAGAGTGCATCAGGCTCGTTGGTATTCTTTGCCTCCGCCCCAGACGGAACCCAATATCGTCCGCGACCGGTTACCGCGATGCCCGCCGCTTGCACTGGGTCGATGAACCGAACGACTCCTCAGTACATCTTTGACGCTGTGGCGGCGTCACTCACTGAGCTTTACCCCTTTACGCGGGAGCACCATGTTAGCTGGTCAGATCGCGCTGCCCGCCTTAGGCCCAGGATCGCGGCCGCCCAGACCGAGCAGGACTTGCTCGCCGTGCTTGCCGCGCTGTTCCAGGGTGTGGAAGACCCTCACACCAGTGTCTCGGGCCAGGTAGACGGCAAACCCTTCAGGTTGCGGACCTTTCGTGGCCGAGACTTCCGTGAACTCAGCGGAGCGTTCTCCCAACAACGTCGTTATGACAACTTTCTGGATTGGGTATTCAGAGGATGGATGCCTGGCGAATACCGCCAGGCGGCGGCCACGCTCTTGCCCGGCACACATCACCAGGCACTTGGCAGCGCGCTGATTTGGGGGAAGCTTGAGGGAAACGTAGGCTACCTGGCCATCAACGAGATGACAGGTTTTGGCCGGGACAGCGACATCGAGGGTGAACGCTCCCTGCTAGGCCCTGCGCTGGATCAGGCCCTTACTGACCTGAAAGGAACGAGAGCACTTGTTCTCGACATCTCCCACAACCTAGGCGGGGATGACGAAGTGTCGGCAGACATTGCTGCCCGCTTTGCGGACAAGGTTCGGCCGGCTTATAGCAAGCAAGCATTTCGCGACGGGGCGGTACAGCGATTCGAGACCATTCCGCACCATGGCGTTTGCTATCGAAAACCCGTCTATCTGCTGACGAGCGAACTCACAGCCAGCGCAGCCGAGGTTTTCGCCATGAGAATGCGGCAGTTCCCGAACGTGATCCAGGTCGGCGAGCCCACGCAGGGTGTTTTCTCGGATGCCACCGAAAAGGGCTTGCCTAACGGGTGGATCCTATCCATGTCCACGGAGATCTACCGTGACCCGGATGGCCGAAACTACGAGGGGGTCGGGCTGGGTCCTTGGGTCCACTATCAGGTCGTTGGCGTGGAGCCTTCGGCAGGCGATTATGGGGACGCGATCCGTAAAACTGGCGCTCTCGCTGCGAAGCAGCATCCATAGGGGTACTGATGGTGATCAGAATTTCCCGGTAGACGGAGTGGATAGTCTGGTCCCGACCCGCAGCGGACATTGCCTTTCTAAGGCCATTTTCCTGGCACTCCCAGAGCATAAGACGCAGCTAGATATTGCCAGCGGAGTTCAGGCGTCGCGGCAAAGGTCTCGTCTTCGATGGCCAATGCCACTTCAAATCATTGCGTTGCCACAAGGACGTTTGTCATGAAGCTTTGGTCAGTTGCTTTGGTCCTGCTGCTGGTAAGCGCGGGCGTGGAGGCGGAAGAGCCCATCTGGCAGCCGGCCGGCGGGCATACGCAGGTACCGTTGTGGCCTGGGGTGGCGCCCGATCCGCAATCCGTGCCAGGTCCGGAAAGCGTTAAGTCGAGTAACAAGTTGCTGGCCGGCAAGCCTGTGACCAATGTGTTCAACGTGACGCGGCCGACGATGACGGTATATGCACCCACGGGAAGGAACACGGGGGCGGTGGTTGTCGTGATTCCAGGTGGCGGCTTTCAAATACTGGCCATGGACCTGGAGGGCACCGAGGCCTGCGACTGGCTGACGTCCAATGGCATCACCTGTGTGTTGCTGAAGTATCGAATACCAAGCAAGCCATACGAGTGGAGGTGCGATTGCCGCCCGCACAACTTGGCACTATCCGTGCCGTCGCTGCAGGACGTGCAGCGAACGATGCGACTGGTGCGCTCTCACGCGGCGGAGTGGCATGTCGATCCGCACAAGGTCGGCGTGTTGGGTTTCTCAGCTGGCGGTTTCCTGGTGGCCGAGATCAGCACGAACTTCAATCGACACCTGTATGCACCGGTGGATGCGGCCGACAAGGAGAGTGCGCGCCCTGATTTTGCAATGCCGATTTACCCGGGGCATCTCACCGTGGGTGACGGCAAGTTGAATAACAATCTGCCGGTATCCAGCGAGACGCCGCCGACGTTTCTGGTGCAGGCGGAAGACGATTACGTGGATGGCGTGGATCAGTCGCTGGTCTATTACGCCGCGCTGGCAAAGGCGCGTGTGCCGGCGGAGATGCATCTGTATGCACGCGGAGGCCATGCATTCGGCTTGCGGCCGACACCGGACCCGATCACAGGCTGGTCCCGGCTGGCCGAGGCGTGGCTTCGGACGATAGATATGCTCCACGACTGAAGGTGCATTCCATGTCGGCTTTCAACCCAAGGCGGACCTAAGGGATGGGACTTTCGATAGAGATGTGTGCTGCCGCTTCCCTGTTGTTCCTTACATACATCTTTGGAACAGTCAGAAATAGACAAGCTTCAAGAGAGGAGCCGATGGAGCCATGATGGCCAAAATGCAAATGTCAGCTTGCAGCCCATAACGGTACCTTTGCCATCACGCATGGCTTCAAGATGGCTGAGTGGCGTGCGCTCGCACATGGCCCACCGCAGAGTTCAATGACCACCACTGGGCATTGCCGAAACCTCCGATTAGTTCGGGGCGCCATGTACCGTTCCTTCACCGCCAACCTGCTAAACGCCATGCCCGGGTGACGTATTTGTCGGGGTAATTGCGGGCTGTCAATTCCGGGCAGCGCGCCTCAGGCATATGTGCCGGCCGGCCCCATGGTGTGGCCAACAGGACCGCAGGATGGTTCGCGAAATCTAGGTGCCTACGGGGGAATCTGTTCGCCGTGCCAGGTGTGTTATTTCGTGGAGGACATCCAATGAAACGCATCTTTCTTTGCCTAGTCATGCTCTGCCTTGGATTGTGTCTGTCGGTACCGGTGGTGGCGACGTCCACTGAGGGTGACGCGGATAGGGGCAGTCCTGCCGACATTCTTCAGGTGCGAAACGTCGAGATCATCTTTCACCGAGCAGGCAGTGTGTTGCCGACCAAGGACCTCGACCTGATGATGAGTCTCTATGCGGACGACGCGGTGCTCACCGATACGGCACACGGCAATAAGCAGTACAAGGGCAAGGAAGAAGTGCGCCGCTATTTCCAGGACGTCGCTGCACCCTTCCGGCCAGAAAACCATTGGATTGGCTACACGCCCGCCATGCGCATTCGCAGCCAGGTGGACGGCGACAAGGCCACGCTCTATTTCCAGTGTCTCTGGATGGACGTGGACAAGAACGCCGTTGGCGCGCACGCTTTTTCGGACATGACGCTGGCACGCGTCAACGGACGATGGCTAGTGAAGACCATCAGTGTCGGAAAAGTCGAAAAATTGTAACCAGCCCGCGTGGATTCACTTGACGGGGTCGATCATATTCAAACGACCAGCGTCGCCACGGACGATGGTCTTTTGGCGGCTGCGGCAGGGCCCGCGTATTTGGGGGCTTCCTATCCGGTCGCTACGCCCACGGGAACAGGACAAAGGAATCGACATCCGCTTTTGACCCGGCGCTGCCCTTGTGGATCGGGACGCGTTACGACCGGGTCGTCCGTCGCCGCTGCGGTTGGCCACGGAAGGTTTGCGTCATGCCTGCGCGGCGTCTCGTCGGACGCGGCCATTAGGCGCGCGGGGGAGTAGTGGCGGGCAGACACGGCAACCTCGCCGTCGCGGAATGTCATAGATACTTTACGGTCGGTGGGCGCGAATACCGGATGGCGCGAGCGGTTTCATCCAAGGCCGGCCATGCATATCCCCTGGAGCACGTGTATGTACACGAAGACACTCTATGCAGGTTGGAGCGACATGGACTTCGACTCCCAGTGGGGTCTCTTCGGCAATGCTCGACCGTACGCCATTCGGGCCGCGCACTACCCGTAAGTGAAGTCCGGCTTGCTCTGTCCGACCTCGATAATGTAACCGTCAGGATCGCGAATGTAGCAGCGCGTCTCGCCGTACTTATCCTTCGGCTCGGTGATGAACTCGGCTCCGCGACTTTTCCATAATTTGTAGCAGGCTTGAATATCCGCCACGCGAATATTCATAAAGCTGCTGATCCTATTCTGGTCAGCGAGCACGCTGAGCGTCACGGAAGGCTTGTCGGGGGTCGGTCCGCCACCGACGTTTACAAGCAGCCACGTATTGGCAATCTGAATGTAACCAGGCGCGCCCTTGCTGTCCCCTCTGCTTAGCGTGCGGCCGCCGAAGACCGTCTCGTAGAAGTGGGCAGATCGGTCGATGTCGGTAACCGTGAGAAAATGCGCGACGCTGATCCCTTCCCGAGGAGGCATCTCATAACTCTTCTGATCGATTTGTACGCTGTTCATTGGCCACTCCCATTTCGACAGATCGCTCATAAAGCTGGCTCGCGACACTCCCCGTTGTTGCGGTTGTCGCCTTCCCTAAAGAAGTCCACTAAGCGGGGCCGACGCAACTGCCGTTACCGCACCATCACCAATTAAAAAAAACGACGAGCGCCGCACTCAGGATGCGGGGCATTCCAACCTATCCCGTTATTCGCTAACGCGGAGCCACTTTCTAATGGGCTCTGCTGATCATGCCGATCATGTTTGGCATCGAAAGATAAGAACACTTGCGTGAGCAGGAAGATATTGCACGTTGGTATCGATCAGCCGACAGGTTGCATAGCATTATTAAAAAGAAATGCCGAGCGTCGCGCTCCCCTGGCTCAGGCCATCGCACACGCCATGTAGATCTCCGAGCTCATGTCAGCACTGATGCGTACCTGCGGGGACATGAAGCTTAGCGGGGGGTATCATACGAGCGCCTCAATCGGGCCCATTAGCTCAAAGCCTTTCCGAGATCAGCAATTCGCCGAGCTGGTGGTTCTGCGTGCAGTCAAACGCTTGTGGAGAAGGAAAATGGGAAAGTTCAGCGATTACGAATACAGGAAACTACCCGGGTTCGACATGAACACCTTCGAGGGCGCGAATCAGGCGATCCCGATGAAGACCCTTGTGATCTACTGCTTTGACCCTCGGGCGTCCGAAATTCCACGGGCTGTCGCCGAGTATCTTGGGGGCGAGGTCTATCCGGGTGAAAACATTCTCGACGAATCCGGCAATCGGGTTGGCCATACCCGGACGCTATTTACCGAGACTAATGCGGGCGGACGCGCCGCCTTCGCTCTGGAGTCCGTGGCGGCCATGGACTACATATTCCGCATTCAGAATGTCGTCGTGGTTCACCACTCGTTCTGCGGCACGACGACGCTGACGCCCGATCTGCTCATCAAGGCGTTTCATGAGCGTCATCACGCCGATATCGCGACGATGTTTGATCACGACAGCTTGGCCATCATGGATTTCGAGACGTCGATCAAGCATGACGTCGCGTTACTTCGTTCGAGCCCGGCGGTGCCCAAGCACGTCAAGATCTACGGCTTCTTCTACGAAATCAGTTCCGACAAGTTGACCGAGGTGGTGCGTGACATTCCTGCGTAGATCGCAGCGCAAACGCGTGAGTGCAATGGTATGACGATTCATTGACTTCGTTTCGATCGGCAGCAGCTTGCTGCGCGCCCCAATCACGAAATCTATGTCCTCACCAATAGACATGCTCCAATAACCAAGCTCTGCGCGTTCGGAGCAGGCGTCGCGTCACGCAGGCATGTCGTTCCGCACAGGTATTGCCATGTGCGCAGCGTTTGGTTTCCCCGCGTCGGTTGAAAGCACTATGAATTCCGATCGATTATGCGATTTTGCAAAGTTGATCATCAAGCTCCGCTTCCGATCCAGCGTGAGAACGGCGGCCCGAGTCTCGTCAGATTCTCCATTTTGTTGCCGTTGTCGAATTTCCTGGGCCTCGTTCGTCAGTAGGATGCAGCGGCAATCCCGCCGCGGCTGACATCCAAAGGTAGAAATAATGAGCAAGCAGATCTTCGTTAACCTGCCCGTCACGGACCTGACACGATCAAAGGCGTTCTACGAAGCCATTGGCACGGTCAACAATCCTGCATTCAGTGACGATACCGCGGCGTGCATGGTGTTCTCCGATGCGATCTACGTGATGCTTCTCACGCACGACAAGTGGCGCCAGTTCACGAGCAAGCGGATCGTCGATGCGCACGTGGACGCACAGGTCTTGTTGTGTCTGTCTGCGGGCAGTCGCGAAGAAGTGTCCAACCTGATCGACAAGGCGAGCGGCGCCGGTGGTAAGGCGGATCCCACGCCCGTGCAGGACTTCGGCTTCATGTATGGCCGCAGCTTCGAGGATCCAGACGGTCACATCTGGGAAGTGATGTGGATGGATGCAAACGCCATCCCGCCACACGGTTGAGTATTCCTTCAACTGGCAACAGGCTTGCGTCCGGTGGCGTGGGCCGTGAATGTCCGACCCATGGCGGACATCTACTTACGGTGGATGTTCGCCATATGGCACTCTCAAGGGGTAGCGTGCTCGATGTCTTTCCCCTTCACTTGGAGACCGTTCCCATGACCCGTCCCGTCGTTCGAATGCTAGCCGTTGCCACCGTAGCCTTGGCGAGTGCGTTTGGCGCGCACGCCGCGCCTGCACAAGAAGGCATCACTCACTACACCACGGGCGAGAGCAAGTATCCCTTCACGCCGGCCGTGCGTGCTGGGAACACGGTCTTTCTCTCCGGGCAAATCGGTGCCGATGCCTCGGGCCTTGGCAAAGACTTCGAAACGCAGGCGCGCCTTGCCATGGACAACATCATGTCTGCGGCCAAGCTCGCGGGGATGGGGCCGGAGAACATTGCCAAATGCACGGTCATGCTGGCCGACATGAAGAACTGGGACGCCTTCAACAAGATCTACCGCGCCTACTTCAAGGACGGTCAGTTCCCGGCGCGCAGCGCCTTTGGCGTGACGGGCTTGGCTCTAGGGGCCGCACTCGAAGTGGAGTGCATCGGCTACGTCACGACGCCAGCAACCTCTCACTGATCCACGACAGGGGCTCGCCTGGTCGTTCCAGGAAGCACGTTCCCAGGGCGACCGCGTCAGGAGCTACAAGAAAGGTCCGCTCTCGAATGTGGATTCAACCTGTCGATGCACCACGCCTGCTGCTTGCGCAACTGTCAGTGTGTTGCATCGACCAGTTGAAGCCGTCACCCAAAGCGGACATGAAATACGTTGAACATGCCGGCGGCCGCGCCGCTGCCGCGCTCAGGACTGCGGAGGAGTTGCGCCAATTCCGCGCAAAATGCGCTGCACAACCTCGGCGCCTACGTGCTCGACTTCACCCTGTGCCGGAGCTACGTTGCCTACCCGTAGCGCCGCCGCTCCGTGGACGGTGCTCCAGGTGAACAACAAATCTCCTGGCGATGGTGGAAGTGCCATCACGCCGGTTTCGTGCAGCCCTTGTAATGCCGCCGGCAGATAGGAGTAGCTGGTCGGTTTGCCCGTTTGCAAAGCGTTAGCGCG
The DNA here is from genome assembly GCF_026283945.1 of Dyella humicola. Taxonomy (NCBI): domain Bacteria; kingdom Pseudomonadati; phylum Pseudomonadota; class Gammaproteobacteria; order Lysobacterales; family Rhodanobacteraceae; genus Dyella; species Dyella humicola. Next base: position 51,904 of record NZ_JAPDPC010000002.1, read on the forward strand.
GGTCTGCACTGCAAATGTGCCGAAGATCAGGCGCCACATGGCCGGCTGCTCGTCGGCAAAGCGCAGATACGCCACGCCCAGGCGGTGCAGGCGTGCGATCGCCTCCTGGGCATCTGCCGCCGGCGCGTGAAGATCGAATGCGTCAGCAAAGCGCTGCTGGAGCTGAGCGATGCCGATGGCGGCCAGCTCCGCCAGTAAAGCCTCGCGGCTGGCAAAGTGCCGGTACACCGCAGCGGCACTGACCCCCAGTCCGGAGGCTAGCTCTCGTAGAGAGATGTGCTCGATGTCTGCTGCACTCGCCGCAGCCTCAAGCAGGGCTCGTCGCAGGTCTCCGTGGTGATACCGCCCGCCGGCAGAGTCGGGGGGCTTATTCATAGATGCATGTTAACGCTGTTGACATTGGTGGTTTTGCGCCCTAAGTTAACGGTCATAACATTGATCCGGTTGTCCGAGCGGCCCTCCGACTTCGCGGCACGTCCTGACCCAATGACCTCATCCTCATCCAAAGATGGCCGCCCCCATGACGCCTCCCGAACCCAATTCAGTCAAGGTCTGGTCGATTCCGACCAGCCTCAGTCAGTTAGCGGTCTACGATACCGGCATACCCCGCCGCGCGGTCGCTACATCGGAGGTCCTGGTCCTTTGGCCCTCGGTTCTGGCTGACCACCGCATCTACGATGCGCAGGTGGCCGCCCTGCGGGAACGTCACCGACTGATCCTCATAGATGGCCCCGGTCACGGCGCGAGCGGCGCATCCGTTGGGAGCTTCAGCATGGCGCAATGCGCGGATGCGGTCGCGCAGGTGCTGGACGCTCTTGAGATCGTCAAGCCTGTGGTTTGCATTGGCACGTCGTGGGGCGGTCTCGTTGCGGGTGAGTTCGCGTTAGGCCACCCAGAGCGCACGCGCGCTGTCGTCATGTTGAACACTCCGGTCTTTAAGACCCGTGCACGTTGGCGCGACAGCTTCGTTAGTTGGGGCGCACGCTGGCTGAAATTTACCAACACATACGTACAGGGCGTGGCCGACGCCTACTTTATGCCCGAGACGCGGAAGCGCCAATCCGCATACATGGACGCATTCCGCAATCATATCCGAGGGGCCCGCGGTGCGGCGCTGTCGCGGGCCGTTCGCTCGGTACTGCTGGAAAGAGATGACCTGGCCTCACGTCTGAAGAGCATCGCCGCACCAACTCTGTTCGTCGCCGGATCGCACGACTCCATGTACCCGGTGGACGATTTGCGCCACGCCGCCGCACAGTTGTCGCGCGGCCGCTTCGTCGAGCTGCCAACGGCCCATCTCTCGGTAGTCGACGCGCCCGTTGAAACCACACGAGCCATCGATTCGTTCTTGGACGAACTGAAATTCGCGAGCCCTTTTGAGCTCCACGGAGCTAAAGCTTGAAGGATGAATCGCGGGTAATACTTGTCACCGGCGGCACGCGAGGCATCGGCGCGGCGATCGCCGCCCAGCTCCGTGGAATGGCCCACCGCGTTTACGTGACTCAGCGCGCCCAACTTGAGGGCGGGCGCCAAGACGGCCTCCAGGTGCTGAGCCTCGATATTACTAGCGCAGCGTCTGTCGAAGCATGTGTGCAAGAAATGCTGCGGCGCGAGGGTCACATCGACGTACTGATCAACAATGCCGGTTACGACTTGTTCGGCGCCGTGCTCGAGACCTCGTGGCACGAACTCATGGACCAGCTGGACACGAACTTTCTTGGCGCGGCGCGCATGGTACAAGCCGTCTTGCCGAGCATGCTCGAGCGCCGCTCGGGTCGTATCATCAACATCAGTTCGATCGGGGGCGAGGTTGGCTTGCCGATGAACGCAGCCTACTCAGCCAGCAAGTTCGCCCTCGAGGGCTACACAGAATCGCTGCGGCAGGAGCTGATGCCACTCGGCCTCTATGCTTGCACCGTTAGCCCGAGCCCGGTGGCCACCGGTTCTCTCGAGCAGTCGATCCGGGAAGTCAGTGCGGCCGACAACCCGTTCGCTCAGAGGCGAGCCGAGCTAGTCAGGCGCATGCGTAGCGACGGCCTTACGAGCCGCACGCGGCCAGAGCACGTCGCGGCCGCTGTCGTACAGGCCGTACATGCACGAGTGCCGGCGCCGCGCTATAGGGTCGGTGCGCTCGCCCGCTGGATCCCTCGCCTGAAGGGTTGGCTGCCAGACGCGCTGTTCGAGCGATTCATGCGCCGTACGTTCCCCTGATTCCGCAAGCCCGTTCGCACCTACCCCTCGGCCCGACCGTTGGAGAATCACCGTGATCGTCGACCACATTTTCACCATTCTATGGGTCAGCGGCGCTTTTACTTTGCTGCCGATCATTATCTTCCTGCTTCCAGCGCGTGGGCCAAGACTCCTGTTCGGAGTCGAAGCGCCCGATGGTGCCGGGGGCCTGCTCGCGCGACATTGGGGCTTATTGGCGCCGAGCCTAGGGGCGCTTTTGATCTACGCCGCGTGGCACCCGGAACTCCGCATTCCAGTGATGTTGGCTGCCGGCGTCGAAAAGGCCGGGTTGGTCGGCTTGATCGTGGCGAATTGGAAAAAACCATACACGGCACGTATGCGCCCCATCGCGATCTTCGACGTGGTCGTCGTGCTGGTCTACGCAATCTATCTATTTCACGAACTCTGATCGGCGACCAAGCCCTATCGGCTCAATGGGAAATGAACACTGGAGGATTGAACAGCCCCGCGAGAGCAGCTGACCGGTAGCCGCAAACGCACGGTGACATCTGGAGATCCCACGTCAGTACCTCAGGACCCAAGCTGTGATCTCGGTCTCCTCGATGCAGGCGACGATCTCGAACATGCCACCACAGCGAACGCAGGTCACGATTCCTGGCCTGAAGGCGCGCCTCCGCCGCGACACTTCGACGAACTCACATGGCTGCGGGACCAGGTTGGTCCTCAGTGCACCCTCGACAGGGGGATACGTCCCACCGCTTGCGGATACGGCCAGGCACGCGATATGACCCGAGGCAGACAGCATTCGAACAGAGACGGAAGGGATGGCGGTCCAGCATCTACCGCCCATCTGTTCATTTACTATGCTATCGCCGGTCAGCTTTCTCGAGAACCTCGTATGAAAAGCCAGCTACGGGTCATTGGCGCCCTTGCCCTGTCACTTGCCGTTTTCATAGTTGACGCGTTCACGACCGTAAATGGTGCTATCGCTGTCGTCTACATCGCGGCAATTCTCCTGATCGCCCCGATGGGCATTCGCGCCATTATTACGGCCGCCATCGCCGCCATCGCATTCACGCTGCTGGCGTTCGTCCTTCAACACGGACAGCAGTTCAACAGTGGCGCGCTGCTTCGCCTTTTCGTTTGCATCGTCGCTATCTCCCTGACGACGGTCCTGATCCTGCGGGATCGAGCGACTCGCACGTCGCTGGTAGAGCAGGCCAGAATTCTTGAGCTGTCACACGACACCGTCATCATCAGGGACAAGGACGACGTCATCGTCTATTGGAACGACGGCGCCGAGAAGCTGTACGGATGGATGCGAAGCGAGGCCGTCGGCAAGCATTGTGAGAGTCTGCTCAAGTGCCAGTTCTCCTCGGAAGAAGTACAGGCCGCTTTTGATCTGGAAGGTCACTGGACGGGCGAATTGATTCGTACCCGCCGCGATGGTGCTTCGCTTACCCTCGCGAGCCGTTGGCTCCAGCGCAAGGATGCGGCGGGACACCCTGTCGGAGTCATTGAGTCGAGTGCAGATGTCACAGCGCAGCTACAGCATGACGCGGCGCGACGCGCGTCGGAACAACGATATCGGACCATATTCGAAACGGCCGGCTTTGCTACCTGGGAGTCCAATTGGTTGGACTCCAAGCGCGTGCTCGACCAATACACGGGCGATGTAAGTCAGTTCGAAGACTGGCTATTGGCGAATCCCAAGATCACCCAGGCCGCCATCCAGGGAGCCATTATCCGCAACGCGAATCCAGCTGCTGTACGGCTATTCCATGCAGAAAGCAGCGAAACGCTCTCAGGTACAAACCTGTGCGGTCGATATCTACCGGAGAGCTTCCCCGCGATCGCACAGCTCCTTGCAACGCTCCATAGAGGCGAGAGGGGGGCGGAGAACGAGGTCCGCTTGAGAACGTTGGAGGGGGAAGTTGTCGACGTGGTCCTTCGCGTCAATATCCTTCCGGACTCCCATGACTGGTCACATGTATTGGTCATGGCTTTCGATGTGACCGAACGAAACGTATCGCGTGCGCGGATAGAACAGACGTCGGCCGAGCTGGCTCATGCTGCCCGCGTGTCGCTTCTAGGGCAACTCTCCGCATCCATCACTCACGAAGTGAATCAACCACTCACGGCGATTCTCAACTACGCCCGCTCGGGCGAACGTTGGCTATCGAGGGAAGAGCCCGATTTGATAGAGGTTTCGTCGAGTCTTCAGCGCATTGTTACCAATGGGAACCGGGCGGCTGAGGTCATTAAGCGGGTCAAGACGCTGGCCAAGAAGGCCGTGACTCCCGCGGCAAGCTTCAGTCTGCCTGAGATCGTCGATGACGCTCTGGAGCTCGTACGCTATGAGGCGAAGATACAGGGAGTCAAACTCAAGCAATCAGCGGATGGCGCTCTCCCGCTTGCCTTCGGTGACAGAGTCCAGGTGCAACAAGTTCTCGTGAACCTTATCGTTAACGGCCTCCAGGCCATGCGCGACGTGACCGATCGGAAGAAGGAGTTGCGGATCTGCGTTGGAGTTGAACCTGAGGGGATGCTTCGCGTCGAAGTTCGAGACGCTGGAATGGGTTTTGCGCAGGAAGCCATTGGGAAGGTCTTTGATCCGTTCTTCACGACCAAGGCTGAAGGCATGGGCATGGGCCTTTCCATATGTCGCACTATTGTTGAAGCGCAAGGAGGACACATCCTGGTGAGCAATAATGAGGGACCAGGTGCGACTGTCACGTTCACCGTCCCCGTGACCCCTGCAAGCACATAAGTTACGGTGCAACACCTATACATTTGGATGGTGGAGAACGGAATCCAAAGCGTGGAGAATGACACCAAAAGTCCCTACACAGGGCAGGGAGTCGTTCTTGAGTCAGATTCATACCATCGGCGTTGTTGATGATGACGAGGAAGTGAGAGATAGCATCGCCGCTGTCTTTCGTTCCGAGGGCATGAGCGTGTGTGCCTTCCCGAATGCTGAGTCGCTTCTGACTTCCCCCCTGATCGATACGCTGGATTGCCTCGTCACGGATTTACACATGCCCGGAATTGACGGGTTTGGCCTGAGACGCGAACTGATCGACCAGGGAAAACAGTTGCCGGTAGTCATGATGACGGCATTCGCGACCCCCGAGGCTCGAGACATCGCAGATAGCCTTGGTATCGAAGAGTTCCTTGAGAAGCCCGCCGATCCGGACGTGCTCCTGAAAGTCGTCAGGTCGCTTCTCGCCAACTAGCAACGCGTTCATTCAGCGGCCACCCAAACTGGTTGAGGCGCACCTTGGAAACTGGACTGATTTGCGTATTGGATGATGACGAAGAGGTCAGGTCATCATTGGAAAGCCTGTTGCGTGCTGAGGGATACGGCGTCCAGGGCTTTGCGACCCCCGAGGAATTCCTGGCGTGCGATGCGGCTGACACGGCCGTATGTCTGGTACTCGATGTTCAGCTTGGCAGCGTCAGTGGGCTGGATTTCCAGCAGGAGCTGGTCGAGAGTGAAACGCCAATTCCCGTCATCTTGATTAGTGGTCACGGGGATATTCCGATGACGGTTCGCGCCATGCGGGCCGGCGCGGTCACTTTTTTATCCAAGCCGTTCGACGAACATGAACTGCTCGCGGCGGTGCGAGAGGCAACCATTCGGGACCAGGAACGAAGAGCGGAGCTCGATGCTTTTGCCTCTGTTCGCGCGAAGTTCGATAGCCTGTCTGCAAGAGAGCGCGAGGTTTTTGGCCTCGTAACGTCAGGTCTTCTCAATAAGCAGATCGCAGGCCGCCTCCATCTCAGCGAGATCACTGTGAAGATTCACCGGGGAAACCTGATGCGAAAGATGCAGGCCGAATCGTTAGCGAACCTGGTGAGGATGGCGGAGGCGCTTGGCATTCGCGAGGCGGTCTCCCGCTATAAGCACGACTGAAATAGGCGAGGAACGCTCTCGACCACCCACGAAATACCGAAGAATCCTTTGGCCCAGCGACATGACCGTCGGTGGGCCAGTTTGTGGGCTATTCCTGAATGAACGCGAGCAGATCGCGATTGAGCTCATCGTCGCGAGTGATCGGCAGGCCATGCGGGGCGCCGGCGTAGACCTTCAACCTTGCGTTGGGCACTAGCTCGGCGGAGCGCCTGCCGGCGGCGTCGATGGGCACAATTTGATCGTCGTCACCGTGGATCACCAGTGTCGGTACCTGGATGCGCTTCAGATCATCTGTGTAATCGACTTCCGAGAACTCTCGAATGCAGTCGAACTGTCCCTTGATGCTGCCCATCATGCCCTGCAGCCAGAATGACTGGCGGACGCCTTCGGAAACCTCGACATGGGGTCGGTTGTACCCAAAAAAGGGCAGTGTGAGATCGAGGTAGAACTGGGAGCGATTCTTGAGCACGGACTGGCGAATACCGTCAAAGATCTCCAGCGACGTGCCTTTGGGGTTGCTGGCGGACTTCACCATGATCGGTGGAACCGCGCTCACGAGCACGGCCTTGGCGACTCGGTGGGCGCCTTGGTTCGCCACGTAGCGCGCCACTTCACCACCACCTGTCGAATGGCCGACAAGCACTGCGTCGCGCACATCCAGATGATCGAGTAGCTCCGCCAAATCGGCGACGTATTGGTCCATGTTGTTGCCATGCCAGGTCTGATCCGAGCGTCCGTGGCCCCGGCGATCGTGCGCAATCACCCGATAGCCATGGGTTGCCAGGAACTGCATTTGCGAATCCCACGCGTCGGAAGAAAGTGGCCATCCATGGGAAAAAACAACAACCGGCCCCGCGCCCCAATCCTTGTAAAAGATCTTGGTGCCGTCGGATGTCTTGAAGGTGCTCATGATGATGCCTCGTGTGGTGGTAGTGACCACGATGGTTAGGCATCGAATATGAAAAGCAAAGGTGGCAAAGGCTCATACATAAGTATGAGAACACGCGCCGCTTGCTCCTTTGGTGCCAAAAAACGGGCCTTGAAACAGCGATTTAAAGCGATGGCTGTGCGCAACGCACGATCGACTAATACCTTGGCATGAATGTCGTTCGCTCGATGGTGCTGCTTAGATGTGCTTGTCCTCGGCATCGACTGATGTCGCAGAAGACGAACCCAGCTCGGAGTTTCTCCGAGTCCAGTCACTCGCTCTCGGAGAACACCATGAAACGCATCAGCGGCCTTTTGGCCCTCATCATTGGAGCAACCGTCATGTCTCAGTCCGTTTCCGCCGAAGACTTCAAGAACAACACGCACCTGGATCCCACCGTCCGGTCGTTTCTCACCGAACTCAGCAAGAATCCCAGTCCGTTCTGGCAGCTTCCGCAGCCGAAGCCGCAGGAGATCCTGACGGCCCTGCAGGACCAGACGCCGGTCGATATGTCTGGCGTGACGACGACGGAACGGACCATCACGCAGAACGGCCAGTCCGTGAAGATCTACATCATGAAGCCGGATCATGCCGCAACCAACCCCGGTGTCCTGTTCTTCATCCATGGCGGCGTGTGGATCGTCGGCAACTTCGACAACCACAAGCGTCTGCTGCGCGATCTCGTCGTCAAATCTGGCCAGGTCGGCGTTTTCGTCGAGTACACCCCGCTGCCACAGGCGAAGTTTCCGACCCAGTTGGACGAGGCCTATGCCGCTCTGGTATGGGTGGCAGCTCATGGCAAGGAGATCGGCGCGGACGGCAGCCGCATCGCAGTGGCGGGCAACTCGGTCGGCGGCAACATGACCGCGGCCATTTCTCTGATGGCCAAGGATCGCAAGGGCCCGAAGATCGCCTATCAGGTGCTGCTGGTGCCTGCGACGGACGCCAGTGTCGATACCGAGTCCTACAAGAAGTTTGCTGATGGTTACTTCTTGTCGCGTGCTTTCATGGAGTACGGCTGGGACCTGTATGCGCCAGACGCGAAAACGCGCGATAACCCGTGTGTTTCGCCGTTGCGCGCAAGCAAGGAAGAGCTGACCGGTCTTCCGCCAGCACTAGTGATTACGGCGGAAAACGATCCGCTCCGTGACGAAGGCCAAGCCTACGCTCGCAAGCTGACAGATGCCGGCGTTCCGGTGGCGGCCGTTCAGTACAACGGCACGATCCACGATTTTGTTGCACTCAACGCGCTGCGCAAGGTCCCTACAACCGAGGCGGCGCTTGACCAGATCGCTGAAGGTATCCGTGAGCACCTGAACTGATCGGACGCGGAGCGACGAGCTTCGTCATACCATCCACGCCCTCTGCCGTCATTTGACGTCAGGGGGCGTGCCTTGTTCTGGGAAGTGCTCACTCTCGAGCGAAAGCAGACCTCGGAATGGCGACGATGACGCGCCCTAGACGATGGTTACCTGGTTGACGTTGTTCTTCGGATCCATCCAGAACGCCTCGTTCGCGAAGCGCCCGAAGATGTCGCGCGGCAGGACGGGCTGGCGTTCGTTCGGCTCAACCTTCGGTCGCACGGAATGCAGGCCGGGCATGCCGACGCGTGCGTCGAACTCGTCCGCGTTGTATTCGATGTGGTCGAAGTCGTGCTCGAACCACGGCTCGTCGAGGAATTGGTAGACCGCGCGTATGGCCCCGGCCGGATCACGCACCAGGCTTTCGTAAGTCAGCATCAGCAGGTGGTCTTGCGCGTCCTGGCCGTAAAAGGCTTCCTTGGTGGCCTGGTAGGCGAAACCCACCATGCCCCGTGGATCGGTCAAGGCCTCAATGCGCGAGTACACCGTGGTGTTGGTGTCGAAGCGGAACACCTTGCTGACGCTGACCGGTTGCTTGCGCACCAAGCGTTCCATGCTGTCCAGCACCCATGCCAACTGGCGTACGCAGGCAATGACCTTCACTCCGGGGAACAGCGCGTTGAGCAACTGCATGCGGCTGCACCACAGCCGACTCGTGTCGAACACCACGTCGGCGCCAGCCTGAACTGAGTAGAAGTTCTCGACCAGTCCGCGCAACAGTGCGACGCGCTGCTCGTCGGAGACGTCGAAGGAAAAATCGTTCTTGCTGCTCGCTTCCGCCATCACCACGCCCATGATGTCTGCCAGCGGGCTGGTCATGCCTGCGCGGAAGCGCGGATTCTGGTTGAGAATCGCGGCCAGCAGGGTGGTGCCGGCTCGCGGCAGCCCGGAAATGAAGTGGAACTTTCGCGGCGGGTTGCTGGCGTCTGGCGGGACAGGCATGCGGGTGTTCCTCTCGATCGGTGGCGTGTGCTGCAAGATGATGCCCGGTTCAGGGCGCGGGTGCCGTGGATGCACGCATGCGCATTTCGTAGGCGACTTCGACCATGCGGGCTTCTCCCTTGCCCGACACGCGAAGCAGCAGCTCCTCGGTGGCGCGCTTGCCCATTTCGCGCACGGGTTGGTGGACGGTGGTCAGCGGCGGCCACACTTGCGTCGCGATGGTGGTGTCGTCGAAGCCGCAAATGGAAACGTCGCCGGGAACCGACACACCGGCTTCCGCGGCTGCCCAGATCGCGCCGACCGCCATGTCATCGTCGGCCGCGAAGATGGCGGTGGGTCGCTGCTTCAGCGCAAGCAATCGGCGGGCCGCGGCCACGCCAGACTCGAAGGAAAACTGGCCCTGGACCATATACGCAGGGTTTTCTTTCAGCCCCGCGCGCTGCAAGCCGTCGCGGTAGCCAGCGAGGCGCCAGATGCCTGCACCGTGCTTGGGGTCGCCAATGATGTGGGCAATGCGACGGTGGCCCAGCGATGCCAGGTGCTCGACCATGGCCGCGGCGGCTTCGCGCTCGCGTAGCATCACGCCGATGCAGCCCTTGGGTTGGCGTGGGGCTATCGAGGCAAACGGCAGGTCGCTCGCGCGCAGGTAACTGAGCAGTTTCGGGTGGTCGGTGATGGGCGGCGTGAGTATCAGTCCATCCGGCTGGTGCCGCGAAAGGATGCTCTCGACACGCTCGACGAAGTCCGGCGCCGTCGAGACCAGCGGCTGCACCATCATGCTGTATTGGCGTGCCTCGCATGCTTCCAGCACACCGGCCTGGACTTCCATGATGTAGCTCGGCGACAAGTTGTCGTAGAGCAGGCCGATCATGAAGGAGCGGTTCGTCGCCAGGCTGCGCGCCGAGGTGAGCGGCCGGTAGTGCAGTTCCGCCACGGCCGCAAGCACGCGCTCGCGTACCGAGTCGCGCACGTTCGGCTCATTGTTCAACACTCTCGATACGGTCTTTTTCGATGTGTCCGAGGCACGGGCAACATCGTTGATGGTCACGCGTGACATGAAAGCCTTTGCGTCTTCAATGATCTGTCGCCTGCGTGGCGCCCGCGGCCACGCTTTGGACAGGAACGTTCCACCCGCTGACTTCGACGACAGGACTGGCCGTTCCCTGCGCTGCGTATCGCGCGGTCAGCACGATCGACTCATCGGGCCAGAGCGTGACGTCATTGTCATTCCACCGTATGGGCAGCGCAAGGTCGCCGTGTGCGCCACGCCTGATCGACACGTGCTGAAGCAGGGCCACGGCCTTGGACGATGCGGGCACCGACAGGGTCACCGTGGTGACGTCTTCATTTCCCTCGCGCCGCGTCGTCGCATGGACCTCGCTCGTCGCGGCCGGCAAGGACTGCAGCGCGGTCAGGTCCGCATACTTCGTCACGGGGGTGAGGTACCAGGTCGAATGCGGCCAATCGAGCACGTCCTGTCGGGTAGACAGCCAGTAGACGTTGCGGCTGACCGGCTTGCCGTCGGCCGCGGCGAGGTCGAGCTCGATGAAGTACACGGGGGACAGGTTGGCGATAGCCGGCAGTGTTGCCAAGGCTTGCGTGTGGTTCCCCGCGAGGTCGATGCCCTGCAGGTGCTTCTCGAAGCGCACGCTGCCATCCAGATTGCGCACGCGGATGCTGGCCTGCAGGCCATGGACATCGTCAAGCGCGTGGTTCACCAGCACGATGCCGTTGGAATCGTATGAGTACTGGATGTGCACCAGCTCGTTGGCTTTCTTGGCACCGAAATAGGCGCCGGCGGGATTCATGTAGTAGTCGTACAGATGCCAGTGCAACGAGGGCCATGCGTTGTTGAGCATCCAGTAGATGACGCCGGTCGCCGGCTTGGCAGCATCCATACGCGCGTTGAACGCCTCGAACTGCGCGCGCACATTGTCGTAGTTGTCGAGCTGGGCCTTGGCCACATAGTCGGCAAGGCTCGTCGGCGCGCCGTAGCGGTGGGCCAGCGCCTGGTCGAACGGCGTCAGCACGGCGAAGGTCGACCAGTCCGCGGAGGCGTGGTATTGCCGCGCCTCCGGATATTTCCACAGCGCTTCCTGCTCCTGCGGCGACAGCATGCGCTTGATATCTTCGAGTCGCGGGATATCGGCGCCCGCGCTGACTTCCGAATCGAAGCCAAACGCGCCGCCCAGCTTGTCGGCGTACCAATAGGCCGGTGGTATCCAGTCATACGGGCCAGCCATCTTCATGCCGGAAGGGCCGGTTTCGGCGGTTCCCTGGTCGGCAGCGGCCGAGATGATCGGCAACGACCAATCCTCGGCGCGCAGTGTATCGACGTACATCTTGGCGATCGGCGGCGGGGGCGCATTGTCACTGCCGATGTAGAAGCCGATCACCGATGGATGGTTGCGAAGCAGACGTGCTTCGCTGGCCATGGAATCTTCTGCCACTTTCAGGTCGGCGGCATCCCAAGGGCTGCCGCCCGTCTTGGCGGCCGACTCCCACTTGTCGCAGCACTCCCAGCCGGCCAGTACCAGAATACCGTTGCGATCGGCGAGGTCGTAGAAATGCTGATTCTCCAGCTTTCCTTCGCTGCGGATGGTGTTGAGGCCGAGGTTGAGGACATAGCTGAACTCCGCCTCCATGCGCGCCGGGTCATCGCGCAGGAACATGTCCGGTGCCCAGCCGCCGCCGCGGATCAGCAGCGGTTTGCCGTTGATGAAGAACTGGCGATAGCCCTGCTTGGTCAGGCTGGAAGTGACGCTGCGTATGCCAAACGTCGTCGCGGCCCGGTCCGATGTCGTGCCATCGACCGTCGCGGTCATCTCGAGTTGGTACAGCGGATGATCGCCCATGCCGACGGGCCACCAGATTTTCGGGTGATCCAGCGCGAGCCCCGGGGTGGTGTCGGGTGAGAACGAAACGAGTTGCGTTTGTCCGGGCGCGAGATGGACGGTCTGTTGCAAAGAGACGCCAGCTACGGTGCCGCTGATCGTCGCATCGTGCGCCACCGTATCGAGATTCCTCGCGGTCACATTCACGGTCAGCGCGGCGTGCGAGAGATCGGGCAGCGACAGCGTCGAAAGCACTCGTGGAAAGCTCAGCGCGACGGGTCCGGTCTGCACGATGTCGACACCGCGCCATGGGCCCATGTTGTTGTCCGGCGGCGTGGGATTCCAGTCCACCCAGCCAATCGACAGGCTCGTTCTTGGATCGGCCGGATGTACTTGCATGGCGAGGGCGTTGGCGCCCGCGCGTACCCAGCGCGTCACGTCGAGCTCGTGCACGGGATAGGCGCCGGCGACCTCGGTGTGGTCGGCAACCTGATGCCCGTTCACCCATACGTCGGCGCTCGCGATCATGCCGTTGGTGCGCAGCAGCGTATGCCTTTCCGCCAGGTTCTTCGGCAGGGTGAACTCAGCGCGGTACCACCAGGGCGTCACGAAGAGGTTACCGCTGGAATCGGGCACCTGCACCGCACGCAGGTTGTCGCTGTAGAACACGTCGTTCTTGTAGGTGCCGTTTTCCAACAGCCCGGCCATGACGGTGGCCCGACCACTCACCGGGTACCAGCCTTCGGTGGAGAAGCCGGTGGCGGAAATGTCGGCGCCACCTTGCTGCGCCTTCGCACTGTCCTGGATTTGCCAGTGCTTGATGGCCGTGACGGAACCGGCGTCGGCGGCTACTTGAGTGGGGCTGTACGTCGTTCGGGCGTGAGCGGCCGGCGCGGCGGACACCGCCATCGCGACCATCATCCAAAGCACGTGCCTGGCTGGAGTTTGCATGGCGTCACTGCTTCCCAAGATAGGTTTCGCGTATTTCAACCGGCGCGAACGGCCAGGATTGGTTGAGCCTGGCCCAGATCGCAAACACCACGAGGCCCGCGATGATCCATAGGCCGGACAGGATCAGCGACAACGTCGAGGCGGACACGTACACATAGACCCACCCCAACAGGGCGATCACGCATGGCACCGGGTAAAGCCATTGCTTGTAGGGGCGCTCAAGATCCGGCTGGCGCTTGCGCAGCACCATCAAGGCGGCGATCTGCGCCAGCGACTGCACGATGATGGTCGCGGCCAACAGCATGTTGATGACTTCGGTGAGGTCAAAGAACGTGCCGATGGCCGTCACCACGCCCATCGTGAGCAGTGCCACGTGCGGGAAGCCGTGCTTGGCGTGCAGGTGCCCGAATACGGATAGGAACACCTTGTCCTGCGCGGCCTGGAAGGGCACGCGCGAGCCACCCAGCAGGCCAGTGAACACCGAAGCGAAAGCGGTCACGATGATGAGCACGGTCATGACGGCGGCAGCCAGATGCCCCCAACTGCGTTCGACCACCATCGAAGCCACCGACTTGGACTGGGCGATTTCCTGCCACGGCGCCACACCCAGCACGCTGATGTTGAGCAGGAGGTAGATAAACATCATCGCGATCACCGAGATGATGATCGATCTTGGCATCGTCCGGCCGGGATCGCGCAGCTCGTCGCCGATATAGGCGGTGGTGTTGTAACCGAGATAGTCGTAAATGCCGATGATCAGGCCTGCGCCAAGTCCGACCAGGAAGTGGCTGCCGAACGTGTCGGCCGGGTAGGCAAAGGCAAAGCCCGCGTTGAAATGTGAGAAACCTGCCGCGGTCACGCCGACGACGGAGACCAGCATGATGACCCACAACGCGATAGTGATCGCACGAACCGATTCGATGCGACGGTACAGAAGCCAGGTGACGAGGACGGTAGCCGCCACGCCGATGAGATGCACCGGCCACCAGCCCAGGTTGGGGAAGAAAAAGCCCAGATACTCCACCATGCCGATGATGCCCGTGGACATCAGCAAGGGAATCGCCAGCAGCATGGTCCAGATGAACAGGAACGGCATCAGCTTGCCGCTGCGGTACTGGAACGCTTCGCGCAGATAGACGTAGGTTCCCCCGGAGCCCGGCATGGCCGCCCCGAGCTCGGCCCAGACCAGGCCGTCGGCCATGGCGAGGATGGCGCCTACGATCCAGCCAATGATGGCCTGCGGGCCGCCCATCGCTGCGACCATGATGGGGATGGTGATGAACGGCCCGATGCCGCACATCTGGGTCATATTGATCGCGGTTCCCGAGAACACGCCGATGGACCGATGGAAGGCGTTGTCGCGAACGGGCTGACGCGCGCTGGAGTCCTGCATGCTTGCCTTGTCGTGGTGGGTTGCGAGCGGAGTATCCATGGAGCTATCCCAAAGAACGATCTGGTGGTTCCCGACTCAGCCCGTCTCGCCGTGACCCCGTTCCCGCGAGGGCAGGAACGGGGCCACCGACGAGCCAGGGCCGAGGTGGGAAGGTGCTCCGCTTACCACTGGCCGCGTACGCCCAACATGACCATGCGCTCGGAGAACGTCGAGTGCGCGGGCTGGTCGGGCCAGACCAGGTAGTAACGCTGATACTCGTTGGTGAGGTTGGTGCCGTCCAGGAACACTTCGGCGTACTTGTTGAACTTGTACGAAATCGACGCATCGAGGTAATGCTGCGGCGCTTCGTACATTTCCATGCCGGTGATGCCGCCGACGCTGTCCATCACCGCGCGGCGCGAGCGATAGTTGTAGGCGACGCGGGCCTGGAAGTGATCGTCCTGGTACCACACGATGAAGTTGCCGGACTTGGTGGAGTTGTCCTGGAACGGGATCTTGCTGCCCGACAAATCCGTCTCGCCGGAGTTGCTGGGTGCATACGTGGCGTTGACCTGGATGCCGGTCTTGGACAGGAAGCCCGGCAGGAAGGTGAAGCCCTGGCGGTAATCGAACTCCGCACCATGGATGCTGTTGCCGGTGCCCTGCACGGGTTGGGTGATCACGATGCAATGATCGCGAACCACGCCGTCCTCGTCCGGCAGGGTGCAGTTGGTCACGCTGCCGTTCTTGATGAAGCTGTCCACCTCGATGCGGAACAGCGCAAGGCTGAGCATGCTGGTGGGGTTGATGTAGTACTCCAGCGACGTCCCGTAGTTGGTGGAGCGCCAGGGGTTGAGGTTCGGGTTGCCGGTCGAGGTGCCATTGGCGACACGGAAGATCGGACCCTGCGGTGTCTCCGCCAGCGAGTAGTTCAGCTGCAAACCGCCGGCCCAGGTGCTGAGATCCAGTGGCATCATGTTCTTGGAATAAGCCAGGCGGAACTTCAGGCTATCGGTCAGATCCAGCGCGAAGTTCAGGGACGGCAGCGCGTCCTGATAGCTGCGCTTGGTGACCGCCGTGCCGACGTCGGCCGGTTCGTCGCCGTACGCACCCGGGGCGCCACTCAAGTGCTGGGTCACGTCCAGATTCGTGTGGATCAGGCGCACGCCAATATTGCCGTTGTACGTCATGTCCCACAGGCTGCCGTTGAAGTCGCCTTGCAGATAGCCCGACAACTCCTTCAGTCGCACGGCCCAGGTCGTGCCTGGCTCACCCACCTCGACGGTATCCGGGTAGAGCGACTTCCAGAAGGAAATCGGATTGACCATGGCGTTGGGATTGATCGCCCAGAAGTTGATGCCCGAGCCCAACAGGTTGCTGTACTGCTTGAAGTTGCTCGACAGCGGCGTCGCCGTATTGGGCATCGAAATCGCCGACAGCGGTCCTGCGCGGAAGTAGCCCTGATCGTTGCCCGCGGTGCACGAACCGCTGTTCAAGACCACGTCGGCACCGACATAACGCACCAGGCATCCACCCGGGTCGCTGGCGCCAATGCCTGCATAGACCGGCGTCTCCAGTGTCCAGCCGTCATTGCTGGCGCTGCGGATGCTGTTGCGCACGCCGAATTCCAGCTTGAAGCCGTCCTGGAAATCGTATTTGCCATCGAAACGCAGCGCGTTCAGCGCCACCTGGCGGTCGTAGTCGCCGGAAGATTCCAGCGTCTTCATGGTCCAGCCGTTCGGGTCGGCGAACTGGGTTGCCAGCGAGGAGGGCAGGTTGACCGTGATGTACTTGCCGGTGAAGTTCGCGATGATCGGCACCGTGTTCTGGGGCATGCCGTTTGCGTTGAACACGCGATTGCCGCCCAATTGCGACGGATAAACGAAGGTGCCCGGCGGCACGGTGCTCGGGTCCACACCGTCCATCAGCACGTTGGGCCACAGGGCGCCGTCGGAGTTGGAAATATTGACGTCGGTTTCCTGGTTCGACTGCGACGCCGTGTCACGGATGCCACGCACGCTCGCCGTGAACGGACCGCCGTTGTCGTAATCCATCTGCAGGTTGAAGTTCTTTGCCGTGGAGCTTTTCTGGATGATCTGCGAATACGACTCCACGTCGCCCGGCCACTTCTGGTAGACCTGCGTGGTGAATATCTGCGAGCCCTCCCAGCCTGGATCTGGCGTGCCGTACTGGCCGAGCGCTGGGCTTCCGGTATTGCGCGACTGCAGCGGCACGTAGGTCGCGCCCTGCCAGTTGGTGGAATTGAACTGGATGCCGTAGTTGCGGTCGTACTCGCGCTGCTGCGAGTAGAAGAAGTCGCTGGTCAGGCTCAAGCCGCTGCCGAGATCCATCTGGAACGAGGCATTGCCGGACTTGCGCTTGCGCTGGGTGATGATGTCATTGAGGCCAATGTCCTGGCTGCCCATGAAGACGCCGTTGGACTTGCCATCGCCATTGACGTCCACGCTGCCGTCGGCGTTCTGGACGATCTTCGATGGAATGGGCGCGCCGTTCCACGGGGTCAGGAAGCCGTTGTAGCCGCCCGCGCTGGCCGCGTTCTCGCCGTTGAGCACCACGCCATACTGGTCGAGACCCTCGGTGGCGTTCATCCGCCGGGTGTCGGAGTAATCGGCGGATACCAGCAGGCCCCAATGGCCACCGTCGTTGAACGAGATCAGGCCATTGGCCTCGGGACCCCAATGGTTGGTGGTGGTGCCGCGCTCGCCATTTGCCGAATAGCTATAGGTGAAACCGCTGGGAAGATCCCAGGGGCGATAGGTGTGCAGGTCGATGGCGCCGCTGATACCGCCATCCGTCAGGTTGGCGCTGGATGACTTGATCACGTCAACGCCGTGGAACAGCGTGGACGGCAACATGGTGAAGTCGGGCTGCTGCGAATCGATCTGGTCGGCCGTGATGAACACTTCGCCATTCAGCATGGTGCCGACCTGGGGCAGGCCACGCACGTCCACCGAGGTACCTACACCGGCATCGCGGTTGATCTGCACGCCGGTAACGCGCTGGAGCGAGTCGGTGATCGTGGTGTCGGGCAACGCGCCGATGTTTTCCGCCGTGATGCTGTCTTGAATGTTTGACGCATCGCGTTTCAGGTCGATGGCGCGTATCTGCGACGCGCGCACGCCGGAGACGGCCACCGTCGACAGCGTGACCGCGTTCTTCTCCGCGTCACTGCTGTCGGTCTTGCCGTCTGCTTTCTTGGCATCGGGAGGCGGCGTTGGCGTGGTTTGCGCCGTGTTGGCCTGCGTGGCCTGGCCGTCCGCCTGGGCGTCGAAGAAGGTCGATGCTGCGGCCGACGTCGACACGGCGGCGAACAGCGACATGGTGACGGCGAATGACAATGGATGTTTGCGAAGTGCGGTTGGCATGGGCTTTGACCTCGTTGGTGTTGCCTGTCGAACCTCAACTGCTCCGTGGTGTTTCAAGAAAAACGCGTATGGCCCGGCGGTGCCTGCGGGTGCGCACGCCGTCGTAATGCAACTTCTCGATGTCCCCAACCCTGGCCACGCGAGCCAAGGCCGCTCACTGTGCTGCCACGGCGCGGGACACACGTCCCGCCTTCCGTTTATTTCGAAAACGCGATACGCGCCAACGCCCACTGCCCCTCGCGTGGATCGCCGGTAGCAAACACACACAGGGTGCGCACGCCGGCCCCCGCCGGCATGGCCACCTGTGCATCAAGACGAACTTGCCCGCTGGCCTGCGCCGCACTCCCCAGCGGCAAGCGGGCGAGCAGCGGGCCTGTGCAGGAATCCGCATGGATCTCGAACTGACCGGTCGCGTCGGCCTGGTGGCGTACCACGGCGTCCTTGGCCTCGTCGCCGAAACGCCATGCGATGCGTTCGGCCGTGATCGCGACGTGCCTGGTACCGTCCAGCGGCGCTTGTGGCCAGAGCCAACAGGCGTTGCCGATGTCGACGGAATAGACCGGCCGCTGTCCCGTCGCCGGCTTGGCGCCGTCCAGGCGCGAGCCCGGCTGCTGGGAGCAGGTCGCCAGTGCGCTGCTGTCGCGGCTCAGCAAGGTGGTTTCGTCCAGCACCAGCGTGCGAGGCGCGGCCAGTTCGAAGCCGTCCGCCGCGAACGTCGCCGCGCGCACGGTCGTGTCGCGTGCCAGCGTTAGCGGTCGCGCGTATGCCGCCGATCGGCTGGTCGGTGCGGAGCCATCCGTGGTGTAACGCAGGGTGCCGAATCCGACCTGATTGGCCAGCTCGACCCGGAACCCTCCCTCGGCCGCCGTCACCTGAAAGGCGGGTGCAAACGCACTGTCGGCATAACCGATACCGAGTGCGCGGTAACGGGCCAGTTCAGCCGGCATGCGTTGCAGAAAGCCATCCCAGTCGTGCGCCTGCACAGGCGACCAGCCAAGCTCCGCCAGCGCGGCGATGCGCGGGAACACCGCGTGCTGGTCGTGCGCAAAGGTGGGCATCTGCTCGGCCCAGAGACCCGCCTGCACGCCGATGATGCGTTGGGCCTCGGCCGCGCTAGCTCCATTCGGAATCACGACCGTGTCATAGGCTTGCCGCAGCGTCGCCGCGGGCGGCGGTCCCGGCCATTCGTCGGGCCGATCGGACTGCACGTGGTCGAAGTACAGCGATTCCTGCGGCGTCATGACCACATCGTGGCCTTGCCTGATGGCCGTGAGCGCCACGCGTTCGTTGTCGTCGCCGTGCCATGACATCACCACTTCCGCTGCCGGCAGCGTCGCGCCCGCGACCAACTCGTCATCCCAGCCAACCGGCGTACGCCCGGCCTTGATCAGGTGGGCGGCAACCTGCTGGGTGAACCAGCCTTGCAGCTGATCCATGTTCGCCAGGCCGAGCTTGCGCATCTGCGCCTGCACCTCGGGCGATGCATTCCACTGCTGCTTGTCCGCCTCGTCGCCGCCAATGGAGATGTAGCGCGAGGGAAACAGCCGCATCACCTCATCGAGCACATCGTCGACAAACTGCAGAGTCTTTTCGTTGGGCTTGAGCAGCCATGGGCTGACGCCCCACTCGGTCCATACCGGCGGGCGCTGGCCCGTCACGCCCAGCCACGGATAGGTGGCGACGGCGGCCTGCATATGGCCGGGAAGATCGATTTCCGGCACCACGTCCACGTAACGCTCTGCGGCGTAACGCACGATGTCGCGTGCGTCGGCCTCCGTATAAAAGCCGCAATAGGGTTGCTCGGCAGAGCCGGTCAGTTCGCGGTCGAAGCCCACCGCCTTGCGGCAGGCGCCGATCTTGGTGAGCTCGGGATACTTGGGGATGTCGAGGCGCCAGCCCTGGTCTTCGGTCAGGTGCCACAGCAACACGTTGAGCTTGTGCAGCGACATCCAGTCGATCAGCTGCTTGATCTCGGCCACGCTCTGGTAGTGCCGCCCGGAGTCGAGCAGCAAGGCGCGCCATGCGAAACGCGGGTGATCGTCGATGACGCCATGCGCCACCGCGACCGGCGCGCCACGCGTCCATCCGGCAGGCGTCAGCAATTGCCCCAGCGTAACGCTGCCGTAGAACGCACCACGCGGCGTGCGTGCGGTGACCAGGATGCCGCGGTCATCCACCGTGATGCGATAGCCGGCCTCGTCCGCGATAGCCGCGGCCGGATCGAGCTTGAACTTAATCGCAGGAAGCGCCGCGCCCGTAGTCGCCACGCGCAGGTGCAATCCGTTGGTGTCGGCCACGCGTTGCACGAATCGCTCGGCGATGGACCGCAGTTGTGGGCGATCCGTGCCATCCACGGTGACTACGGCGCCGTCCGCGATGGCGGTCGCGCCCGATGCGGCACGCCTGGCCACGGCCGGCTGCGGCAGCAACGACCATGCGGGGGCGGCCGGCGCCGCCGCGACCACGCCCGTGGCCGCGAGCCAGGCGATGGCCGCGCAACGGAGAAATCCCGATGCCGTGAAGTGGCTCATAGGCCCGCGCCTCCGGCCAGCGCATGGCCTGGCATCCCCGACATCCGCTGCCTGAGGTACCACTGGGCCGCGCCTTGCACGCCGTGGCGGCCGTGTTCGGTGACCCACACCGGTACTTGCGACAGCAGCGCGCGCGCACTGCGGCCGTGCAGGAATCGCTTTTCGAAGGCGCTGCCCTTGAGCAGCTCAAACAGGGAAGAGAGGAATCCGCCGGCCAGATACACCCCGCCTGTCGCCATGAAGGCCATGGCGAGATTGCCGGCAAAGCTTCCCAGCGAGGCGCAGAAAATCTCGACAGCCTCCACCGCTTGTACATCGCTGCATGCAACAGCCGCCGCGGTGACCGCCTCCGGCGTGGCCAGCTTCGGTGCCTCCCCCTGCAGCCTGCACAGGATCGCGTAGACCGTCAGCAGGCCGGGGCCCGACACGATGTGTTCAAACGGCACGTAGCCGCCATTGGGCGCGAGGTGCGCGAGAATCTCGCGCTCGCGCACCGAATTGGGCGTGAAATCCATCTGGCCGGCCTCGGTCGCCAGCACGAAGCCGCCGGCAGGGCCGGGCACGTGCACCGCCGCGCCAAGGCCCGTGCCTGGTCCGATCACCAGGGTCGGACCACCGGCAGGCGTGCTGGGCCCGCACAGATGGCGGCCGTCATCGGCGAGAGCGCCATCCAGCGCGTAGGCCAGCGCTTCGAAGTCATTGAGTACGGCAACCTCGTCCAAGTCCAGCGCGTGGCGCAGTTGCGTCAGGTCGATGGGCCAGGCGAGGTTGTCGTTGACGACCTCGTTGCCCATGATCTGGCCCGCGCAAGCGAGCACGCAGTGCTTCACCGGGACCTGCACGTCGGCGTCGACAAAGGTTTGCAAAAGTTCCGACAGCATCGTGAACTCCGCGCAGGCGAATAGGCGATAGGCGAGCGTTTCGACCCCCCGGGCGCCGCCAGGCGAGGCGCGCATCAGCGCAACACGCGCGTGCGTGCCGCCAATATCAGCCGCCAGAAACGGCACCGCCGATGTCCCCGCCAGTCGATCCGAATGGTCAGTTGCCACGTCCAGCGCGCCCTCTCGCATTGGAACTGTTATCAGCGTGTAACGTAATTGACACCGGTGTCAAGCCGTGGCGCAGCATGTGCGAAAAATGCCTGGGGAGGCGGCGGGTGCGGGTGCTGGCTCAGGTGTGGGAACGCGCCAAGTGGCTCTGGCACTGGGCCTGGGGCAGGTCGATGGCATTGAGTATCAACCGGCCCTGGCGGCCGCCTGAGAGAAATGTCAGACCAAACCCAGCTTACGGTTGCGACGCACCCTGCACGATGACGAACCGGTCGGACTGGCGCTCGCAAGACCATGAAGTGTCCACGTGCCACGAGCACGACGGAGCGATGGGGAGGTGGTACGCGACTAGCTCATCGAGGGCCGGCATCCTCAGAAACGGGCGTGGCGGAGGCCGGATAGACGCTTGCAGTCGACACGGACGCCAGCGCTGCGGGATGCTTGCAGAAGGGGAGGGTCGATACACGGACCTTGGATCATTGCGACGGTGTGGAGATCCCCGTCTGCAACGTTTTCCGGACAGGCAGCTTGGCGTAACCTTCCCCTCGTGAGACGCCACCTGAGCGCAAGCCCCGGTAACCAGGGGATGAGACGTCCAAGGCGTGACTCGACCGACTATGACCATGACTGAGGAAGTGACATGAGCAAGGGTATGGATTCGAAGAAAAGCGAAAAGAAAAAGCCGGCCAAAACGATGAAAGAAAAGAAGGCGGCCAAGGAGGAAAAGAAGCGGAATACGAAGTAAGCGGGCTCTTCTACCGCGAAGCATTGGCCTTCAGAGTGTCTTGCGGACGTAGTCGCTCATTCGAGCGCCTGCGTTCGACGGCGCCAACGTCCGCATCCGACCCAAAACGGACGTAGTGGAGATCAGGGGGGCTAATGTCGCAACAGCGCCGATCCAAGAAATGGCTCATCGTCGGTATGGCTAGCATGTTCCTGCTCGCCGCAATATTTTGGATGTACGCGATAAGCGGCTTTTCCTTGGCCTTTGTGCCATGTAACGGGACCTTCTCACTTAGCTCAAGTCTGGCCCGCTGCCGATGGCCCTTGGTCTTTGGCTACTTATTTTGGTTGTGCGTCGCCGCCGGCGCGGGTTTCGGGGTGGCGGTACTAATGCGCGCATTGTCCGACAGAGGTGGACGGTAAGCGGAGCAAGGCTAGGGTCCGCTTCCGATGGCGGACATAACTGGGCTCGGTTTGCGTTAAGAATCATGCATGCGACTAGGCGGCTTTTCACGGCCGTTCGCATCTTCAAGTCATTCACCCATTCTGGGGGCTGGAATGAGCGCAGGGTTGCTCGAAGCGCAGGGAAGGACAAAGCGGCACATCACGCTGGTCCTGATCGGAGTCTTTGTTTTCTTGATCCTGGCCACAGGCGCAAGGGCGAATCCTGTGCGCATCGACACGGGGCTGATCGAAGGCGTCCTGGAAAATGGCGTCTTCATATACAAAGGCATTCCTTTCGCTCAGCCGCCTGTGGGTGAGCTTCGCTGGCGTGCGCCGCTGCGCGCGCTCCCCTGGCAGGGCGTGCGTGAGGCGAATCAGTTCTCGCCGGCTTGCATGCAGAACGGCACTTATCCGCCTGATGCGCCCACCGAGGCAACCAGCGAAGACTGCCTCTACTTGAATGTGTGGCGCCCCGCCGATGGTGGCGATGAGAAGTTGCCCGTCATGGTCTGGATTTACGGTGGTGGCCTGGAAAATGGCAGCGCGTCCATACCGCTTTATGCAGGCGACAAACTCGCACAGAAAGGCGTCATCGTGGTGACCTTGAACTACCGGCTCGGGGTCTTCGGGTTTCTGGCGCATCCGGAACTTACCCGGGAAGCCGCTTATCACAGCTCCGGCAACTACGGTTTGCTGGATCAGATCGCCGCACTCCAGTGGGTTCGTCGGAACATCGCTGCATTTGGCGGCGATCCTGATCGGGTGACGGTTTTTGGTCAGTCGTCCGGTGCTATTTCGATAAGCGCCTTGGTGACTTCACCCTTGACCAAGGGTTTGTTCCAACGAGCGATCGCCCAGAGTGGTGGACTGTTCGAACCGATGGATATCGCGCCCAACTTCAAGCTGGCGGGTGCCGAGCAGGACGGAGCGTATTTCGCCGCCGACGCCAAGGCTCAGTCGATGTCCGCACTGAGAAAGACGCCAGCCGCTGAGTTGATGAAAGTCTCGTTTGATCCACACCTCATCATCGATGGTTACGCCCTGCCGAAATCGCCCTACGAGGTGTATCAAAAGGGGCAGCAGAACGACGTCTCGATCCTGATTGGCTCGAACGCTGATGAAGGGCAGGCCTTCATCGCAGGTCGTTCCATCACCCGCGAAAACTTCAGGCAGGAACTCGATCATAGTTTTCCTGATGTTCTCGTGCGATTGATTGCCCCTGAGCCGGGCGCGACCGATGAGCAGGCCAGGGCATCCGCCGCGGCATTTCAACGTGACATGCGTTTTCGCTGGGACATGTGGACGTGGGCGAGGTTGGGCGCGAAGGCCCGAAGAGGCAAGGTCTTCCTCTATCGGTTCTCCCGAATTCCGCCGTACCAGGTGGGCGACAAATACTTCGGCTGGGGCGCGAGCCACGGGATGGAGATGCCTTATGTCTTCGACCACCTGGAGCTGCAACCGTTGCCGTGGACGGGCCAGGATCACCAGCTCGCTGCGACCATGACGTCTTACTGGACGAACTTTGCCAAGACCGGTGACCCGAACGGCCCGGGTCTGCCGTTGTGGCCGCAGTTCGACCCATCAAGCGCATCCGTGATGCAACTGGGGAACCGAATTGAAGCCGCGCCGATGGAGGACACCCAGCCATTGCGGCGAATCGATCGGGTTTACGCGACGGCGCGCTTCGTGTTGGGGCACATCTATGTCATTGCCGCGGTGATCATCGCGTTGATGCTGGCGACCATCGTGGCCATCGTCAGGCGCTTAAGGCGGAGGCGGCGTAGGGTTGCGGTGGATGCCTGATCCTTTAGATCCCTTTCCCCACTGGTACAACTTGCCGCCAAAGGCGTACGTCATGCATGGTGGGAAGGTCCGCTTACGACCCGGGGGGAGTTTTAAAGTTGTGGGGTAGCGTCGGACGCACGCTGCTGAAGGTCGGGCAGACCAACGGTGCATATTGGATGCGTTGGTAGTGCGCGCTTCTCATCAGAGCACAGGAGGCGATGACGACATGAACCTGGTGCACAGCATTGCTCTGGTCGTTTTCTTCGTGTGGTTAACGATAGATGCCATCGTGGTCTTTCGCCTGAAGACGGGCGAAGCAGAGAATCGAGATCAGTCTTCATTGAAGTTGCTGATGATCGGTGGACCCATGGCGTACGCCTTAAGCATCGGCTTGTCCTACGGGAGTACGGGAGCTTTGCATTCCGTTGCAATGCAAATTGCGGGATTGGTCGTCTTGGGGGTGGGCATCGCAGTGCGATCGCTTGCCATCTTCCAGCTGGGCCGTTTCCACACACCGAATGTAGCGATCCGGAGCGATCATCAACTCAAGGAGGAAGGGCTGTACGCTCATGTGCGCCATCCGAGTTATTTGGGCGCCATGATTGCATTTCTAGGCTTTACGCTGGCCTTGGGGAACTGGCTAAGCGTGATTGTGATGATGAGCATGACGACTTGCCTCTACCTCTATCGAATCAAAGAGGAAGATGCAGCGCTCGCAGCCGCGTTCGGCGAGGCATTTCATCGGTACGCTGCCCGAACCAAGCGCTTGATCCCATGGATCTACTGAATGCATGACCTGGCGGTGGAGGCCGGCTGGGTGGCAATGAGGGATGTCCGCTTTCGACCCGCAGCGGAAAGGTCACTCATCACGAGCCAAGCGGCAGAGTTCTCGTCACCCGATGAGAAGATTTCGAAGTTCCCTCTCTAGGCGTTACCCTTTCCGCAGCAGCGATATTTGGTGCGTTTCGCGCGATGTTCTCATCGACGGTCATGTGAAGACCCTGTTCGCTCTTAAGAGAAGGATGGACTGCATGATCATTTCGGCACCTACCGATTATCGCGAGGCGGCACGGCGCAAATTGCCTCGCTACTTGTTCGACTATATCGACGGCGGCGCCAATGCCGAAGTCACGTTGCGCAAAAACGTTGACGACCTGGCCCATATCGCACTCCGCCAGCGCGTGCTTAGGAATGTTGCCGATCTGAGCCTGGAAACGGAACTGCTTGGTGAGAAGCTGGCGCTTCCCATTGCCTTGGGTCCGGTGGGCATTAGCGGCATGTACGCTCGCCGGGGAGAGGTTCAGGCGGCTCAGGCGGCGGCGTCGGTCGGTATCCCCTATACCTTATCCACGGTGTCGATTTGCTCAATGGAAGAGGTGCAAGGCCGCTGCGATCGACCGATCTGGTTTCAGCTTTATGTGCTGAAGGATCGTGGCTTTGTGCGCAACGCGTTGGTTCGCGCACAGGAAGCAGGCATCAGCACGCTGGTGGTCACCGTCGACCTGCCGTTACCGGGATCGCGCTATCGCGACAGGCACTCGGGCATGTCCGGGCCGGCGGCGCCTCTACGTCGCGCGGGCCAGGCGCTGTTCAAGCCGGCCTGGGCCTTCGACGTGGGACTACTCGGGCGGCCACACGATCTGGGCAACGTCTCTGTCTATCGTGGACGCAAGACCAGCCTCAACGACTATATCGGTTGGATTGCGTCAAACTTCGATCCATCTATCGGCTGGAAGGATCTTGAATGGATCCGCGACGCCTGGAAGGGAAAGCTCGTCATCAAAGGCATCCTGGATCCGGAAGACGCGCGTGACGCCGTTCGCTTCGGTGCCGATGGCGTCGTGGTGTCCAATCATGGCGGTCGGCAGCTGGATGGCGTTCTTTCGACAGTACATGCACTGCCGGGCATCGCCGATGCCGTGGGAGGCGACCTGACTGTCTTGGTTGACTCCGGTATTCGTTCGGGCCTGGACATCGTGCGCATGTTGTCACTGGGTGCACGCGGCGTACTACTGGGGCGCGCTTACATCTATGCCTTGGCTGCTGACGGTCGCAATGGTGTAAGGAATCTGCTGGATCTGATGGCCACCGAGATGCGCGTTGCCATGACGTTATGTGGCGCACGTTCGGTGTCGGAGCTCACCCGCGATAACCTGGTATCGGAAGCTTCCCGATTCTCATCATGGGGACGCTCATAGCATTGGCTCCCCGTGCGTCTCGCAGGCGACGGCGGGGTGTGGCTTCATCGTGAGACGTCCGCCACGAGCATGATCTCGGCATGCGAGCTTCTGCTTGTTCGGGATCAAGGGTTTTCAGGACGCGGAGTTGACTGATGTCCACCCTCGACTGCGGTTTCAGCGGGTCGTTGCAACACACCTCCTGCTCACGCAGTCTACGGGTGTCGCAACGACCGGTTGAATCCGCAGCCCGTAGCGGACCATACGGCTGGCGCGTAATCGATGACACGGGCTCCGTTATGAAGGTCCCGGTTACTCCGCATCCACGTTCGTTCCTTCACGGGTCGTGGCGGACTTCGGGTGTAAAGTCGCCGTTCCTTGGCGGACGCCAGAACCAGGGACTATGCGATGTCACTGCGCAGGCGGCGCACTTGAAGGCGTGGTGAAGAACGATGTCAGGCGCAGACTCTCGCGTAACGATCCACATGGCGGCAAGCCTTGATGGCTTTGTCGCCCGAAAGGACGGACGTGTCGACTGGATGGAGACGTCAGACGTATTCGAAGGCGGGCGCACGCTGGATGCGGCATCGGTCGAGACGTTCCTGAAGGCGATCGACTGCTATGTCATGGGGTCGCGGACCTACGAGACCGCGTTGGGTTTCGACGCCAAAGGCTTCGGTTGGTCTTACGGCGACAAACCGGTGTTCGTTCTTACTACCCGCACACTTCCCAAGATCCGCGACACGGTCCAATTTCACTCGGGCGACCTCACGGAATTCGTCGACAACGTTCTTCGCCCGGCATTTCACAGCATCTGGTTCGTCGGCGGTGGTGCTGTCTGCGGCGAATGCCTTCGTCGGGGGTTGGCGGACGAGGTTCGCTATTCGATCCTGCCGATCCTGATTGGCGATGGCATTCCGTTCTTCTGCAAACTCGAAGCCGATGTGACCCTCCATCTGGCCGACGTGAACGCCTACCGAAACGGCGTCGTGGACCTTTGCTACGCGGTGCGAGCTGACCGGTAGATCGTGGGGTCATGCCGATTGCTGATGGATGGGATGCAGGCACCCTGGTTGACCCGCTTTCGACGGCGACTTCAGTCGGTCGATATGCACAAAGGCGGAAGCCGTGAAGGGCGAGCTTTCACGCGGTAGCTTCTTCCATCCACGGCCATGCAATCCCTCTCTGAAGCCAGGAGTCAGAGTGCGCTCCCGTAGAAGTTGACTCTGACCCCCGTTCTGGAACTCAGGAACCACGCTGCGCCAGACCTGCTGCCGGCGCCGCGGCGGCTCACTCGAGGCCAACCCAGCGATGGCGCTCCGTCATGGCCAGGGCCAACTTGGGACTCCTTCGAGCCACCCGCTCACGCTTTTCGCGCTCGGCGCGGATGGTCGGCCAGGCCTCCAGATAGCTTGCGAGTTCACCCGCGTCGCATGCGTAGCGCGCCAGCGCTTCGGGCGTCGCCGAGCGTAGCGCCACCGCGCCGTTGTAACCGCCAAACCCCTGCGTGACGCACAACGCACCACCGTTGGCATGGCCGGGCGACGGCTCGGCCTGCAAATGGAAATGACCGGCGACATCGGCCAGGTCCGGGTCCAAGCGGCGAAGTGTCGGTACGCCAGGCGCCGTGCGACCCAAGACGAATTGCAGCGCCTGGGCCATGGCCTTCAGGCCGGTTTCGCCCATGGTATGCCCGTCGCCGACGGCCTTGGGCGTGCCGACGAAAAGTCGTGGCAACGGACCCTCAAACCGCTGGCGCTGCGCTGCGCCATGCAAGCCGGCCCACGCCGTTCCGAGGTCGGTCTTGGAATTGGTGCGCGTCCCGGTGGCGTGCGCTGCCAGGTAATGAAAGTCGGACACGCCATAGCCATGACCCAGGAAGGCCATGTCGAGCGCCTGGACCAGCGCGTTCTCGCCGCCGAAGCCGACGCCGGCAAAGTGCGCCTTGCCGCCGGCTTCGGCGCTTTGGCCCCAGCCGACAATGATCGACGTGATGTCCAGCTGGTTCTTGAGGGCAAACTCCAGCGTCGTGATCAGCAATCCCGAGCCGCCATGACCGACAACCGTGCCGTCGGCATCGATGTCGAAGGGAGCGAGCGAGTCGTGCACGCTGCGCGTCACGCCATCGGTATGAGCGGCATTTTTGGCGGCAAGTTTTTCGCCCGTCATGAGCGCGCCACCGCCAAAGGCCTCAAGGATGCCGAACCTTGGCTGCAGGGGCGCATCAGCGGCCGTCAGCAGCACCAACTGCGGTTTCTGAAAGCCTGGGTAGTCGAATAGCAGCTGCGGTGCGATGTCCGCCAGCGCAATGAGGCTCGACGCACAGGCGCCCACCGCGGTCATCGGCGTCTGCGGCACGCGCATAAAGCCAACGTCGTCGGATCGGAGCGATTCGCGTAACGCCGGGTTCTTCAGTACACGACTGATGCTGTACGACGGAGCCAGCATGGTCGATACCAGGGCTGGCCCATGTGAGCCGAGCGAGGTGGCCAGGCGCACGGCGAAGGTATCCTTGGGAATACCGCTTTCAGGCAAGGGCGCATCGGGTCGCAACCACTGCCCCAGCGCATCCATGCCTCCGAACGCCGTCGCGGAGACGACGCGGAAGCCGAACGGATTGGGTACGAGCTCAGACAATGAGCGGGGCAGTCCGGCGAGTGCGCCGAGCGCACCATAGGCAAACAGCTGCGACTGCAACGAAGGACTGAGCAACGGGTCGTCCTGAAAGAGCCCGTGCATGTCCTTCAGGCCCGAACCGCGAATATCGTCGTAGCGCAGGCCTGCCAGCCTGCGCAGGCCTACGGTCTCCAGGTCGTGTGGAAGAGGGGCCGCGATATCGGTGACCACGCGTGGCGCGAGTTCGCGCACTCCCGGTACGTGACGAATGCCCGAGTTGGCACGCAAGGCATCGCCATGCAGCTCCGTGAGCTCTTGCGATGTCACAGACTCGCCCGCTTGCGCGCCCGACGCCCATCGCATGGCATCGGCTGCACTCTCTGCGGTGGGGTCAAGGTCGACGAGGCCGGCGTCAAACGCGGCCAGCGGCAAGAACTCCTCGGTCCCCGCCACCAGGGCTTGGTAGGTTTCCGTGGAGCCGACGGCGGACATGGTGCAGGCCGTGCCGATGGTGACTAAAACCTGGTTGCTTCGAATCATGATCTTGGATGGAAGTGCTTGGAAACGAGAACTATATACGCAGCCATACCTCAGGGTCAGAGAGATTTATGCTCGGGAGGCTGAAAAAGTGTGAATGTCCCCGCTCTTTCCCTGGATTATGCTGGCGCGCGACGGCGAACCTCCAGGCGACCTGGCCGCGATTGCACGCATCCATCGCTTCCTGGGTCGAACGATAACCCGAGTCCGGCGCATCTCCGGAGATTGAGGATCAAGACATGACTGCATTCATCGCGTTGTTGCGTGCCGTCAACGTGGGAGGCACCGGCAAGCTCCCCATGAGCGAGCTCAAGGCCATGTGCGAGGATGCGGGGTTCGAGAACGTCAGAACCTATATCGCCAGTGGCAATGTCGTGTTTAGCAGCAAGAAGACCGCGGCGCAGGTTAAGGCGGCTATCGAAAGCCGCCTCCATGCCTACGCCGGGAAGCCGGTTGCCGTACACGTGCGCACCGCGACAGAAATGGCTGCGGTAGCCGCGGCCAATCCCTTTCCGAAGGGGGCGCCCAACCGGGTCATGGCGATCTTTATGGACGCCCCGCCGCCCGCGAATACGCTCGATACCGTCACCGGGGCCACCGGCGAAGTCGTCAAGCTTGGCAAACGCGAAATCTATGTCCATTACGGCGACGGCATGGCCGATTCCAAGTTGAAGATCCCGGCCGCCAAGACCGGCACGGCACGCAATATGAACACCGTGGCCAAGCTCGCGGAGATGGCCGCCAAGAGCTAAGGCGCCAGAGACATTTAGTCTGACCATGTCTCTGCACCGCCCACGCTTTTTCAAACAGCGGCCTGCCGTGCTGATGCAGGGCGGTCGTGTGTTTGGTTACGCACCGAGGTGTGCCGATGTCGTCAACACAATCTTGCCAAAGTGCACGCCCGAGTCGATCAGCTCATGAGCGCCGCGCGCATTCTCGAGCGTGAACGCTCGACACACCTGCGGCTTAAACTGTCCCGCCTCAATGAGCGGCCAGACTTGCGCCTCGAGCTCGGCAATGATCGCGGCCTTCTCTTCGTAGGTGCGCGAACGCAGCGTCGAGCCGACGAGCGTAAGACGCTTAGCCATCAACGGAAACAGGTCCAGCTCCTTTGCCGGCCCCTTGAGCACACTCACCTGCACAATGCGGCCGTTCACTGCCGCGGCCTGGAAGTTTCGCGCCACGTAATCTCCCGCAATGATGTCGAGGATCACGTCCACGCCCTTGCCGCCGGTGAATTCATCAACTATCGCTACGAAATCCTCTTCCAGGTAATCGATCGAGTGGTCTGCGCCGAGCCGAAGACTCGCTTCGCGATGTGCCTCAGAGCCTACGGTGGTGATGATCTTCGATGCGCCCATGGCTTTCGCAATCATGGTCGCGGTGGTGCCGATGCCGGAGGCGCCGCCGTGAATGAGCACGGATTCGCCGGTCCGCAGCTTGCCGCGCTGGATCATGTTTAGCCACACGGTCATCAGCGTCTCTGGCATCGCCGCGGCCTCAATCATGCCGAGGCCGGCCGGCAGCTTCATCGTCACGTTGTGATTGGCGACCGCGTATTCCGCATATCCGCCACCCGTCACGAGCGCACAAACCAGATCGCCGGGCTTGAAGCGGTGCACCGCAGCACCTACAGCGACGACCTCGCCAGCAATTTCGAGCCCCGGGATGTCGGACGCCCCCGGTGGCGGGGCGTACTGGCCCTTGCGCTGGAATACGTCGGGGCCGTTCACGCCCGCGGCATGGATTCGGATCAACACTTCGTCGGCCTTGGGCGACGGCACCGGACGCTGCGTCGGGACCAGCACGTCGGGGCCGCCTGGCTGGCTGATTTCAATCGCCGTCATGTGGACGGGCAGGGATGGGAGAGCGTCAAACATGGGGAGCCTCACAGGGAGCTAAGAGATAGTTGGCAAGGAAAAGCATATGCTTGGCCGGTGATGAATTCGCGCAGCGAATTGCACGTCCATGGATGCAAAATTGCATCAACGTGGAGGTCTCCTCTTGAACTGGGACGACACTCGAATCTTTCTCGCCATCCACCGGGAACGCAGCCTGCGCGGTGCGGCGCGGATGGTGGGCCTCGACCAGGCCACAGTCGGCAGGCGCCTCGCGGCGCTCGAGCGGGCCCTCGGTGCGACGCTGTTTTTACGCACGTCCAATGGTTATGTGCTGACCTCGGTGGGTGAGGTCGCGCTGCGTGCGGCAGAAAAAATGGAGCAATCCGCGAACGATCTTGTTCGACAGACCCAGGGCGTGGACGAGCGCCTCGCTGGCGAAGTCCGTGTGACGACGACCGACACGATCGGGCTCGAATTCGTGATGTGCGCGATTCAGAGCCTGCACGATGAGCACCCGAACGTGCGCGTATTGCTCGACACATCGACTCACGTGCACAACCTCGCGAAGCGTGAGGCCGACATTGCAGTGCGCACGATAAAGCCTGAGAACCCCGACCTGCTCACGCGTAAGCTTGCTACCTGGCCAATGGGGCTCTATGCGTCGGCCGACTATCTTGAACGGCATGGTGAGCCCATTCCCGGCACCGCCTTCGAGGGGCACGACCTTGTGTGCTACCTGCCGTACTTGCAGGCACGCCGACAACTCACGCTGGTAGGTGAGCCGATCCATGCTGGGCGGATCGTGAGTGGGTTGAATTCGAGTCTGATGTTGCGCGCCGCCGTGCGCGGGGGGCTGGGCCTTGGCGAACTCGCGGTACCGATCGCGGAGCGCGACGGCCTCGTCCGCATTTGGCCGGACCGCAGCAGTGTTTTGGCGTATGAGGTGTGGATGGTCACGCACAAGGACCTACGGCATACCGCGCGCATCGCCGCCATGATCGACCACATTGTGCGGGCTTTCGAAGCGGCTCTCTCGACAGGTCGCTCGCAGCGCTAAAGGCGGCGGAGGAGATCATGAAAGATCTTCGCCAGGGGCAGGGTGATGCACTGGAAAGTGGGTCAGCGAGCGGAAAAGTCGGGCCGGGTTGCGTTATTTTTCGTCCCCGGCCAAGGTTTGTCGGTGGGGAGGTCCACGCGACCCCGTTTTCCCGACCAAGCGAGCGACATGATGACGACTGATACCTCTTATCCGATTGGCACGCCCGGGCAACCCTGGGGCAGTGCGGAAGTTGCCCTCTGGCTGTCGCGGCAGACTCGCAAGCGCAGCTATGCAGCGAACGTGCTCAGCGAGATCGAGACGCTGCACGAGCGCTTTGACGTGGAGCAGTACGGTCGCCTGGATTACCAGGGCGACAGCTACCCGCTGCTGGCGATCAAGAGCCGCGATTGGCGCGACGAGCTTCCCGTCGCGCTGGTGACGGGCGGCGTGCATGGCTACGAGACCAGCGGGGTGCACGGGGCTCTGCAGTTTGTCGCGCAACATGCGGCGCGTTATGCGGGCCGGGTCAACCTGCTGGTGGCGCCTTGCGTCAGCCCCTGGGCTTATGAGCGGATTCATCGTTGGAACGCGAACGCGCTGGACCCGAACCGTTCGTTTCGCGAGAACAGCCCGGCCCAGGAGTCGGCCGCTCTGCTGAGTCTGATTGCGCCGTTTCGTGATCGCGTACTGGTGCATATCGATCTGCACGAAACCACCGATAGCGACGAGTCCGAGTTTCGCCCGGCACTGGCCGCACGCGATGGCGTGCCCTATGCACCAGGCGAGGTTCCCGACGGCTTCTACCTGGTCGACGACAGTGCGCATCCGCAACCGGCGTTCCAGCAGGCGGTCATTGCGGCGGTGGCGAAAGTCACCCACATTGCCCCAGCCGACAGCCACGGCGAGATCATCGGTTCGCGCGTGGTCGCGCCGGGTGTCATCGAGTATCCGCTCACGCAGCTCGGTCTCTGTGCCGGCATCACGAATGCTCTCTACAAGACCACCACCGAGGTCTATCCCGACAGCCCTCGCGCCAGTGCCGAGCAATGCAATGCCGCGCAGGCGACGGCGGTGTGTGCAGCGATTGATTTTGCGTTGGCGAACGTCGGAAGTAGCTAGTAGCGGTGTGAGCGAGTAGTTCAATGCCCTTCGAAGCTGAAGTGCCTGTGATCAGGCTTTATGGCTTCGCCTCGAAGGACAACGGCTTACAGCACGAGGTCATGGCGGGTCCCGCTCGTAGCGCGCGATGTCGGCGGGCAATTGCACCCATGCGTGTCGCCGGCACTCATAGACCGAATCTTGAGGGGCGGGAAAGCCTGGATCGGCAAATGTGCCTACCGCCACCGACACGAATCGCTCGTCGCCCTCTTCGGTGTGAAACACCGTGCTTCCGCAGATCGGGCAAAACCTGAAGCGGAACGTTGAGCCCTGATCGCCTGTGCGGACGTATTCCGTAGCCGAGCCGGTGATCGTAAAGGGGGCCCGGAACGCGGCGAGTGCGGCGAACACGCTGCCCGTGCGCTGCTGGCAGGCAAGGCAGTGGCATACGCCAATGCCCAACGGCTCTCCTTGAACCTCGATGCGGAGTTGTCCGCAAGTACAGGAGGCGGTTTTACCCGACATAGGGAACCTCGGTTTCGACGACACCGGGATGGTCGTCGGAAACTATGCCACTGATTACGGCGCCAGGTTGAGCTAGGTGCGTGCTGCAGGGCCTGTCAGGGGCGTTTGCCTCCCTTACGACTTCACTTCTGCCTTCAATGCATCTATCTGCTTGGGAAACCAGGGGCCGCTGTCGGCCACCGCCTCATCCGCCACCTTCTTTGCCTCATCCGTCCGGTGCAGTGCTTTTAGCGCCTTGACCTGCTGCGTGGCGACCGCGAGCCGATTGGCGCCGTAGGCCTTGGTGGCGGCCTGCGCCAGATAAGGCAGCGCGGCCTCCGGCTTGCCGGCTTCAAGCAGGCTGCGGCCATAGCGGTAGCTGTAGACGTAATCGTCAGGATAGGCGGCGATCAGCTTGCGCTGGAAGGCGTCGAGCTCGTCCGTGCGCTTCGCCCGCGCCAGGTAGGCGCGCAGGTTGTCGGCCAGGTTGCGGTCATGGGTGACATCGTCGCCCAGGCCTTGCCCGGCAAGCTTGATCGCACGATCCAGTACGTCGGCTTCGGCGGCATGATCGCCGAGTGCGGCATCAAGATTCGCGCTGGCCAGCACGGCGCTGCGTTGGTCGACGCAGGCAGGGTTTGCGCTCAGGACCTGCGCGTTGAGGTAGTGGTCGAGCGGCTGGCGTTGTGGTGCCAGCAGGGCCGTACGCTGCGCTGCGCTCAGGCTTTTGCTCGCGTCCAGCAATGAATCGAGCACATAGGGGCGTTCGCAACCGATCGGGCCTGCCAATACGCGCTGCGCCTCCGCGATGACGGCCTGATCGTCGTTGGCGGCCTGTGCCTTCGCCAGGCCCAGTTGACTCAGTGCCAGCGCGACCCTCGGGTCCTTTCTCGTCGCGTCGCGAACATGGGCGGGCACCGCTGCAAACCAGCGCAGGCCTTCCTCGCCTTCATCGCGTGCCTTGTAGGCGCCCAATACGCCAGCGACCGCATCGACTGAACCGCTGTCGGCTTTTGCCTTGAGCGCATCGAGCGACTGACCGTTCGCGATAATGGCGTTGATCTGCGGGTAGAACTTTTCCCGCGGCTGCTCGGCGGCGATGCGTCCCAGCTCATTGCCGTGCTCGTCCAGCACCACATAGCTGGGCAGGAAGGAAACCTTCAGTTTCTTCATCCACGCCTGGCCATCCGGCGAGTCGGCATCGGCCTCGACCACGATGGCCTTGTGCTCCACCGCGTCCCAGGCAGGCCCGTTGAGTACATGGCTGGCCATGTAATAGCAGGAGTAGCACCACACGGCGTGGAAATCGATCAGCACCGGACGATGCTGCTGGCCCGCCGCCTGGATCGCATCGGCGATGCTGGTGCTCTCCTTGCTCTCGCCGGCGTGTAGCGAAGCGCCCAGCAGCGTCAGCGCGGCGACCAGGGTTGTCTTGATGATTCGGGAAGCCGTTTGCATGGTCGTGTGCCTCTATCGGCGGCGGGTGGATTCAAAGAACGAAGGGATGGAGTTGTGGGCCATCCCTTCGGGGTGCAGGCCGTGAGGGGCTGCCTGCACACGCGGTGCGACATCAGTAGTCGTAGGTGGCACTCAGCCGTACAAAGCGCGGCTGCTGTCTGACCACGGCGGAGCCGTAGAGCGGGTCAGGCGTGCCGGGGGAAATCTGGTAGAAGGGATACGCATTGAGGATGGCCTGGGAATTGAACAGGTTGAACACGTTCAACGAGAAGCCGAGCTTGCCCGCGGCGAACGACGGTCGATAACTGGCGCCGACATCCAGCTGCTTGTTCCACGGCAGACGATATGTACCTGGCGGCGAAGGTTGGCCGCCGCACCAGTGGTAGTAACTGCCATAGCCCACCGGGTCTGTCTGGTTGGGGCCGTAGTAACCGAGGCAGTTACGCGGGTTGCCCGACACCAGGGACACATTGCCCGAGACCTGCCATTCCGGGGTGATCTGGTAGTAGCCGAACAACTTGATCTGGTGAGTGTGGTCGTTGCTCTGCGGACCGTTGCTATTGGACATCAAGGCAGGGAAGTCCCAGTCGATACTGGTCGACGCCGCGGTCTGCTGGATATCCGAACGCAGCTGGCCTTCCGTGTTGCCGTAGCTGCGCGAGAACACGTAGTCGATCTTGCCGTACCAATGGCCGTCGAACGGGTGTTCAAGAAAGGTTTCCAGTGCGTAGTACTTGCGAATGAGCGGCGGGAAGCCCATTTCCGCGTTGCTCAGGCTGACGCTGCGGTAGGCGCCGCTGGTGTCGATCACCGTAAAGGTATTGGCCCGGCCCGGATTGATCAGGTAGCAACTATTGGTCGAATTGACGTCGTAGCCCAGCGCGGCCGCCTTGTTCTCGATGGCGCCCACATCGCAATAATCATCGATGCCGCTGCGCAGTATGCGCTGGGTCAGCTTGGAGCCGTAGACCCAGGTGTCGTCGATGGCCTTGGTCAGGCCGAGGATGAATTCGTCCTGGTGCTCCGGCGTGATGTTCTGTGCCGTGACCGTCTTCGGGTCAGGCAGCACGCCATAGGTATTGTTCGGCGACACGGCGTTGGAGAACGGCACTAATCCGGTCGGCGTGCCGTCGGGGGCGATGCCGCTATAGGTGAAGTACTGCTGGGTCGCCACATAGGCGCCGGCCGCGTTCAAGGCAGGGTTGAGCGGCAGGCCGAGATAGTAGCGGCCGGCATTACCGTACACCTTGAAACTGGCATCGCCGTTCACGTCCCAGCTGAAGCCCAGTCGTGGTGCCCATTGCGGCCGGCGCTGGCGGATATAAGGCTGGCCATCGGCGTTGTAGTCGGTGAACTGATCATTGCGCAGCCCCAAGGACAGCAGCCAGCGATCCGTGACCTGCCACTTGTCTTCGACATACTGCGCGCGCTGGACAGAGCGGACACTCGCAATCGAGCTGTTGATGTACTGCACCGCATAGTAGCCACCGGCACCGTTCGGATAGTTCGCCGGCGCGCCGACGCCGAGGTTCGGAATCAAGGCCACCGTCGGTGTCGTCGTGTAGCCGTAGCCCCAGTAGTAACCCGGGCCGGAAGTTTGGCTGCCCTGGTCGATGGCGCGCGCATTCTGGTTGTCGATACCTGCCGCCAGCGTGTGCGAGCCCAACTGATAGGTCAGGTCGAGGCGAAGGTTGTTGCTGGTGTTGTGGCGGTTCGGGTTGTACAGCGATTGCGTCACCTGGCCATTGCCGATCGGTGTGCCGCCGTTGAGGGCAGGGTTCTGGTTCTGGATGTCCGTGAGATAGGTGAGGCTGCTGTCGTAATTGCCCGGCACATCCTGGTTGTCCAGCCTCATCTTGCCGTACAGCGCGGTGAGCGTGAGGCTGTCGGTGATATAGCTGGTGAACTTGGCGGAATACAGGTCGCCGCCGGTCTTGATGTTGTCCGCATCGTTGATGAAGGCACCGCGCGTCAGCGTGGTGAAGTTGTAGCCGTAGATGCTGCCCGAGGTGCTCTGCTTGTTCGACGCGCCGGTCAGTTCAAGGATATTGCTGTCGGTGATGTTCCAGTCGAGCTTGCCGTACCACTTCGGCAACGAGTCCCGGTAGTCCACGAATGGCTTGGCACTGGAGACACCATTGACCGTCGAGCCGTCCTGCTTCGATACCTCGCCGGCGAGGAACAGAAACAGCTTGTCCTTGATCAGCGGGCCGCCGATATAGGCGTCATACGTGGTGGTCCACTGGCGGTTGCGGCTATTGGGGTCATACAGGCTGCCGGCAATCGGCGAGGCGGGCAGGCCGTTCGTGTAGTACGTATTGCTGGCGTCGGCACGGGCGAATGCCGGTTCCCACAGCAGCTGTCCACCGAAGTGCCAGTCGTCGGTGCCACGCTTGCCGACCATGTTGATCACGCCGCCGTCCGAGCGACCGTATTGCGCACTGTAGCCGCCGGTATAGATCTCCTGCTGCTCGATGGCGCCATAGGGAAGGGTGAGGCCGCCCAGCCCGCGCTGCGTCTCCGTGGTGTTGAAGCCGTTGATGTAATAAGCGTTTTCGCTGGCCGAAGAGCCGCCGAAGGTGACCAGCGACTGGCCCGACGGCCCGGTGTATCCGCCACTGTTGTTGGTCACGCCAGGGGCGAGCAAGGCAATCGCCTCGGCGGAGCGCCCGAGCGGCAGCCTCGCGAGTTCGGAAGCCGTAATGACGGTGCGCGAATCGACGCTGGTGACGTCGATCAGCGGCGTGGTATTTGCGCTCACGGTCACCGCGCCGAGACTCTTGGCGGCGCTTTCAAACGAGACTTCCGTGCCGCTTCCTACACGAAGCCCGATGTCATTGCGTGAGTCGACGACGTGGCCATCGCGCAGGAAAGACACCGTGTACGTGCCCAGGGGCAGCTCCGATGCGACATAGCGACCACGGCTATCGACCGGAACCTCGCGCGAAATGCCCGTGGTGCTTTTGATCAGGATGGTTTCGCCACCGGCCACCGGAACCTGTCCGAAGATGCTGCCAGTGGTGGACTGCGCAACGGCGGGTGTGCTGGAAAGACTTACGGCCGCGGCGATCGCAAACGACAGGACGCGGGTTGCTAACGCAATCTGCTTATTCAATTAGAGCGACTCTCAAACGTGGCGTGGTGGCGCACACATGCCGCCGCATGCGTACACATGCGCGTCAAAGGGGCCTTCCATGCCCGCGAGTGTGGTCACTGCCTGGATCTTGGGGGAGCTCCTGTTGCCAGGAGCGGGTATGTCCCAGTGTCTCAAGGTCCCCTTGGCGAGTTCATCGCATCGACACTGAGGGGTGGCTATATAAATACCTGGACTGCGCAGGATATAAAGGGGTCGGCATATGAGCATTTCGCATGCCGGTAGAACGGCTGGTTATATGACCGCCACCGATCAGGGCATGGGGCATTAGAGCCGGACGTCCAGGCTTGAAGCGGGCTCACGAGAAAATGTTCCAAGCATGACCTTGAGCAAGCTTCAGTGCGCCTCATGATTTCTTTTCGCCACCGCTTGAACTCAGCAGGAGGTCAACGTGTACCGGATGGAATTGACGGCTTCGAAGTTCGCCATCTCGTTGTTTGTCGGGACGACAGCATTATTCGGCACCCTGCCATCGGCGCTGGCCGCCGATAGTTCAAGCAATCCAACCGCCATATTCGCCGCGCCGCAACGCGACGGGTCCCGAGATTTCGATTTCCTGATCGGCGATTGGAAGGCCCATGTTCGCCGTCTACCCGATCGTCTAAACAACTCCACGTCCTGGGACGAATACGACGGCATCTCCAATCACCACAAATTGCTCGATACGAATGCCAATTTCGAGCAGTTTGAAGTGACGAGCCCGGACCGGAAGCTACACATCAAGGCGCAGACCTTGCGGATGTACAACCCGGAAACGCACCAATGGAGCATCTATGGCCTGGATCTGGACAAAGGTGAACTGGACGCTGCCGTCATCGGCGAATTCCACGGCAATCGCGGCGAGTTCTACAACCACCAGACGTGGAAGGGGCGGGTGATTTTTGTCCGCTGGATGTGGCTAAACATCTCGCCGACAGCGGCGCGCATGGAACAATCGTTCTCTCCCGATGGCGGCAAACATTGGGAAGTCAACTGGATCTGTGAGTTGTCGCGGTAGAGGGAAGTCACGCCCGGACCGTCACTCATACGTCGGCAACCGGCACAACCTGGCTGCCAAGGCGGGGCGATGTCGGCTTGCGCATCGATGCTGTGTTGCGCTCACCGGCTTAAATCACACCGTTAAGCGGACATAATCCATGGTTGGCCGAAAGCCCCCCCGTCGTTGTGTTGCGCGAGGCGGGGCAACGAATGTACGTTACTGCGCACCCCACCTCAGACAATCAAAGGCAGCGCCATGGCTCTTCGGAAGCTAGTGACGTACTGTACGTTTTGTCTTTTCACCGGGCTCGCGGCCTCTTCCGCACTCGCCCAAACCGCTGCCGATCAGCCGCTTCCGACCATCCCCATCGACGCCAAGCCGTCGTCCAAGACGGTTCCGTTTCACGACCCGACCGCCGATCAGTCGGATGGCGAGTCGGGTGCCTTCAATACCCCGACCAGTGACGGCAAGCCCGGCGAGTACTACTTCCACCTCGGTGTCGAGGCCACCACCAAGCGCGACTTCGCGCATGCCATGGCGATGTACAAGATCGCCGCGTCCTGGGCGTATAAACCCGCGGAATACAACCTCGGCGTGATGTATCTCAGCGGCCAGGGCACGGCCGTGGATTTACCGCAAGCCATGGCCTGGATGGCGCTGGCCGCGGAACGCGACGATGCGCAATACGTGCGGGCTCGCCAGCTGGTTTATACGAACCTGACGCCGGAGCAATTCGCCAAGGCCAATGAGATCTGGCGTCAGCTGCTACCCAAGTATGGCGATGCCGCCGCGCTTCCCCGTGCCAAGGCGCGCTGGCATGAAGCGCTGAGCAATGCCACGGGTTCGCGCGTGGGGTCGTCCGCCGCCCATGTGGAAGTCGGGGGCGTCGCCGGTACCTCCAACCATATGAACTCGCCGAACTATGACGTGCATGACGGCGGTCATGTCGGCACCAGTCCCGCCGAAGTTGCAGGTATTCAGCAGAGCGATGGTGCGGTGGCCTATCAGCAGTTGCGCTCCACCGACAATCCTTACGATCCCAAGCTCACGCCGAGCACGGGCACGGTCCGGGTAGGCGACCTCTCCCAGGTCAAGAAGAAGGACGGCGAAGCCGCCAAAGACACGAGCGCGGCGACGGATGCTGCCAACCAGGGGCACCCTTGAGAAGGGTGGCCGAAGCTGCTCCCCGATTACCCTCGGAGCGCCGAATACCGCTTCGAGGGTGATGGCCTTATTCAGTCACGTGGCTTAAAGCCGCGATGTCGATCACGAGTTGTTTCAGCCCATAGGTACGACGCTGCCGTCTCGTTCCTTCGATTCGTCTCGCGTTGACGTCTAGATGTACCCGCCGTCCTCACTGGATCCGTAGATTCATTTACGTCTCGACCCATAGCGCCACCGAAGAGGTGCGAGCTAACTAAGGAGAAGTCATGCGCAACCGCACGTTGATGGGCACGTTCTTGGGTTCGTTGCTGTTGACTGGCTGCGCCAGCACGCCCGCGACGGGAGATGCCGCAGCGCAATTATTTGGCGCGAACGATGCGCCTCAATTCCATGCCTATTTGGCGTGCACGAGCAACACGGTCGATTGCGCCATCGTTGAACGCGCATTCGATCGCTGGGCGGACGCCCGCCACGTCAAGCTGGATACTGTCATGCCTGACAATCAAGCCTTCAACGCCGGGGCACCATCGCCTGTGGCGGAGCGGTCGGTACCTTATCGCCTGACGATGCGTTATGTGCCTGACCTATCCGCGCCTGCGAACCCCTTGGGTGGCGGAAGCATGCCGTTGATGATCAGCTATGCCGCGTCCGTCCAGCTATTCGACGCGCAGACCGGACGCTTGTTGAAGACGATGTCGTTCAAGGACAAGACAGTCATCGACCAGAACGGTGGCGCGGCAAATCCCTATATCAACACTCAGGTGAACGCGTTCCTGAAGCACGTCGATCCAACCTATGTGAAGCTGTCGGCGTCGTGATCCGTCCCCACGCGGGCCGCAGGCCAGAAAAGGGCAAGCATGGCGCTGACTGAGGATCAATCCAGCCGGCAGGCCGTGTCGAAGCTCGGTACTGAAGCGATTGAGCCGCTCGTCGGAACTTTCTTCGTCACGTCGACTTGGTTGCCGGGTAAGCGTTCTTCCAGCGCTGTACATGGCGAGGCGATGATCACCAAGAGAGGAACCTTCATGCAGTCATTAATGCGAATGACGGTCATTTTGGCGGCGGTCGCTCTGCAAGGATGCGCGGGAACGCCAACCGTGCTGGACAAGGCTCAACAGCAATCGCTCAGTTCGATGCAGTTGTTCAACAAGGATGCCAGTCCAAGGTTCATTGCGTACGTGGCCTGCACCAGCGAAGACGAGAGCTGCGCCACGGTGCACAAGATTTTCTCAGAGTGGGCAAATCAGCGGCAGGTCACGCTTCACCTGATTGATGCCGACGACGCCATGTTCAAAGGCGTTACCGTTTCGCCGAGTAAGGCGGCAAACAAGCCATACCGGCTTGCCATCAAGATCAATCCGCTGCTGGTACCTAGCTTTTTCCAGTTAAGGGGCGGTCAACATCCCATGGGCGGCTACTATCCGCCCAGAGTCGGGTACAGGGCGACGGTCTATGTAGTGGATGCGACTTCGGGTGCCATCCTTCAGGAGCTTCCTGTCCATCACGAAGTTACGGCAAATCCCAACGACACCGCCAACGGCTACGTGCAGCGCGTGGTGGACACGCTGCTCACATCGCTTGATCCAACGTACCGTCCCTCAGACAGGTAGGCGCCAACACGGCCTGCTACAAACTGTCTGAGCAGTCGAGCTTTCCACGTCAGCTGTGTCCGCTTCCGACCCGTTATGGAAATTTCGACCCGTTCTCAGTGACCATGACACGGCGGGGGGATCGTTGGCCGCGAGGGCGGGGCGGAATACTCATGCCACGCCCTGAGGCGTTCTTCAGAAAACTCACTTGCATCCATCCATCCATCATCAAGAGAACACGACATGCAGACACGTTTACAGGGCACGGTGATGCCTGTACTGGAAGTGCAGCTTGACCCGAATGACAGCGTCTTCGCCGAGAGCGGGGAGCTCTCGTGGATGACGGCATCGATCCAGATGACCACTCACACACAGATGGGCGGTGGCGGTGGGCTGATGGGTATGTTCAAGCGCGTGGTTGGCGGCGGCAGCTTGTTCATGACCGAGTACCGGGCCGTGCAGGCGCCGGGGCAGGTTGCTTTTGCCACCAAGGTGCCGGGCCACATCGTGCCGGTATCGGTGAGCCCGGGTAACGAATACCTGGTGCATCGGCATGGCTTTCTTTGTGCCACGCCGCAAGTCACCCTGGGCGTGGGTTTTCAACAGTCGCTCGGTGCCGGCATCTTCGGCGGCGATGGCTTCAGGCTGCAAAAAGTCGGCGGCACGGGTACGGCGTGGCTTGAACTCTCTGGCGAGCTGATCCGGAAGGATTTGGCGCCCGGCGAAACCTTGCGGGTTCACCCTGGACACGTGGGCGCGTTCCAGGCTTCTGTCAGCTTTCAGATAACCACGGTTCCCGGCATCAAGAATGCAATCTTCGGCGGGGACGGCCTCTTTCTGGCGGTGCTTTCCGGCCCCGGGACAGTCTGGCTGCAGACGCTACCGATCTCGCGCCTGGCGCACCAGATTGCCGAATACTTACCCAATAACGAAAGCGGCGGCGGCCGAGCAGTAGTCGGCGGCGGCCTTCTGGGAGGCATCGTGGGCTCCTTGCTGAGCGGCGACGACAAGTGATTCGAGTTGGGAATGGAAAGTAAGGAGACCCTATCCTCTGCGGCGACATCTCGTCGAGATTGAGTGGCCCGGAACTTTAGAGTCCAGTCCCTGTAAACGTGGTCCCGGTTTTTGACGATTCGTACCGGGAGATAGGCCTAGAATTCCCACAGATGCCGCGTGCGGCGGTATTTCCCGCGGACATCGGAAAGGCAGCAATGCGCAGCTCATCCGCCGGGGAGAACGTATGCTCGTCGCGCTACTCATCGTCGCAAATAGATTCAGCCGCCATGGCAAACAGGGGGATGCTGATGGATAAGTTGCGTATTTGCTGCCTTGCCATGGGCGTGCTGCTCGCGGGCCAAGCCTGGGCCGACGGCTGCCATTTGACCAGTTACGGCACCTTACCCGTGGAAATGGTCGGCGAGCGCGCCACGACCATGGTCAAGATCAATGGCACCAATACGCGCTTCATTCTCGATACCGGAGCCTTCTTCAACATCATGTCGAGTGCCAACGCGGCGTCGCTTGGGCTCAAGCTGGAACCTGCGCCATTTGGTTATCGCATCAGCGGCGTTGGAGGCACTGCGAACATCCAGCAAACACACGTCAAGGAATTCGGCATCCTCGACACGACGCTCAAAAACGTGGATTTCATTGTCGGCGGAACCGATGCCGGTGATGGCTTGCTCGGCGCCATGCTGCTCGATTTCTCCGACCTTGAAATCGATCTTGCACAGGGCAAGTTGACCCTGTTCAAAACGGAGCACTGCGATAAAGCATCGCTCGCGTATTGGGTAAAGGATGGCAACTACAACGTCGCCGATATCGAACCGGCCTCGAGCGAGTCCGACCGGCGCACCTTTCTCAGTGTGACGATCAATGGCAGGAAGGTGCGCGCGGTGCTCGATTCGGGAGCAGCCGCCACCCTGCTGAGTCGTGACGCCGCCGAGCGAGCCGGCATCAATCTAAAGGCGCCAGACATCAAGGCTGACATCGGCTACGGCATTGGCGGTAAGAAGCTCAAGACCTGGACGGTCAACATTGACTCGTTCTCGGTCGGTTCGGAAACGATCCAGCACAGTCAGATGCAGGTTCTTGACGGAAGAATGGGCGACAACACCGACATGCTGCTTGGCGTGGATTTTCTCCTCGCCCATCGTATGTTCATTGCCAACAGCAAGAAGAAGGCTTATTTCACCTATAACGGCGGACGCGTATTTTCTCTTGCCGAAGCACCGAGTGGCGGCGACCAATCCGATGCGGGTGCGGCTTCCGACGCCCATGGGGCGGCGCCAAAAACCGCGGCCGAGTACGCTCTTCGAGGCCAAGCCCACCTGTCTCGCGGTGAACCGCACGCTGCCGTCGCCGATCT
This sequence comes from Dyella humicola, assembly GCF_026283945.1. Taxonomy (NCBI): domain Bacteria; kingdom Pseudomonadati; phylum Pseudomonadota; class Gammaproteobacteria; order Lysobacterales; family Rhodanobacteraceae; genus Dyella; species Dyella humicola. The sequence goes on from NZ_JAPDPC010000002.1 coordinate 96,840, forward strand.
CGACGAAGCCATCCGCATGCTGCCTGATCAATCCGCTTACTATGTTGCACGTGCAACGGCGCATGCGGCGGACAAACGGCCCGATGCCGCGATCACTGATTTGGACAAATCCTTGAGCCTGGATCCGAAGAACGTCGATGCGCTGCTGATGCGCGCCGAACTTCGCCTCGCCCAGAAGGACCGCACGGGTGCCGCGTCCGATGTGGCGGCAGCAAGCGCGTTGGCACCTTCCGGATCAACGCGGGCGCGTTCAGTCGCCGCCCTTTACATCCAACTCGATCAACCCACTGCGGCGTTACCGATGCTCGACGATTGGATTCGCCTGCATAACGGCGATGCCATGCTTGGCTCCGTGCTGAACGAGCGCTGTTGGGCGCGTGGTCTGAGCAATCAGATGCTCGACGATGCCTTGAGCGATTGCCGCAAGGCAATCAGGCGCGATGGCGAAAACCCGGCCTATCTCGACAGCCTGGGCCTGGTTGAGCTGCGGCTGGGGCATTATCCCGAGTCGATCAAGGCCTACGAGCAGGCCATGGCGAAAAACCCGACTTCTGCGTGGACGCGCTATGGCCTTGGCCTGGCGAAAATCCGCGGTGGCCAGACGGAGGCGGGTAAGGCTGATCTGGTCGCTGCGCGCACGCTTGATCCGCAAATTGAAGCACGTGCCACCAAGTACGGTTTGAACGCGACGGGGCCATAAGGCGAACACTACTGCGCCCATCGCGGTCGGGCCCGCCTATCCGTCGGCGTGGGTGGTGCAATGCACACTCGAATGTCGGCCAGCCATGCAGTCTCTGCAGGGAGGATCGATCAAGTGTTATAGCAAGCCATCGATGGGCAGCATGCGCAGAAAGGTCACCTCCATGCGCTTCTTCGTATTGGCTTCGGGCTCCTCGTGATAAATGACGTCCTTGCCATCATCGGTTGCGCGCCAACCAAGTCGATGAGAGTTTGGGTCGAGCGTGACTTGAAAAGCGTTGGCGGGGAGCGCCGCCGTGTTGAAAAACTCGGTTACGGCCTGAGCGAGACCGGGCGAGTCGACGATGATGCCCATTTCGGTATTCAACAACTTCGAGCGCTGATCCATGTTCAGCGAGCCAATGAAAACCTGCCGATCATCCACCACGATGGTCTTTGCATGCAGACTGACGCCGGAGGACTTGCCCAGTGTGGTCGATGGCTGGTTTTGGCCCGTGGAAGGTCTCAGCTCGTAAAGCATCACACCCCCTTCAAGAAGACTCTTGCGGTAGTGCACGTAACCGGCATGCGCCGCCGTCTCGTCGGTCGACGCGAGGGAATTCGTCAGCACCTTGACCGTTACGCCTCGTCGCACGAGGGACGTGAGATGCTCCGTGCCCTCATCTCCCGGAATGAAGTAGGGCGTGGTTGCCAGGATCTGGTGCTGCGAACCGTCGATCATCGCCTTGAGCTTGGGGCCGATGCGCAGGGCAGGCACGTCCTGGCTGGTTTCGATTTTCTCGGGCTGATCGGCGACCAGCTCGGCCTCCCCCCAGAACCAGGCGCCCCGCCGATCCGCGGTGGGACCATTGGGTAGCTCGTCCAATGCCGTTTGCGCATAGTCGGATTCCTTATACGCGCGCACTTTGCCTTGAAGGATCTGCCGCGCGACGCTCAAGCGCTGGGCGGAGTCGTCTGCGTTGGTCAGGCTTTTGAGCGGATAGGCGGCATCGCAATTCCAGTAATCATCGAAGGCTGCGGATGCCTGCTGCACGACGGGCCCGATCGCCACTACGTCGAGATCCCGAAAATGCGTGTCACTACCCGCATCGAAATAGGCATCCCCGATATTTCTTCCGCCAATGATGGCAACGCTGTTGTCGACGATGAAGGACTTGTTGTGCATGCGTCGATTGAGTCGACGCCACTCGAGCATGAATTGCGTTGCACGAGAAAGCGCGGACGGGTTCCTCGTCTGCAGGGGGTTGAACAGTCTCACCTTGATGTTGGGGTGTGAGTTGAGCGCATCGAACAAATGGTCTTCGTCGGTAAAATTGTTGTCGTCAATCAGGATTCGGACACGCACGCCGCGGTCTGCCGCTGTGAGCAGATGCTGCATCAACAGATGACCGGTCATGTCGTTCGCGAAAATGTAGTACTGAAGATCGATCGAATGCTTGGCGTGGTCCACCAGGGTGACGCGACTAAGCAGCGCATTGGTGCTAAGCGTCAGCAGGCGGAAGCCGGACTGATTCTGGTGCTTGTCGACTTCCGCCTGGGTGTACTTCGCGGACGGCGTATCGGCGGCCGGAGCCAGGTGATGTGACTCTGGCTTGTCAGTACTCGGCGGGAGCGAGCCACATGCCTGCAGCAAGAGGCAAAGCGCTGCGAAGGCATACGCGACGATCCGACGATCTGCTCGCATGTTCCCGCTCCAGGACGACTAGTCAGAACGATGTTTCGGACTTGCATGCACCGGGTACGAGCCGACCGTTTAACACACTTCGATGCTATCCGTACTGACTGCGCTGCGGAAAATCGCGTTGGTTCGGGCTGATAGCGTGCAAAATCCCTTGCGTGTCCGTGGTGTTGCGCGGATTCGCACGTTTTACCTGATGTTGCCCGCGGTTAATCGAGGTGCTGTGAGGACGCATCGTGGCTCGTCGCGTCCCGCCACCGAAGCGCAGGCCAGCGCGCTGACAGCTGGCGGATGGACTCGTCTTATCTCTGGGCGGCCGACTCACTTCAATAACCAATCACACCGCGTTCACGCCCCCAAATCACCGCTGCACTGCGTCGATTGACGCCGATCTTGCCGTACAGGGTTGCGACATGGTTGCGCACGGTATTTCGCGAGAGCCGCAGGGTGGCCGCCATGTCTTCGTCGCTGTGACCCTTGCATATGAGAACCAGCACCTCCCTCTCGCGCGGCGTCAGATCGTCCAGCCCTGACGTCGCATGACTTCCTTTGCCCGAGTCTCTCACTTGAGCCAGCTTTTCCAGCACGGTCCTGCTGAACCAGGACGCATCCTGCATCACGGCATCGATCGCCGCGATCAGGTCCATCTCCGATCGCTTTCGCTCCGTGATGTCCTGCGCCACACAGAGGACGCAGGACTGGTCCTGGATGATCACCGGCTCGCCCGAAAACAGGCAATCGATGATGGCTCCATCGCGTGTGCGCAGGGCTATTTCCTGTTCCCGTACAGCTTCCTGTGCGTCCAGTCGGGCCTGGAGTTCGCGATAGAGCTTCGGGTCGTTCCATAGCTGCAGCTCGGTCGTGGTCTTTCCCAGGATGTCCTCGGTTGCATGTCCGGTCACGCTGGAAAACGCCGTATTGACCTCGATGATGCGTAGCTCAGGCAGCGCACAAACCATCATGGGGACGGGGGCGAGGCGGAACGCTTTGGAGAAGCGTTCCTCGCTGTGAGCCAGCGAAATTTCCGCCTTCTTGCGCGCCTCGAGATCGATGAAGGTGAAGAGCATGCAATTATCCTCTTCGATCACGATGGGTTGACCGGCCACGATGACGAACTTCTCCTCCCCGCCGGGTAGACGCAGCACCGCCTCTCTCTGCGCAATGGTCTTCCATTCCTGAAGGCACTGCACGGCCGTCTCGCGGTCATCGGCTTTCTCCAGTACATCCAACTCGTACATGGAGTGATCGATGACGTCGCCGCGGTCGTAGGCGGTCATTTCAAGGAAGCCCTGATTGACCTTGATGTATCGCAAATCCGATAACCGGCAGATCAGCGCGGGCGCGGGATTCGCGTTGAAGGCTCGTTCAAACCGATCCTCGGCGTTATAACGATCGGTGACGTCTTGCATGACCAGGACCATCGACTCGCCCAGGCTTGCCGAATCGGTCAGGATCAGGCTGCGTATCTGATGAACGCGGAAAAAGTCTTCGTCGTCGGGCCGCGTCACCTGGACGACCACGTCGCGACACAGCTCGCCTCTGAGCACACGCTCGATCGGATACTGCGCCGCCTTGAGGGCGTGATGGTTTCGATAGGTGAGAATGAAGTGCTTTCGATACTGCGTGGCGTTGGCGCCGAGATCGGCCAATTTATCAACGCCGTGTATCGCCAGGGCAGTCTCGTTCGCCCAGACGATCGAATGGTCCGGATCCAGCAGCAAAATGCCCTCGGTGAGGCCTGCGATGATCTGCTGTAGCTGGCCCCGATCGACCTTCGGTCTGGAAGTTTTCGCGCCCATGGTCACCCCACAGCACTTCTTCGATCTAGCACGTTTAGCGCAAAGCCACGCCTCTCCCCTGGCAAGAATACTAGATCAACTAGTGCCACTTGCTCTGGTCGGCATCGACCGCGACTCGTAGGTTGAATTCACCACCGAGCACTCGGTGGGTTTTCCATCAACGGAGATAGCGATGAATACGACCCCTAAGCCCGACCCCCATCAGTCCCCCGAGCGCAAACCAATGTCGCCGCAGCGTGATGACGACAAGCAGCATCACGGACAGTCCAAGCCCAGCGATCCGAACCAGCAGGATCATCGTGGTGCTGATCGTGACGCGAACCACAAGCGCTAAGACATAGCCAGAGCGGGCGTTTCGGCGCCCGAAAGACGAGGTTTTTATGCGATTCCCCAACACGATTCCCGCGTTCGCCCTGGCGGCGCTGCTTTCGCTTGGAGCCTGGGTGAGTCCTGGGCAAGCGGTCCAGGCCTCGCCTGTGCAGGACAGCCAGGCTCACTCAGACCAGCCCACGTCGGATACATGGATAACCACCAAGGTGAAAGCCGAGCTGGCCTCCACCGACGGCGTGAAAAGCACCGACATTTCGGTCAAGACCGTCAACGGAGAGGTCACCCTCATTGGTGTCCTGGCTAGCGATACGGCCGTCAAAAAGGCGGTTGCCGCGGCCAGGGGCGTCAAGGGCGTGACGAACGTCGATGCATCCGGCCTCAAGGTCAAGGACTAGCGAGCGCTTGCCAGGCCGCCACGGCCAAGGCATGTGCCAACCCATCAAGAGGATTCACGCATGAACGATGACAAGATCAAGGGGCAATGGAAACAACTTAGCGGGAAGCTCAAGGCGAAGTGGGGGAAGCTGACCGACGACGACCTCAAGGTCGCTGAGGGAAATAGCGAATATCTCGCGGGCAAGCTGCAGGAGCGCTATGGCATTGCCAGGGACGAGGCAGAGAAGCAGATCAGGGAATTCGACGGAAAGCTGTAATCGCGATGTCGGAAGGCGGCCATCGCGCCGCCTTCCCTGGCGGAGAGCGTAGCCATGAAAAAATACCTTCTTGCGTGGTTGCTGGGCGTGCCCCTCGGCCTGCTGCTTCTCATCTACTTCTTCACCCACGTGTTCTAGCCGCACCCGGCGCACGGGTTGCCGCCGGCCGGGAGCCCTGCGCCGAAGATGGGCTGACTTGGCAGGCCATGCGCAACGTGCCAGCGCACGTTGACTCGGAGTGAACAAAGTTAGGCTCACGATGCGGGGCAATTTAGTCGCGGCCATGACGATGTCAGGCGAGGACGGCAGCGGTCCCTCCCTTTTCAAGCGGCTTGGCGCTGGCCTGATCGCGGGCGCGGCAGACGATGACCCCAGTGGCATTGCAACCTACTCACAGGTAGGCGCCGCTTACGGTTACGCGACGATCTGGAGTTTGGTGCTGGCGATGCCGCTGATGATCGCGATCCAGGCCATCAGCGCCCAGATCGGTCGCGCGTCCGGCCGGGACATCGGTTCAAACCTGCGCAAACACTATCCGCCTGCATGGGTTCGCTCGCTGATACTCATGGTGGTGGTCGCCAACGTGATCAATCTGGCAGCGGACTTCGGGGCCATGGGCGCAGCGCTCAAGCTGCTGATTGGCGGACCGGCCCACCTGTATGTGGCTGCTTTCGCCATCTTGTCGGTCGTGCTGCAGGTTTTTATTCCGTTCTCGCGCTATTCGCCGGTCCTGAAGTTGCTGACCTTGAGCCTGTTTGCCTACGTCGCCACCGTGTTCGTCATTCATGTGCCGTGGGTCGACGTCATCAAGGGAACCGTCCTGCCCAAGGCCGCGCTCAATGCCCGCTACGCGGTGGCGATCGTCGCGGTGCTCGGCACCACGATAAGCCCGTATCTCTTCATCTGGCAGGCGGCGCAAGAGGTCGAGGAGATGCGTGCCAGTGACGAGCGTGAGCCGCTCAAGCACGCCCCGGAACAAGGCGCCGACGCGCTCCAGCGCATTCGGCTGGATACCTCGATCGGCATGGTGTTCTCCAACATCGTGGCCGGTTGCATCATCCTGACGGCGGCCGTCGTACTGCATGCGCACGGCAAGACCGATATCCAGTCGTCGTCGGATGCAGCCGAAGCGCTGCGTCCCCTGGCCGGGCGATTCGCCTTTGTGCTGTTTGCTGCCGGCATTATCGGCACCGGCTTGCTGGCGGTGCCCGTGCTGGCAGGTTCCACCGCCTTTGCCGCGGCAGGCGTCCTCGGCTATCCCTCTGGCCTGGAGCACAAGCTGCAGCGGGCCAAGTTGTTCTATGGCGTCTTGATCCTGTCGAGCCTGGCGGGTGTGGCGCTTAACTTCACGCCGATCGACCCGATCAAGGCGCTGTACTGGAGCGCCGTGATCAATGGCGTGGCGGCCGTGCCCATGATGGTGATGATCATGCTGGTGAGCACGAATCACCGAATCATGGGTGAGTACACCTTGAACCCCTCACTGAAAGTCTGGGGCTGGATTGCCACCGCAGTCATGACGACCGCCGCTGTCGTGATGTTTGCGACCTGGGGCAAGTGATGCGCGGTGGAGGTCAGCAGCGTGAGCCTTGGTCGAAGTCCATGGGTCCTGACGGCGCATGTCCGACGTCGCCCATCTGCCGGCGTGAAAACTTTCGCTGCCAGCCCGGCGCTGTTCGCGCGGCTGTGTGATATATCTCTGGTGCCATCGGGGGATGGCGGCCATGCAGGGCGCAAAGAGACGGGGCGGGTGATCGTCGACGATATCGGGGACTCCCGATACCCGGCCCAGCCGGGGGCGCTCAGCTGGCCAGGCAGACAAGAAGAGAACTGGTCCTGTAATGGAAGTTTCCGCGTTTGCCAATTCGTCGCCTTCACGCCGTCTGCGTTTCGTCGTGGTACTGGCCTCTGCGCTGGTGGCGGGCTGTGCTGTGGGGCCCGACTTCAAGCGGCCCGATGCCCCCAGCGCCAGCGATTACACCGCTCATCCGGTTTCATCCACGGTCGCTACGGCGAACGTTGCCGGAGGCGAAGCGCAGCGCTTCGCGAAGGGAAGCGACATCCCCGGCGACTGGTGGACCTTGTTTCACTCGAGGTCGCTGAATGACCTCATCGATCAATCGCTCGCCAACAACCACGACCTCAAGGCAGCCCAGGCGGCGCTGACCGTTGCCAGGGAAAACGTGCTGGCGCAGCGGGGCACGTACTACCCCAGCGTGGCGGCAAGCTTCTCGGCCAGCCGCACGAAGCAATCGGAGTCGATCTCGCCGACACCCAACTCCAATACCTTTCTGTACAACCTGTACACCCCGCAGGTCAGCGTTTCCTACGTGCCGGATATCTTCGGCCTGAACCGGCGAACCACGGAGTCGGTGCAGGCGCAGGAGCAGGCGGTTCGCTTCGAGATGATCGCGGCGCAGATCACCCTGAGCACCAACGTGGTGGCCGCCGCCGTCCAGGCGGGATCGTTGCAGGCGCAGATCGATGCCACGCGCGAGCTCATCGACATCAACATGCACATGGTGAAGATCCTGCGGGAGCAATTGGCCAAGGGCTACGCCAGTGGCCTCGATGTGGCCGCGCAGGAGTCGCAGCTGGAGCAAACCAGGGCCACGCTGCCGCCGCTGATCAAACAGCTGGCTCAGCAACGCGACCTGCTCGCGGTGCTGGTGGGCCAGTTGCCGAACCAGGCGCCGGACGAGACGTTTGCGCTTTCGAGCCTGCAACTGCCGCAGGAGCTCCCACTGAGCCTCCCTTCGGCCCTGGTCGCACAGCGTCCGGACGTACTCCAGGCCGAGGCCAACATGCATGCGGCCAGTGCGCAGATCGGTGTTGCCATCGCCAACCGGCTGCCCAACATCGTATTGAGCGGGAATACCGGCAGCACTGCGTTGGCCATGGATCAGCTGTTCAAGTCGGGCACCGGTTTCTGGGGCCTGGGTGCCGACATTACCGCACCGATCTTCCAGGGTGGCACCTTGTTGCACCAGGAGCGCGCGGCAAAGGCCGCCTATGTGCAGGCGGCCGAGCAATATCGCAGCACGGTGCTGGCAGCTTTCCAGAACGTGGCAGACACGCTGACCGCGCTGGACCAGGACGCCGAGGGCCTGAAGGCAGCGGCCGCCGCAGCCGATGCCGCCAAACGCACGCTGGATCTGTCGCAGCGGCAGTTGACGGCCGGCTACGCCAACTATCTTTCGTTGTTGAATGCACAACAGTCTTATCTGCAAGCGCGGATCAACCTGGTGCAAGCCCAGGCCAATCGCTATGCCGACACGGCGGCGCTGTTTCAGGCGCTTGGCGGTGGCTGGTGGAATCGCGCCGATCTAGCCCGGGATAAAAATGAAAAATAGACGGTTTTATGGCGCGCCGAGAGCGTGGCGTGCGGGCAGGCTCGTGCCCGCCGTGACGTTGCTGGCGGTGGCCACCTTGCTCATGCTTGCCGGCTGCTCAAGCAAGACGGACGACAATGCGTCGGCCGCCACGGGCGACGCGCACAACGTGACGCTCACTGCGGCGCAGCGCGAACACATTCGTCTTCACACCGTGGCGGCGTCCAGCTTCCACAAGACGATCGAGACCACGGGTATCGTGGACTTCGACAACGACCATGCCACGGCCGTCCTGGCGCCCATTTCCGGCCCCGTATCACGGCTGCTGGTGGATATCGGCGACCGGGTCAAGAAGGGCGATCCGCTCGCCGTCGTGGATTCAGCCGACTTTGCCGCGGCCGTCAGCGCCTATCGCAAGGCGCTCACCACCGCACATACCGCGCGCCGCCTGGCCGATCTGGAAAAGGATCTGGTGCAGCACCAGGGCGTGGCACAGCGGGAAGAAGATCAGGCCGAAACCGACGCCGCCAATGCCGACGCCGATCGCGACGCGGCACTGAAGGCGCTGACCTCGCTGAGTGTGGACCCGCAAACCATCAAGGCCATCGAGGAAGGCCGGCCGATCGCGCCGATCCAAGGCTTTATTCGCTCGCCCATTACCGGCACGGTGGTGGATAAACAGATTACGCCGGGGCAATTGCTCCAGGCAGGTACCACGCCGGCCTTCACCATGGCCGATCTGTCGCGTGTATGGGTGATGGCGCAGGTCCCCGAATCAGACCTCGCCGACATCGGTCTGGGCGATCCGGCGGACGTGGTGACGGCGGCATCGAAAAGCATGTCGGGAACCGTGTCGAACATCTCGGCGCTGGTCAATCCCGATACCCGTCTGGTGGCGGCGCGCGTGGTGGTCGATAACCCCGCTGCGCTGTTGAAGAAGCAGATGTACGTCAACGTGAAGATCCATGCTCGCCAGGAAACCAGCGGCTTGCTGGTGCCGGTGTCGGCGATCCTGCGCGACGACGAGAATCTGCCGTTTGTCTACATCGCCGAGCGCGATGGCAGCTTCGCGCGGCGGCCCGTGACGGTCGGCCACCGAACCGGCGACCAGTTTGATATCGCCTCCGGCCTCAAGGCCGGTGAGCAGGTAGTGGTCGACGGCGGTATCTTCGTCCAGTTCATGCAAGACCAATGAGCGACCAGTTGCCTCCAGGCGTATCGCCGTCGCGCACGACGTCGTTCATGAACCGGATCGTGGCAGCGTCGCTGGGCCAGCCGTTCCTCGTCATCCTGATGACGCTACTGCTGACCGGTGCCGGCGCTCGCTCGCTTGGGCGCCTGCCGGTGGACGCGTATCCCGATCTCTCGCCGCCCATCGTCGAAATCATTACCCAATGGCCCGGGCATGCCGCCGAGGAAGTGGAGCGCCTGATCACGGTGCCCGTCGAGCTGGGCATGAACGGCACGCCAAAGACGGCCAACACGCGCTCCATCTCGCTCTACGGTTTGTCCGACGTCGTCCTCACGTTCCAGAATGGCACGGACAAAAATTTCGCGCGTCAGGAGGTATTCAACCGATTGGGCGACCTGACCTTGCCCAGCGGAGTCACGCCATCGGTGGCGCCGCTTTCGGCACCCTCGGGACTGATCTATCGGTACGTGCTGCAAAGCTCGGACCGATCGCCAATGGAGCTCAAGACGCTCGAAGACTGGACGGTCGAACCGCAGTACAAATCCGTTCCTGGCGTGGCCGACGATTCGGGATTCGGCGGCGGCACCATGCAGTATCAGGTGTTGCTCGACCAGGCCAAGATCGCTGCGGTGGGCCTGTCCGCGGTGCAGGTGGAGGCCGCGCTCACGGCCAATAATGCCAACGCCGGCGGGGGCTTCTATTCGCAGGGCGGGCAGTTTTATTACGTGCGCGGTGCGGGGCGCGTGGAGACGCTGGAGGACATCGGCAACGTGGTGGTGGCCGTGCACGATGGCACGCCGGTGCTGGTGAAGGATGTCGGCCGCGTCACCATCGGCATTGCCCCTCGCCTCGGCGAATTCGGCTACGAAAAGCAGGACGACGCGGTCGAGGGTGTGATCCTCCTGCGTACCGGCGAGAAGACCCAGGACGTGCTGAAGCGCGTCGAAGCAAAAACGGCGGAGCTCAACGACCAGATCCTGCCCAAGGACGTCAAGGTCGTCCCGTTCTACGACCGCACCGATCTCATCGCGCTGACCACGAGGATCGTAGAGGACAACCTGCTGCGCGGCATGTTGCTGGTCGTGGTGATCCTGATCTTCTTCCTGTACGACGTGCGCGCGGGCTTGATCGTCGCCACGACCATTCCGCTGGCCTTGCTGTTTGCCTTCATCTGCCTGGATCTGCAGGGCGCGTCGGCCAACCTGCTCTCCATCGGCGCCGTGGACTTTGGCATCCTGGTGGACGCGGCCGTGGTGATGGTGGAGAACATCTTCCGCCAGATCGCCGAGCGCAAGGGCACGCCGCTCAACGTGAAGGAGATCATCAGGGACGCGGCGGCCGAGGTGGATCGTCCGCTGTTCTACGCGGTAGCCGTGATCGTGGTCAGCTTCCTGCCGATCTACGTGCTGGCGGGGCCTTCTGGCGTGCTGTTCAAGCCGATGGCCGACACCATGATCTTCGCGCTGGTCGGCTCTCTGGTGGTCACGCTGACCCTGTTGCCCGTGCTGTGCGCGTGGTTCATGCGCAACGGCGTGCAGGAGCGGCGCAATCGCGCGTTCGAGGCGATCAAGTCGGTCTATATCAAGGGCCTCGATGTCTGTCTCGCCCGCCCCTGGGGCACGACGATCGCCTCAGCCATCCTGCTGATGATCTCCCTGTTGCTCATCCCGCGCATCGGCGCGGAGTTCATGCCGCAACTGGACGAGGGCGCGCTATGGGTGCGTGCCACCATGCCTTACACCATTTCGTTCGAGGAAGCGTCGAAGATCACCCCTAAGGTGCGCGACGTTCTGCGCTCCTTCCCGGAAGTCACCACGGTCGCTTCGGAACTTGGGCGTCCGGATGACGGCACGGATTCGACCGGTTTCTTCAATGTCGAGTTCTATGTGGGCCTCAAGCCTTACGCGCAATGGACCGGCGGGTATCGCAACAAGGCGGCCTTGATCGAGGCCATCAATCACAAGCTCGAAGCTTTTCCAGGCATCATCTTCAACTACACGCAGCCTGCTGAAGATGCGGTGGATGAGGCGGAAACAGGGCTGAAGAGCGCCCTGGCCGTGAAGGTGTTCGGCTCCGATCTGAATACGCTTGAACAGAAGGGCAAGGCCATCAAGCAGCTGCTGGAGCACGTGCGCGGCATTCGCGATGTGACCCTGGTGCAGGAGCTCGGGCAGCCAAGCCTCACCATCAAGATCAACCGTGCCCAGATTGCACGTTATGGACTGAATGTCTCCGACATCAACGGCCTGATCCAGACCGCCATCGGCGGAGACGTGGCCACCCAGGTCGTGCAGCAGGAAAAACAGTTCGATCTCGTGGTGCGCCTCGAACAGCAGTATCGCGACAACCCCGAGCAGATCAGGAATATCCTCGTCACCACGCCGAATGGGCAGCAGATTCCGCTCAAGGAGTTCGCGGATATCGAGGTGACCAACGGTGCGTCTTTCATCTATCGCCAGGACAACTCGCGTTACATCGGCGTGCAGTTCTCGGTGGAAGGACGCGACCTGGCGGGTGCGGTAGGCGATGCCATCGAGCAGGTCAACGCGAAGGTGAAGCTGCCGCAGGGCTATCGCCTGGATTGGGGCGGCGAATACACGGAATACACCGCATCGCGGGCGCAGTTGAATGTGATCCTGCCGCTGACGCTGGCCTTGATCTTCCTGCTGCTGTTCACGCTCTACAGCAATTTCAAGTTCCCCTTCATCACCGTGCTCGGCGTGCTGCTCTCGGCGCCCGTGGGCGGCATCGTAGCCCTGTGGATCACTGGCACGCCTTTTTCGGTGTCTTCCGGCGTGGGCTTCCTGGCGTTGTTTGGCGTCTCGGTGCAGACGGCGGTGGTCTACATCTCTTATGTCAACGAACTCCGTCGTGGCGGCACTGAACTCAACGAAGCCATCCGCGAGGGTGCCATCCTGCGCTTGCGCCCCATCATGATGACGGCGCTGGTGGCGGCCTTGGGCCTGTTGCCGGCGGCACTCGCAACGGGCGTTGGCACGGACACCCAACGACCGTTCGCCCTGGTCATTGTCAGCGGCCTTTTCACACGACTGCTGATCAGTGTGTTCCTGATGCCGACGCTGTATGCCCTCGTTGCTCGCCCGGACGACAGGTTGGAGGTGTGATTTAGTCCGTGTTTGGATGCGGGGCGGTGACGGCATCGCCCCATCCAGTCTTCGATCCACGGGCCGCCGTGTAGGCGCACACCGCAGGCGCGCCGAGGCAATACAGCACTTGCAAGCCTTTCCGCGCAGGGCTAACCTGCGCCTCCCGTCAACCCAGCAAGAGGAGGTCATGACCATGATTGTTGTAGCAGCTGCCTCCGCCGGGTCGACGCGCGCCTGATCGATTTGCCAGCCACTCGGCTGGCCTGTTTCATCCACTCGCGTTGCTCCCTGGCGATTCGTTCGGCTCCCTAGCGGGAGGCCGTCGTTTTCCATGTATCCAGGGTTCCCCCATGTCCTCTCAGACGCTTTCTCAGCTCGGCTGGCGGCCTAGCTACGCCCAGCATTTGACCTTGATGGATTTCGAAGCGGGTTATCCGGCGCGCGTGAGCGCCGTGCATCGCAGTGGCCTGACGGTGCTTTCGTCGCGCGGGGCCGGGTCGGTCGTGCTGCCTCACCGCCTTGTCGATGCGGAGTCGGCTGTCGCGGTTGGCGATTGGATCTTGATCGAGCACGAGGCAGATCGGGTGATTCGATTGATCCAGCGTCAGTCGTTGATTGAGCGCGTGGCCGCCGGTGAGGATCATCGCCGTCAGTCCATCGCGGCGAACGTCGACACACTGTTCATCGTCACCTCCTGCAACGACGACTTCAATCTGTCGCGACTGGAACGCTATCTCGCGTTGGCCTACGAGGCCGGTGTCGAGCCTGTGATCGTGTTGACCAAGGTCGATCTGAGCAACAAGGCCAACGACTATGTCGCAGAGGCAAGCGGGGCGTTGGGTACGGTGACAGTCCTCGCGATCAATGCGACGGATGCAACAGCCGTCGCGCCATTGGCTCCCTGGCTCGAAGCGGGGCGCACCGTTGCCTTTATCGGCTCCTCTGGCGTGGGCAAGTCGACGCTGATCAACCGCTTGCTCGGCGTGGCCTCGCAACATACCCAAGACATTCGCGAAGACGATGCGAGGGGGCGGCATACGACCACAGCGAGGGAAATGTTCCCAACGGCATCCGGTGCCTGGGTGATCGACACGCCAGGCATGCGCGAGCTGCGCATCGGTGCGGTCGAGTCAGCCCTCGATACCGTCTTCGACGATATCGCAGCCTTGGCGGCGCAATGCCGATTCCGCGATTGCCACCACGATGGTGACGCGGATTGCGCCGTGGAGCGTGCGCTGGCCGAAGGCGCGCTGGATCACCGGCGACTCGCCAACTACCGAAAACTTCAACGCGAAGCTGCCGAGGCACAACGCACGCTGCGGGAGAAACGCGAACGAAGTCGCCTGTTCGGTGCCATGACGAAGGAAGTGATGCGGGCGAAGCGTGATCGGCTGGGGCGCTAGGGGAGGATGTCGGCTGACTTTGAGCCTGTTCAAAGTCCCAGCGGCGGCTACAAGCCCCCCCTCCCAGCCTCGCCCTGCAGGCAGGGGGAGGAGCCAAAACCATGCTCGCACTAACGCCCTCCCCTGCAAGCCGGGGAGGGTTGGAGAGTGGGCTTGTGGCCACACAGAGACTTTGAACAGGCTCTTAGGGACTATGCGCAACGGGCGGAAGCATTCCTGAGCTAGATGTCGCGCAGGTTTGTTGACGTGCCAGCCGTGACCGTAGAGCGCGTATAGTGCCCGCCGCCTTCTCGCTGGGAGTGTCCATGAGTCAGCCGATCGTCGTTCGCGATATTCGCCCCGAAGAGTTTCCAGTCCTCGGCCAGCTTCTGGTCGGCGTCTACAGCGGACTGGAAGATTTCCCCACGCCTGCCCAGCAGCCGCGCTATTACGAGATGCTGGCCCATATCGGTGACTTCACCCAGAAGAAGGGTGCCCAGGTGCTGGTGGCCCTGATCGACAGCGAGCTGGTGGGCGGCGTGGTTTATCTCGGGGATATGGCGGAGTACGGTGCCGCCAGCGTGGCGACAGCGATAAAGAACGCCTCAGGTATCCGCCTGTTGGGCGTGAGCCCCTCCGCGCGTGGCAGGGGCGTGGGAAAGGTGCTGACTGAAGCCTGCATCACGCTTGCGCGGGAGCAGGGTCGCGAACAGGTGGTGCTGCATAGCACGGAAGCCATGCGCGTGGCGTGGAGCATGTACGAGCGGATGGGATTTCAGCGGGCGCCGGAGATCGATTTTCTGCAGGCGGCGCTGCCGGTGTTTGGCTTTCGCCTCGCGCTAGGTGAAGAATAGCGGACAGGGGATATCCGTCGTCTTGTAGCTTCCGGGGACTCAACGCATGACTCAGCGGGTCGCGACCTGCAGTTGCAGGCAACTCATGCTTCGCGCGACGGAGGATCCGCTGCGCATCTCTATCTGTCACTGCCACGCCTGCCAGCGGCGCACCGGCAGCGTGTTCGGGGTTCAGGCACGCTTCCGCGCGGGGAGCGTGGTGATACGTGGCATTGCCACGAAATATGTGCGTGCCGGCGATTCCGGCGGCACGGGTACGTTTTACTTCTGTCCGGTGTGTGGCGCGACGGTTTACTACCAGTTGGAAGGGTTGGACGACCTGGTAGGTGTTCCCATTGGTGCCTTCGCGAACCCGAACTTTCCGGCGCCGCAGATTTCGGTCTACGAAGATTGCATGCACCACTGGGTGACGCTGCCCGATGATATCGAGCATATGGCGTAGCCTCGTATTTGCCGTGCGAATGCCTTGGCTGGGCACGTCCGATCACGCGGCGCGGAGAGGGCCCCGCGCCGCGTTATGATCGGCGCCGAATTTCAGCTCGATGTCGAGTTGGACAGGAATGCATATGAAGGCAAGTGAATTCGAGCGTTGGGCAAGAACGCGTGCGCGAGGCAAGTATCGATTCGTGTTGTTCAGTGGCGTGCTGGCTTATGGCCTGCCGATGTTTGTCATCATGACGTTTATTATTCCGCATCCGAAGATCACCAGGCCGGAATCGGCGCTGCTTTGGCTGCTCACCGGCGCTGGTTATGGCACCGCCATGTGGCTCATGCAGGAATATCGCTACCGCAGAGCAGCGCCGAAGTCGTAGCGAGGCACAGTCGAATCGTCTGCTCGCCGTTCAGGGGGCTCCCTTGGTCCACCAGGCGTCGTTGATGGCGAGTCGCGACTTCATGCGTCGCTCGTGGTGTTGATCGAACCTGCTCAGTGCGACATGCAGCACAAGCCCTAATACCGTTACCAGCAGACAGCAGCCAGGCGGCCACCAGACACTAAACCGTCGCAGCAGCAAAAGACTCGACAGAGGCGTGGCTGCGAGGGCGAAGGTTGCTATTTGCCAGGTGCGTCGAAAGCCAGGCAGGCCAAAGAGCGCCAGCGGCAACGCGATCATCAGCGAGCCAAGCAGTAATTGGGCAGGGAGATTCAGCGGCGTGATCAAGCTGCTGTCGTAGAAGGACTCCAGCACGTTCGCCTGATACTCAACGCCCGGCATCAGATCATTGGCGTCGGATGCGGACGTGGCGAGCTGGTCACCAAGCCCGGCGGCTATTGCGCCGATCAGAATCCATCGCCCTCGGAGCAGGTGGGTCGAGACGCGCCCTTGCAACACGTCGATGTACGACACCTGGTTGAAGCTGCCGGTGTGTCCCGCGTAGCGGATCAGCACGTAGTTATCGCGTATCCATTCGTAAGGCGAGTCGAGCCTTTCGTTGGGCAGGCGTAGGCCTGGCAAGGTCCGCTGCGGGGCAGGGTTGTTCATATCGTATAGCGCCAGCGCGAACGCAGGCCACAGCGGCTGCCCCAGGCCTGCTTTCAGATAGACGCCGCGGGCGACACCGTCAAAGTCTTTGGAGGCGTCCACGTGGCCGAAGGTAGTGGCGCTCGTCGCGATCACGGGTGTCGGCAGGACCTCTTCGAGCACTCCGCCCTGATCGGCGGCTTCGGCAAAGACCGGCATGACAACGTGTCCATTCCGATGAATCGCATCGGCAAACGCGCGGTCGCGATCAGGGCGGTTGAGGTCCGGCTCGGTCATCGTGATGTCGACACCGATGCCGCGCACGCCCGCCTGCGTCAGTCGCTCGATCAGCTGCGCATGCACCGAGCGAGGCCACGGCCACTTGCCGAGCTCGGCGAGACTTTGCGGGTCGATCGCCACGATCATTACCTTGTCACTGGTTGGATGGGACCAGTGGCGCATGTGCATGTCATAGAGCGCGTTATCGACACGCTGGGTCGCACTGGTGGCAATCAGCAGCACCAGGGCAGCGAAGCCCACGACCCAGGCGAGGCCGCGTTTGAGCATGGGCAACGTTGCGACCATCAGATGGCCACCGGCACTTGTCCCAGGTAGATCAAATCACGAGCCACAGCAGGACGACACCGCCCCCGGTCGCGAACCATCGACAGGCCGTGCACGGTACACGGGTTCGATACACCGCCCCCCAAGGGCCCGCGTAGCCGTCGACATCGATGGTCTGCACACGCACGTACCACTTACCCGACGGCAGCCTTTTCAGGCTGAGCTCGGGTTGGTCCAGCATCTGATCTACCGCCGGATCGGCGAAGTCGGGTTTCCGCGCCAGCTCGATGCGATAACGTTGCCCGGGTGCCCCTTTGGTCCAGCTCAGTACGAAGTCGCCATGCCGGTGCTTCGGCGCGCCCCGCTCCGGTGTAGGTCGCTCGGCGACCAGGTCGAACGCCATCGCTTCGGTGTACGGTCCGAGCTTGCCATCCTTGTCGCGACTGGCAACGCGCCAGTAGTAGCGCCCGTAAGGCAGCGACTTTCGGGCGCGCGCCTGGCTGCCCGTGATCGTCGCGTCGCTGGACAGCAGCTGATTGAACGAGGGATCACTCGACAGCTGCCACGAATAGCTGCCAGCTTCTTCGCTCTCGGTCCAACGGAAGGTCGGTCGCGTTGCTCGTGCCTTGGAGCCGGGCTGAGGCTCGATGATCAGCGGTGGCTGTGGATGGGCTGCGACCACGAAGCTACATATGGCATCCAACCCTTCAAGCTGGTTGTTGCTGATGCCACGCACGCGAAATGCATGGGGGCCGTCGGGAAGGCTGGGCAGCGAGGCCTGGGGACCATCGCCCACCTGATCCATGACCAGCGCTTCGAACCTGTTCGTGGATGCCACCTGGATGCGGTAGTGCGCGGCGCCATCCAGCGGCTTCCAGTGGAGCCGGGCGGACAGTTGGGCGATGGGTTGGCGCGGGCAGTCCACGTCGGGCGCCAGCAGTAGTGCTTCCGGTTGGCCAGGGCTGGCGCCGGACGCGGTCGCTACGCCGGTTCCGGTGCTCACCAGCACGTGCCGCTTGTCGCTGCCCACTTCGACGCGACCGGAGACGACTTCGGTGCGCGCTGTGCTCCGCTCGGCGTCGGCCACCACGCGGAAATGCGTGCCGCGCACGCTCGAGATGGTATTCGGGGTCGAGATCGTGAAGCGCGCGGCACTGCCCGTCAGTGGCGTTACATCCGTGCTGACGCGTCCGCGCTTGAGGCGCATGCGCGTGTCGACCATGCCGGTGCGGTCGTATTCGCTGAGGCGATCCAGCACCAGCTCGCTGTCGCTCTGCATTAACACGCGAGAGCCGTCAGCGAGTTCCAGCGTGAGGCTGGAGTCAGGGTGTGTCACCAATTCCGTGCCATAACCGACAGACATGCCCACGGTCACCGGCACGGCTGGGAGCGAGGCCTGAGACTTGGCCTCTGCATCTCCAATGACTGCCAGCACCCGCGCTGGCGCAGGCACCAGTCGCAGCCATGCCACAGGCACGCGTACGGTCATGCCGGGTGGCAGATGCAGGGGGTCGCCGACCCCGTTGTAGTCCTGCAGTTTCTGCCACGGGACATCGGGCTTCATATAGCGAGCCGCGAGGTCCCATAGGTTATCGCCAGGGCGGACCCGGTAGTTCCAGTCGGTGGGTGCCGCGGGGAGCGTGGGGGCAAACGTGGAAGCAAATGCAGTGAGGAGAAACATGGCGAACAGCCAGTGTTTCGGCCGGCGCAAGCCTCCTGTCCGGTGTGGCATGACAACCTCGACGTTCCTGTAGAGCCCCCTGTATTGCAGCCGCTCACTCCCTCGTCGTCAGGGGAACATCCCGCGCCCCTGGCTTCTTGGCGACTTCCAGCGCGTCAAGTATCGCGGACGCATCTCGCAATTGCCAACGCCATCACAAAACGAGTCAGGACCGGTTGAGCCTGGATAGAAGTTCGTCTGTCCGTTGAACGAAGTCAGTCAGCCCGGGTAGGGCTTGTTCCCCGCCTTCGGCTTGCAGCGCCTCGAACAGTTGCCGACCCTGTTCCAGCAGGTCGCCATCGGCAAACAAAGGCAGTGCGCCAAGCAGGCGATGCAAGACCAGGGCCGCCGCCGCTGCGTCCGCCCCAGCCAGGCAGGCGCGGAGATCCCGCAGGTCGCTTAGGCTGATCGTTGTGAAAAGTTGCTGGAGCTCCGCATGCGTTGCCGGGTCTTTGACGACGGCGGTGCCAGTCGAAGGGTCGCCGTTGGCGGATAGGGGCGTCTGTCCCGGCAACCACTGCTCCAGCTTCTGGCTGAGCGCCAACAACTGCAGCGGTTTGCTGAGCACATCGCTCATGCCGGCCTCCCGCGCACGGGCTGTTTCGCTGCTCAAGGCATTGGCCGTCATGGCGAGCATGGGGAGGCGATGCGGAGCGCCTGTGCTGTCCTCATGCGCTCGCCACGCCCGGGCGAGCTCATACCCGCTCATCTGGGGCATGTTGCAGTCAGTGAGCAGCAACGCGTAGTCGCCGCCCGCCAGGGCGTCGAAGGCGTCGCGCCCGTTGTCGACGACATCGCAGCTAAGCCCGAGCAAGGTAAGCTGACGCTGTATCAGTTGCTGGCTAACGGGGTGATCTTCGGCCACCAGGATATGGCCGCGGTGAATCGACAGCCCCGCGTGCGCGCCCTGAAGAAACGGGGTGCTGGCGCGCGGCTGCTGCCACTCGGCCGGATCGTCCAGCCCAAGCGCCGCCATGCTGGCGCGCAGGGTGGACTGCCACTTCAGCGGATTCGCGCTGAGCAGGATGCGTTCGTCGTTCCATTGGACGCCCGCGAGCGCAAGCGGCTCCGCGGTGACGGCAACGACATGCGCGTTGATCTGGGCCGGGCTTGCCACGTCGGCCACATCGACAAAAAGAAAACTGGCTGCCATGCCTTCACGCAACGGTTGGGAAGGATCGACCTGTTCCACCGTCATCCCGGCAGCGTGCAGATAATCGCCAAGCGCCGCTGCCGTTTCGGTCGAATCGAGTCGGACGATGGCGTGACGCCCATGAAGCGCGCTCGGAGCCTCTATCGCGCGTTCGCCCACGGGCAGGCGAAGGTCCACCTTGACCGTCGTGCCGGCATCCACGTCGCTGATCAGCTCGATGGAGCCTTCCATCAGTTGCACCAGGTGACTGCAGATCGCCAGTCCCAGGCCCGTGCCTCCGTAACGACGGCTGGTCCAGGTTTCGGCCTGCGTGAACGGTTTGAACAAGGTCGCCTGTTTGTCCCTCTCAATGCCGATGCCGGTATCAGTGACGCAAAGGCGCAGGCGCTGGTGCGAACCGCTGTCGCCCAACGCGACTAGTCGTGCAGAGACGCTGCCGCGATCGGTAAACTTGATGGCATTACTCATCAGGTTGAGCAATACCTGTCCGAGGCGAAGGCTGTCGCCATGCAGCTGGCCGGCCACGCTGGCATCCGTGGAGAGGCGGATGTCGATGCCCTTCTTGCGCGCCGCTGAAGTCATCACACCGACCACACTGTCCATCCACAAACGTGGATCGAAGGCTGTCACGTCGAGGCGGACATCGCCTGCTTCGAGCTTGGAGAAGTCCAGGATGTCGTTGAGGATTTGCAGCAAGGTGCCCGCGGAATCTTCGACGGCTCCCAGTAGCTCGCGCTGTTCCCGGTTGATCGGCGTATGGCCAAACAGCTCAAGCATGCCGATCAACCCGTTCATCGGGGTGCGGATTTCGTGGCTCATGATGGCAAGGAAATCGCCCTTTGCCTTGGATGCGCGCTCAGCGACGTCTCGGGCGATCCGCAAGGCTTCGTTGCGAAGGTTCAACTCTGTCGTGTCGATGAAATAGCCCATAAGCCGCGATGCTCCATCTGCCTGTCGCGTCGGCGCGAGCGTCGCGTGAATCCAGCGCAGGCCGTTCTGGCCGAACGCGCGAAAGTCGAGGTCACGTGTCTGCGCATCATTCGTGGCGGGTGCTATCAATTGCTCGAATGCGGGCCAATCTTCGGTGTGAATGCAGTCGCGCAATGCCTCCGTGCGCAGCGACCCATCGGTGTCCGTCAGGTCGCGCAAATCCGCGTTGAAAAGTGCCTTCATATTGCCCGTGGCAAACGTGAGGTGTCGCGCGTTGTCTGTATCGAGGTGCATGGTTAGCACGACGACCGGAATGCGTCGGGCAAGTTCTTCCAGGCTCAGCTCGGTTATTTTCGCCTGACGTTCGGCATCGCGAAATGCGGTGATGTCGAGCAGCGCACTGGCATAGCCCTGGGCTTGCCCGTGCTGGTCTATGACGGCGCGAATCCAAGCATAGGCGGGGTGCGTGATGCCGTCATCGGTCGTGTACTCAATCACCTGCTGAGTGGCATGCCCTTGCATGAGTGCCGATTCTTTTGCGGCAAAGTCGTCTCTACCAATGACCGCCATGATGGCTTCGAGGGCGCCAGGAATGCTCCGGCCCGTATCATTGACGATGGCGGGCTGGCCATTCATGCCATGCAGCGCGATGGGTAGAGGTAATGCGTTCAACGCCTCCTGACACAATGAGCGCTGCGCGAGGAGCTGGTCCTGCAGATATTTCGCCTTGCGGGCCTTCACTTGCAGCAGCCACGTCAGCGCAAATGCCAGCATGGACGTGAGCATCAACAAGGCGGTCAGGATCAACGCAATCGGTGATACCGGCGTTGCTTGATTGTCGATCTCCGGAAAGACCAGGCCTAAGGAGCTCGCTGCAAGCAATGTAAATGCTGACTTGGCTTGCATGGCTAGTCCGCGCGTTGGCATTTGGAAGAACGTATGGGAATGCACTGCATGGACCAGCTTATGCGGTGCGGAGGTTGGGTCAGGGCGGGCTCGGGCGTTCATGCTACTGTTTCGCGTGAACTGTTCACAAACAGTATCGAGTGTCAAAGCTGCGCATGGATTGGCCGCTGCTTGCAGAAAAAAAGTCTTTGGAGGTTTTGTGCGGATCATAATTTCCGATGATCACCCGGTCGTATTGAAGGGGTTGAAGACCTGGCTCCAAGACTACGGCAACCGTGTTGAAGTCGTTGGCGAGGCGCGTAACGGTGCCGAGCTGCTGTTGCTGCTTGGTCGTGTGCCCTGCGACCTTCTCATTACTGATTTTTCCATGCCATCCGAGGACGCCGAAGATGATGGCCTGTCCTTGATCCATCGGTTGCGAGAAGCCTACCCCAAGCTTCCGATCCTGGTCCTCACCATGCTGAGTAATCCGGCGCTGGCACAGAGCATGATGACGGCAGGCGTACAAAGCATTGTCGACAAGATGGCGATGACCAAGGAGCTGATGCTCGCAATCGACATGGCTCGTTCCGGTCGTACGTATATCAGCACGCGCATGCGCCGCCAGATCGAGAGCGCAATTCGACCCGGCGATGACGGTTTGGCCGTATCTCCTCGTGAGGGCGAGGTCATCCGCCTGCTCGCCCAAGGCCTTACTGTTTCGGAAGTCGCACGTCGCACAGCGCGCAGCGTGAAGACGATCAGTCAGCAGAAGCGCGACGCCATGCGAAAACTCGGCCTGCACAGCGACAAACAACTCTTTGAGTACGCCCGTTCGGCCGGCCTGCTCTAGTCAGTCGCGGATCGATCAACGTCAGTAGTTCGCTCCGGCGTCGGTGGCGCCTGGTCTTTGAATTACCTGGTTGCTCTAGGAATTTTCTCATTCCAGTCCGCCCCTGAAGGCACTCAAATATCACCGAGGCCACGTGATGCAGCGGCACGATCGATGTGCTTGCGCATCCATCATTCACGTGACGACTTCCCGCATACCAGGGACGTGTATGTGTCGGTGAGTACGCCGGCGATGGATTGATATCAGCCCCCTGGATCAATTTATCGGGATCTTTCAAGGATCGAACGAAGCCATGATCATCGCGCCGATGGCGTGTGGTGCTTTGCTATCGATCGGTTCGCAAAAGTGCAGCACCTACTCTGGTACAGCGCCAGAGTAGGCGCCTTCGCACGTTGCTGCGTAGTCCTATGACGGGGTTGATGTGTAAGCGAAGACTGAAACACTCGCGGATAGAAATTTTCCGACTCAAGTGCGTGTCGCTTGGCGCACCATGAGAACTCCGGTCAGGCCTCGATTTATTTCCGGGCCACACGCGGCGTACGAACAGCGACGGCTTGACTCGTTCTGACGCGGATCCTCTAGTTGGCAGGTTTTCGCTGGGATGCGACTGAATGCCAGCCCTGAATAGTGCGGACATTGGTTGCGAATGCAGTCATGAGGCGGAACTTCACGAGGTTGAGATGCCGGCCGCAAGGCCGCCGCGCTATAGCGTTTGGAGCGGGGTGTTCGAAGGGGCGCAGCATCGCCAGGCGCAGGTTAACCCGCCGTGCCGATACCCCTGATGGCGGGAGAGTCCAGAGGGGCAGTAGTGCTCGTGCGATGGATCATCACGGGAGGAGCGCGATGGGGGATTATCCGGGGCGTGTCGAAAGCCATCTGTCGGACATCGGGGCGCTCGCATTTGAAGCGCCTCTCCTGACGTCGTTGCAGCAACTCTACAATTCCATCCCGGCCGCACTTGGCGTTATCGGGCGTGATTGCCGATATCTGACGGTCAACACGATGTATGCGGCTATCTACGACACGTCTCCCGAAGCGATGGTGGGTCGGCCGGTCGGCGACGTCGTGCCGAATGCGGACTCGCAGTTGCGGGAGGATCTCGAGAGGTTCGACGCCGGCATCGGCATCATTGAGCGTGAGGTCACCCGTGCGAACGGCTACTACCTACAAGCGATCCGGCCCATACATGGCGCCGAGGGGCAGGTGATCGCGCTCACGGCTGCGCTTGTCGACATCACAGCCAGAAGACATGTGGAACTGGCGCTGGAGCAGGTGAGCCATCACTGGCAATTCCACGCCCGTCACGATCACCTGACCGGCTTGCCAAACCGCCGCCATATCGATCACGTCATGTCAGCCGAATCGCGCCGCTGTGCGCGTTCGGGAACGCCTCTGTCGGTTCTGATGATCGACGTCGACTTCTTCAAGAAGTACAACGATCACCTTGGGCATCCGCGAGGCGACGCCTGTCTTCGTGCCATCGCGGCACGATTGCGAGGCGTGCTTCGCCGCCAAGGAGACGTGGTCGGCCGTTATGGCGGCGAGGAATTCATGGCCATACTTCCGGACACCGATATTTCCGGCGCGCATGGCGTGGCCCGGAGCATGCTGCGAGCCATACGGGGGCTCGATATCAAGCACCCGGCCAGCCCCTACGGGTGCGTCACGCTGAGCATTGGCGTGGCGAGCATGATTACATCGTCCATGCACCTGCAGGGGCGTGTCGACGAGCTGCTCGGCAACGCCGATCGTGCCCTTTATTCGGCAAAGGCAGCGGGCCGCAACGCGGCATGCGGCTATCCACGACATCTAGCGTAATCGTCACACCTTCGACTCGCCATCGCGTTCGCGGTGTGCGAGCCGTCGTGTGGCCGTTTGCGGACAAGGAGCCCACCACTGCATCAGTGAGTGTCGTCGTGTGGCGAAAAGAAAAAGGCCGCCTTGCGGCGGCCTTTGTACTGGATGAAGTGCCGACGGATCAGCGCTTCATCGAGTTGAAGAACTCGTCGTTGGACTTTGTGTTCTTCATCTTGTCGAGCATGAACTCCATCGCGGCCAGCTCGTCCATCGGATGCAGCAGCTTGCGCAGAATCCAGATCTTGGACAGCAGGTCCGGCTCGATCAACAGGTCTTCGCGGCGGGTGCCGGAACGGTTGATGTCGATGGCCGGGTAGACGCGCTTCTCGGAGATGCGGCGGGACAGGTGCACTTCCATGTTGCCGGTGCCCTTGAACTCCTCGTAGATTACCTCGTCCATCTTGCTGCCGGTGTCGGTCAGCGCGGTGGCGATGATGGTGAGGCTGCCGCCTTCCTCCACATTACGCGCAGCACCGAAGAAACGCTTCGGACGCTGCAGCGCATTGGCGTCGACACCGCCGGTGAGCACCTTGCCGGAGCTGGGTACCACGGTGTTGTAGGCGCGGGCGAGACGCGTGATGGAGTCGAGCAGGATCACCACGTCCTTCTTGTGCTCGACCAGGCGCTTGGCGCGCTCAATCACCATTTCGGCGACCTGCACGTGGCGCACGGCCGGCTCGTCGAAGGTCGAGGAGATCACTTCGGCACGCACGGTGCGGGCGATTTCCGTCACTTCTTCCGGGCGCTCGTCGATCAACAGCATGATCAGGTGCGCGTCGGGGTGGTTGTAGGTGATGGCCTGCGCGATGTTCTGCAGCATCATCGTCTTGCCGGACTTCGGCTGCGAGACGATCAGGCCACGCTGGCCGCGGCCGATGGGGGCGACCAGATCGAGGATGCGGCCGGTGATGTCCTCACTGGAACCGTTGCCGCGCTCAAGCTTGAAAGCCTTGCGCGGGAACAGCGGAGTGAGGTTCTCGAACAGCATCTTGTTCTTCGACGCCTCCGGCGGATCGCCGTTGATGTCGTCGACCTTGAGCATGGCGAAGTAACGCTCGCCTTCCTTCGGATGGCGCACGCGCCCGGTGATGTAGTCGCCGGTGCGCAGGTTGAAGCGGCGGATCTGGCTGGGCGACACATAGATGTCGTCCGGACCGGCCAGGTAGGACTCGTCGGCCGAGCGCAGGAAGCCGAAGCCGTCCTGCAGGATCTCCAGCACGCCCTCGGCCCAGATGCCGCCGCCGGAGCGGGCATGCGCCTTGAGGATGTTGAAGACCACGTCCTGCTTGCGGGCACGCGCCACGCCTTCCTGCACACCCAGCGATTCGGCGAATTCCAGCAACTGGATCGCGTTCTTGCGCTTGAGTTCGGTCAGGTTGATCAGGCGGTCGTTGCTGCCGGCATCAGCGTACTCATCGTCCACGGGCAGGCCGTTGGGGTTGCGCGGATGACCGCCCCCCTGCTGACCGCCCTGGCCACCGGGGCCACCGGGGCCACGCGGCTGGTTACGCTCATGACGACGACGGCGGCCGCGACCATCACGGTCGTTGCGGTCGTTGCGGTTGTTGAAGCCCGGGTTGCCGCCGTTCGGCTGGCCACCTTCGCGCGCTTCCTGGGGCGGGCGCTGGGCGCCATCGCCTTGCGGAGCGGATTCGGAGGGGGCCGTGTTCACCGGCGCTGGAGCCGGAGCCGGCGCGGGAGCCTCGACAGCCGGCGCAGAGCGCTCGACCGGCGGGGGCGGCGGAATGTTCAACTGCGCCTGCTTCTCTGCCCTGGCGGCCTCGGCCGCTGCAGCAGACTTGCGTGGTGCTCGGGTGCGGGTCTCTGCCACAGGCTTCGACTCGGCGCCCTTGGCGTCGGTAGTTTCTTTGCTTTCGATATCAGACACGGGCAAACCTCATGCGGGGCGCCGTTGGTTACACAGGGAGGGTGACGGTGCGCGGACGGCGCGGGGGACAGGACTGTCCCGACGGACACACGAAATCTAGCACCCGATCCGCGGCGACGTAAAGCGCCGCGATCGAGATAATTCAGAATTGGAGCATTTCATGGTCTCCGAGTCGGCCTGCTGGGCCAGGCCGGCTCGCTGGCGTGGCGGTGTCATCGCCGGTGAGCGACGTGGCCACTCGGAGTCCATGCGGATGCCTTTAGATGGCCTTGTCGATCATCTGGGCGAGCTGACCCTTGCTGACCGCGCCGATCTGGGTGGCTTCGACCTTGCCGTCCTTGAACACCATCAGGGTCGGGATGCCGCGGACGCCATAGTTGCGGGGCGTCTTCTGGTTATGGTCGATATTGATCTTGGCAATGCGCAGCTTGCCCTCGTACTGCTTGGCCAGCTCGTCCAGGATGGGGGCAATGGCCTTGCATGGGCCGCACCACTCCGCCCAGAAATCCAGCAACACCGGGGTGTCGGACTTGAGCACTTCCTGCTCAAA
This sequence comes from Dyella humicola, assembly GCF_026283945.1. Classification (NCBI taxonomy): domain Bacteria; kingdom Pseudomonadati; phylum Pseudomonadota; class Gammaproteobacteria; order Lysobacterales; family Rhodanobacteraceae; genus Dyella; species Dyella humicola. The sequence goes on from NZ_JAPDPC010000002.1 coordinate 123,726, forward strand.
GGCATCGTCGCTTACATGGGTAATCAGGTCGCTCACCGGGGTCTCCGAGGTTGGGCGGGAAGGGCGTTGACGACCTCGCGCCCAGCATCGGCTACACTGGGGCGCCCATGAAGCGCGGGGTCGTTCCGAAAAGAAGGTTGTTGCCGTTGCGGCAGACCTCCATTGCAGCCTAACTCGGGGCACGATTCAAGCGATTCAAGGGCGGCCACGGACAGTTCCGTTGACATAGGTGAAAGGGTTCCCTTGGGGCCCCAGTCTCTTAGGACGCAGTCCTTTGACCTATGCCAGCGGAGCTGCCGGTACTTGCCGCCTCCCTCCGGCGCCAGCCACGGAAACGTATTGCCGGCACGCGCAATCTTCGGATTCTGCCTGCCACCACGCCCTGGCCGTGCCGACCATCCACCTGTTCCTTTGAGCGTCTCAACGCCGAGGAGCCGGGCAGTCTGCTCCTGCGATGCCCGATCAATATTCCCTATAGCGATGTCACAAACTGTACTCACTGATACTTTTTTCACCAATTTCGATCTCCATCCACTGCTGCAGCAAGGCCTCGACGAGGCGGGATTCACCCGCTGCACGCCGATCCAGGCACTGACCCTGCCGATGGCGCTCGCCGGCCGCGATGTCGCCGGCCAGGCGCAGACCGGCACGGGTAAGACCTGCGCCTTCCTGGTGGCGACCATGAATCGCCTGCTGACCACCTCGGCCGTAGCCGAGCGCAAGGACAGCGATCCGCGTGCCCTGGTGATCGCCCCGACCCGCGAGCTGGCGATCCAGATCGAAAAGGACGCCAAGGCGATCGGCCGCCACACCGGCCTGCGCACCGCGCTGATCTATGGCGGCGTCGACTATGACAAGCAGCGCCAGCAGCTCAAGGATGGCTGCGACATCATCATCGCCACGCCGGGCCGCCTGCTCGACTATTACAAGCAGCACGTGTTCAGCCTCGACGCCGTCGAGGTGATGGTGATCGACGAGGCGGACCGCATGTTCGACCTCGGCTTCATCAAGGACGTGCGCTTCATCTTCCGCCGCCTGCCGGCGCGCGAGCAGCGCCAGGTGCTGCTGTTCTCCGCCACGCTGAGCCATCGCGTGCTGGAGCTTGCCTACGAGCACATGCACAACGCCGAGAAGCTGGTGGTGGAGACGGAAAACGTCACCGCCGACCGCGTGCGCCAGGTTGTCTACTTCCCCGCCAAGGAAGAGAAGATGCCGCTGCTGCTCAATCTGCTGGACCGCACCAAGGCCGAGCGCAGCATCATCTTCGTCAACACCAAGGCGGCCGCCGAGCGCATCACCGATCGCGTGAAGCGCCAGGGCTACCGCGTGGGCGCGCTGTCCGGCGACGTGCCGCAGCTCAAGCGCCAGAAGCTGCTGCAGCGCTTCCAGGAAGGCCAGCTCGACATGCTGGTATGCACCGACGTGGCCGCGCGCGGCCTGCATATCCCGGCGGTCAGCCACGTCTTCAACTACGACCTGCCGCAGGATGCCGAAGATTACGTGCACCGCATCGGCCGTACCGCGCGGCTGGGAGCCGAAGGCGACGCGATCAGCTTCGCCTGCGACCTGTATGCGATGTCGCTGCCCGATATCGAGACGTATATCGACCAGCGCATCCCGGTGGCGAACATCGAGCCGGACATGCTGGTGATGCCGCAGCCGCGCGAGCAGGACGCGCAGTTCATGGCCGATGTCGCTGCCGATAGCGCCGCGTTCGGCGACAAGGTGGAAGCGCGCGAGAAGGACGGTTCGCCGAGCAAGCGTTCGGGCAGCCGCAACGGTCGCGGCCGTGATGGCGAGCGTCCCGCACGCAGCGACAAGCCGCGTGAACCGCGCAAGCCGCGCGTCGAGGTAGCTGCCCAGGAAAGCGCCGTTGCCGTGGCAATGCCCGCCGAGACCAAGCCGGCTGAGGCAAATGGCGAGACGGTCGATGCCGCGGAGCGCAAGCGCCGCCGCCGTCGCGGTGGTCGTGGTCGTCGTCGTGATGGCGATGCGCCCGCTGTGGAGACCGCAGCGAGCCCGGCAGCCGAGAACGGCCGTGCACCGCGCGGCGAGCGTCGCTCGTCGCGTGAGCGCGGTGGTGCGGATACCGCGCATGCGCGTCCTTCGCGCCAGGTGGCGATCACCTCGGGCAAGTCGAACGAGCAGTCCTCGCCGAAGAAGGACGGATTCTTCCGTCGCTTGAGCCGCTTCTTTACCGGTCGTTGAGTGGTCGAACGGGCGACGTACTTGCGCCAAGCTGTCGCGGGCATAACCCGCGGCAGCTGATCGACAGAAAGCGCCTGACCTTCGCGCGTGCATCCCTTATCCTCCCTGCAAGGGCTCTTAGGATCGGGGACACGCGGTGATCCGCTTTGATCAAGTCAGCAAACGCTACGAAGGCGGCCATGAGGCCCTGTCGCAGCTTTCCTTTGAGGTGGCGTCAGGCGAGATGGCCTTCGTTACCGGCCATTCCGGCGCAGGCAAGAGCACCTTGCTCAAGCTGCTCGGGCTGATCGAACGTCCCTCGCACGGCGTGATCACGCTCGAAGGGCAGCATCTGGGCAAGATCGGTCGCAGTGGCATTCCCAAGCTGCGTCGCCGTATCGGCATGGTGTTCCAGGACCACCGCCTGTTGATGGATCGCACCGTGTTCGCCAATGTCGAGCTGCCGTTGATGATTGGAGGCATGGCGCCGGTCGAACGCAGCAAGCGTGTGCGTGCCGCTTTGGAAAAGGTGGGCCTGCTGGCCTACGAACGCCAGCTGCCCGCGACACTGTCTGCGGGTGAACAGCAGCGCGTGGGTATTGCGCGCGCCATCGTGGCCAAGCCCATGCTGCTGATCGCCGACGAACCCACCGGCAATCTCGATCCCACCCTGGCGGTGGAGATCATGGGCCTGTTTGCCGAGTTCCAGCAGGTGGGCACCACCGTCCTGGTTGCCAGTCATGATCTGCCCTTGATCAAGCGCATGCGCAAGCGTGTGGTGGTGCTGGATCATGGCCGCCTGGTGGCCGACGTCGCCGCGCAGGAGGTGCTGTGAGTACGCAGCCCGAGATTCCTCTCAACGAAAGCCCGCTGCTTGCCGAGACTCCGTCGCGTGGTGGGCGCACGCGCGCGCGTCCGGTGGCTAGCTGGCGCGAACACCATGGCTGGAGCGCGGCAGCCAGCCTGCGCCGCCTGATGTCGCGCCCGGTCGGCACCTTGCTTACCGTGGCGGTGATGGCCATCGCGCTGGCTTTGCCACTGACCTTTTATCTGCTGCTGGGCAACGTGCAGAAGATGGGCGAGGCCTTGGGGCAGAACCAGACAGTCAGCGTGTTTCTGCAGCCGAGCCAGGGCGGTTCCGCGGCGCAACTGGCAGCCAAGAAACTGCGCGATCGCCCCGACGTGGCGGCTGTCACCGTCAAGACGCCGCAGCAGGGCATGGACGATCTGGCCAAGATGCAGGGCTTCTCGGGCGCGTTGCATACGCTGGAAGACAACCCGTTGCCGTATGTACTCGAAGTGCTGCCTGCGCAGAGCGTCAGCGCCGATGGCGTCGAGCGCCTGGTCGCGGATATGCGGGGCATACAGGGCGTGGATCAAGTGCAGGACAGTGGCACCTGGCGCCAACGCCTGGAAGCCTTGCTTGGGGTCGGGCAGCGCGCGGTGCTGATTCTTGCCGTCTTGCTGGCGCTGGCGGTGTTGCTGGTGGTTGGCAACACCATACGCGTGGATATCGCCAGTCGCAGCGAAGAGATCGGCGTGCTGATGCTGGTGGGAGCGAGCCGCGCCTTCGTGCGCCGACCTTATCTCTACGCTGGCATCTGGTATGGCCTGCTCAGTGGCGTGCTGGCGGCAGCTTTCGCGGTGCTGGTCGAGCTTTCGCTGGCTGATCCTGTCGCGCGGCTGGGCCATGCCTATGCCGGCAAGCTGCAGATCGACGTGCTGCCATTATGGCTGCTGGCGTCGGTGCCAGTGGCTGCCGCCGTGCTTGGCTGGCTTGGCGCACGCCTGGTAAGTGCATGGCAGCTGCGCAAGGCCGCCTGAACCGTGCGCGGGCTCACGGCTACGCTGGAGATCTAATGAGAGGGTTGCGTTGCCGGTGCATGCTGCCGGCCATCGAACTTACGGTGCAGGGTGGGTGCGCTGGGATTTCGCCGACAGGGAATGCCGGCCAAGACGTGGATGACAGGGGATGAGTGCGAGTTTCAGCAGTCGCGTAATGGGGGCGGCGCCCAGGGTGCTGGTCGTCGACGGCTCCAAGGTGGTGCGCCAGTTGATTGCCCGCGTGCTCAAGGCCGAATTGCCCGAAGCCGAGGTGATCGGCTGCGGCACGGGCGCGGAGGCACACGAGCTGCTCGACGGCGCTGCCTTCGACTTCATCACCATCGCGTTGCGTCTTCCCGACATGGATGGCCTGGAACTGGCGCGTCACGTGCGCGAATCGGCGGCCCAGGCCTATGTGCCCATCGTGGTCGTCTCGGGCGATGTCGATGACCGCCTGCACCGCCGGACCCTGGGCGATCATGTCACGGACTATTTCGACAAGTCGCTGGGTTTCCAGGCGCTGGCCGAGTTTATTCGCGGCTATGTGCGCCCGCAGGACCAGGCCGAGGGCGACGTGTTGTACGTCGAGGACAGCCGCGTGGTGGCCTTGGCGACCCGCCGCATCCTGGAAAAGCACGGGCTCACCGTGCACCACGTGATCAGCGCCGAGGACGCGCTGGCGAAGCTCGATGCCGCCAAGGCGCAGGGTGTGGTGGGCGCCGACATCGTGCTCACCGACGTCAGCCTCAAGGGCGAACTCACCGGCGGCGACCTGCTCGAGCGGATCCGTCGCGACTACGGTTACGGCAAGGGCCGCCTGCCGGTGCTGGTGATGACCGGCGACGAGAATCCGGTGAACCAGGCCGCCTTGCTCCGGGCTGGCGCGAACGACCTGGTCGAGAAGCCGATCGAGGAAAAGCTGCTGATGACCAAGCTGTTGTTCCAGTTGCGCGTGTCGCGGCACCTGCGCGACCACGACGAAGCCGCATGACCGAGGACAAGGTCAGGCTGGACCCGTCCTGGAAGGCGCGGATCGGTGACTATCTGGTGCGGCCCGATATGCAGGCCCTCAGCGACTTCCTGCGCGCCGAAAAACAGGCCGGCAAGGTGGTCTACCCGCCAGGGCCTGAGATCTTCGCGGCCTTCGACCACACCCCGTTCGACGCCGTGCGGGTGGTCATCCTGGGCCAGGATCCGTACCACGGGCCGGGTCAAGCGCATGGGCTGTGCTTTTCGGTGCGCCCTGGCGTGCCGTCACCGCCCTCGCTGCAGAACATCTTCAAGGAAATCCAGCGCGATCTGGGCTTCCGGGCGCCGGACCACGGCTGCCTCACCCCCTGGGCCGATCGCGGCGTGCTGTTGCTCAATAGCGTGCTGACGGTCGAGCAGGCCATGGCCGCCTCGCACCAGGGCAAGGGCTGGGAAGGCTTCACCGATGCGGCCATCGAGGCCCTGAACCGGGAACGGGAAGGGCTGGTGTTCATGCTCTGGGGCGCCTACGCCCAGCGCAAGGGGCAGCTGATCGACCCGGCCCGCCATTGCGTTCTGAAGTCGGTGCACCCATCTCCTTTATCGGCGCACCGCGGTTTTATCGGCTGCGGGCACTTCTCGTCGGCGAACCAGTACCTGGAAGCCCACGGGGTGGCCCCTATCGACTGGTCCCTGCCGCCACGCGCTCAGCTCGGCTGAGCGGCCGTTCACGTCTTTTGAACCGCCCGGACGGCACAGTGGGCCTCCCCCATTCGTCACTCTGGACGAATGACCTGTATTCCTGTACGATGTAGTTCATTAAAAGGACTGGAACCTTTCCGGTCCTTTAGCACTCGTACTACCCGAGTGCTAAGCTGATCCCCTCACAGGAGGTTCCACACATGTCTCAAGCTTTGGTGACCGCCAACCTGCCGGTGCCGAGTGTCGTCGGCAGTCTGGATGCCTATATCTCGGCGGTCCATCGGATTCCGGTGCTGACCCAGGACGAGGAGCAGGCGCTGTCGCGACGCTTCAACGGCGAGAATGATCTGGAGTCGGCCCGCCAGCTGGTGATGTCGCACCTGCGCTTCGTGGTCCATGTGGCCCGTGGCTACAACGGTTATGGCCTGCAGCTGTCGGATCTTATCCAGGAAGGCAATATCGGCCTGATGAAGGCCGTGAAGCGCTTCGACCCCGACCAGGGCGTGCGTCTGGTGAGCTTTGCCGTGCACTGGATTCGCGCCGAAATGCACGAGTTCATCCTGCGCAACTGGCGCATCGTCAAGGTCGCCACGACCAAGGCGCAGCGCAAGCTGTTCTTCAACCTGCGCAAGAGCAAGAAGCGCCTGGGCTGGATGAACGCCGAGGAAGTGCGCACCGTGGCCAAGGATCTAGGTGTACCGGAAGCGACGGTGCGCGAGATGGAATCGCGCCTGTCGGGCCGTGATATTGGTTTCGAAGCCCCGGCGGATGCCGACGAAGACGCCAAGCCGGCGCCGGAAGCGTTCCTGATCGACGAAGGTGCGGACCCGTACGAGAACGTGTCCGACGCCGACCAGGCCGATAACCAGCTCGACACGCTGTCCACCGCGCTGCAGAAGCTGGATGCCCGCTCGCGCGACATCATCCAGCGCCGCTGGCTGGACGAAGACAAGGCCACCCTGCAGGATCTGGCCGATGAGTACGGCGTGTCGGCCGAGCGCATCCGTCAGGTCGAAGCCAATGCGATGAAGAAGATGCGCGGCCTCTTCGCCGCCTGATCGCTTCGATCGGCGTACGATGCCAACGGCCCCTGACGGGGCCGTTTGGCTTTGCGGAGACATGGTCGCTTCCGTGCCCCTTAACCGGATGTTCGGTCCACCACGCCATGCCCAGAGTTCTGGTAATCGAAGATGACGAGGCGACGGCGCGAGAAATCGTCGCCGAACTCACGGTGCACGGCATGCTGGCCGAATGGGTCGCGAACGGCCGCGAAGGCTTCGATCGCGCGTCGCAGCGTGACTACGATCTGATCACCCTGGACCGCATGCTGCCCGGCATGGATGGCATCGATGTGGTGGCCGCCATGCGACGCGCGCAGATCGATACGCCGGTGCTTATGATCAGCGCGTTGAGCGATGTTGACGACCGCGTGCGTGGCCTTCGCGCGGGGGGGGACGATTACCTAACCAAGCCTTTTGCGCCGGACGAAATGGCGGCACGCGCCGAAGTGTTGCTGCGTCGTCGCCAGCCGCAATCGGCCCAGCGTCTGCGCGCGGCCGATCTCGAGCTTGACCTGGTGAGTCACCTTGCTTACCGCAACGGCCAGCCGCTCACCTTGTTGCCGACGGAATATCGGCTGCTCGAATTTCTCATGCGTAATTCGGATCAGGTGCTGACCCGGGCGATGATCTTCGAGACGGTATGGGGTTTCCATTTCGATCCCGGCACCAACGTCATCGACGTCCATATCGGCCGATTGCGGCGCAAGATCGACAGTGCCGGGCAACTGGCGCTGATTCACACGGTGCGCGGCACCGGCTACATGCTCACGGCCGCACACGACACCTTGCCGGTGACATCATGAACGCACGTCCGAATGGCTGGCAGTCGGCCACCTCGCGCTTGATCCTTATCTATGGCGCCTTGTTCGCCGTGTGGGGGTTCATCCTCGTGGGCGTCATCCAGTGGGAGACGACCCGTTACCTCAACGGGGTGATCGACCAGATGCTGCTGCAGCGCATGCACTACATCGCCTCGACCGATCCCGCACGCATGCCAGCGACCGTGGATGCCGCCAGCGCCATCGATCCGCACGGGATCATGTCGGTGGGGCTGTTCGATCGCGATCATCGTCCGGTGGCCGGCAATATCGACCGCCTGCCGACCTCGCTGGTCCAGGACGGCCAGGTGCACATGCTGGAGCATGGCTTGCCGCGCCCGGACCGCGATGCCGAGCGCGTACGCGCGCGCGGCCTGGCCAACAAGCTTCCCAACGGCGATATCCTGGTGATCTCCAAGGACACCAGCACCATCGACGGCCTCGGCGCGATCATCCGCCGTGCGCTGTTGTGGGGCATCTCGCTGACCATCATTCCCGGCCTGCTTGGCGGATTCCTGTTGCGGCGGGGTCCCAGGAAGCGCATTCGCGCGCTGCAGGAAGCGACGGATCCCATCCGTCAGGGCGACCTTTCCAAGCGCTTGCCCGTGAGTCGACGTGGTGACGAACTGGATCAACTGGCCGCCATCGTCAACACCATGCTGGGTGAGATCGAACGCCTGATGAGCGAAGTGAAGGGAGTGTGCGACAACATCGCGCATGACCTGCGCACGCCGCTCACGCGCTTGCGCGCTCGCCTCTACCGCACGCAACAGCAATTGGAAGGTCGGCCAGAGGAAGCCTTGCTGGAAGCGAGCATGGTGGACATCGATGCGGTGCTGACGCGCTTCCGCGCGCTATTGCGCGTCTCCGAACTGGAGGATCGCAACCGCGCCGCCTGCTTCGACGAGGTGGATATCGGCCAGGTGCTGCGTCAGGTGCACGAGTTCTATGCCCCGGTGGCGGAAGACCGCGGCCAGCCGTTTGAACTGGATGTGCAGCCGTTGGCGCCGATTCGCGCGGATGCCCATTTGCTGTTTGAGGCCTTGGCGAACCTCGTCGGCAACGCGATCAAATTCACGCCGCCCGGTGGAAAGGTCAGTTTGCGCGCGAGCATGGACAAGCGTGGTCCGCGGGTGGACATCATCGACAGTGGTCCGGGCATTCCTGCCGATGAGCGCGATGCGGTGACACGCCGCTTCTATCGCGGCGACAACAGCCGCACGACGGCAGGCTCGGGACTCGGCCTGAGCATCGTCAGCGCCATCGTGCGCCTGCATGGTTATGCGCTGGATATCGGCCAGGCGACCACGGGCGCGCGTCTCACGCTGTATTGCTATCCAGTGGCACCAGGCGAGAAGCCCGGCACCTGCCTGACCCGCGCCGTGCCGGAAGTGACTCCTTTGACGGTGTGAGCGCGCGACTTGCTCTTACTACTTCGCCCCTCGGGGAAAAGGCTGGGATGAGGGGCGGGTGCCTGCGACTTCGCGACAACTGAGCGCTAAGGCCAGGGTGCCGCTTACGCAGCGGGCGTTTCGATCGCCTGCCGGCGCTCGAGTCACTTTTCTTTTGCTGGCCCAAAAGAAAAGTAACCCAAAGAAAACGGCCTGACAGGCTCGCAGCAATCCGATCGCTACAAGCCTTGCAGGCATCCACAAGCCGGATGCGTGGCGTGTTACCTCACAGCGTGCGGCTACACCGCGAGGCGCCGTGGCGCTGAGGGAATGGCAGCACGGCGTGGCATACGAGCACCGGAGGCATCCGCAAGCCGGATCGGTTACGTGCTACCTCGTGGCACGCGGCTACACCGCGGGGCGTCGGAGCGGAGAGGGCTTAAAGCGCGGGCGCACACCTGCCTAGTCTGTCCTGGTGTCGGCAGCGCGTGAATGCTGGAGGGCTTTAAGTCCTCAGTACAACGCCGCCCCGCGGTGTAGCCGCTGTCCCTCGGCAGCGCGTCACCGAGCCGGTTGCCTCAGGCTGCCAGGATTGTATGTCGCGGCGCGCTGCGCCCCCTCAGCGCCACGGCGCCCCGCGGTATAGCCGTAATCCACGAGGTAGCACGCCACGTCTCCGGCTTGCCGCAGCCCCCATGGCTTGTATCCCTCATCATGCTAAGAGCCTGTCAGGCCATTTCTTTGGGTTACTTTTCTTTGGGCCAGCAAAGAAAAGTGACTCGGCCGTCGGCAGACGGTCGAAACGCCCGCTGCGTAAGCGGCAAGCTGGCGGAGAGGCTCGGTTGTCGCGATATCGCAAGCACCTGCCCCTCATCCCAACCTTCTCCCCGGAGGGGAGAAGAGGGGCGTCACGCGCAACCTGGCGACGACGTCGCCCAGAAAAAAAGCGAAGCCCTCGGGCAACATGAAATTATCTTCATCCGCGCGGGCCACCGTTTAGATCATCCGCGTGCGAAAATTTGCCGCATCGCATCATTTCGCGCACGGAAGTCCCCCCGTATGCTTGGCATCGTCCGGATCGCGCTTACGCGACCCTATACCTTTGTTGTTTTCGCGCTGCTTATCCTGATTTCAGGAGTCATGGCGGCAGGCCGCACACCGACCGATATTTTTCCGAATATCAATATTCCGGTGATCGCCGTGGCATGGCAGTTCACCGGCATGACGCCCGACCAGATGGCGGGGCGCATCAATACGCCGTTCGAGCGCGTGCTGACCACCACGGTCAACGATATCGAGCACATTGAAGCGGAATCGATCAACGGCATCGGCATCACCAAGATCTTCTTTCAGCCAGGCGTGAACGTGGCCGTGGCCAACGCCCAGGTCACCGCGATTGCACAGACGCTGCTGAAACAGTTGCCGACGGGTGCGACGCCCCCGCTGATCGTCAATTACAACGCCTCGACCGTGCCGATCCTTCAGCTCGGCTTGTCGGGCAAGGGGCTTAGCGAACAGCAGTTGGGCGATCTCGGCCTCAACCTGCTGCGCCCGCAGCTGGTGACCGTGCCTGGCGCAGCGATTCCGTACCCGTTCGGCGGCAAGACGCGCCAGGTGCAGCTGGATGTGGATCCCGCCGCGCTGCAGGCGCGCGGCCTGTCGACGCAGGACGTGGCCAATGCGCTGGCGGCGCAGCAGCAGATCAACCCGATCGGCACGCAGAAGATCGGCAAGTACGAATACGTGATGGATCTCAACAACGCGGCCGACCGCGTGCAGGAGCTGGAAGACCTGCCGATCAAGATCGCCAATGGCACCACCATCTATATCCGCGATGTCGCGCACGTGCGCGACGGCAATCCGCCGCAGACGAATATCGTGCATGTCGACGGCGTGCGTTCCACCTTGCTGTCGGTGCTGAAGAACGGTGCGACCTCGACGCTGGCGATCGTCGCGGGCGAGCGCGCCAAGGTGGCGAGCATGAAGGACGCGTTGCCGGACAATCTGACGGTGACGCCCATCGGTGACCAGTCGTTGTTCGTGCGCGCTTCGATCAATGGCGTGATCCGTGAAGGCGTGATCGCGGCCGCACTGACCAGCTTGATGATCCTGCTGTTCCTGGGCAGCTGGCGCTCAACCTTGATCATCGCCACGTCCATTCCGCTGGCCGTGCTGGGCTCGGTGTTCACGCTGTCGGCGATGGGCGAGACGCTCAACATCATGACGCTGGGTGGCCTGGCGCTGGCGGTGGGCATCCTGGTGGACGAAGCCACGGTAACCATCGAGAACATCAACTGGCACCTGGAGCAGGGCAAGGATGTGATCACTGCGATCATCGATGGTTCGGCGCAGATCGTGGTGCCGGCCTTCGTCTCGCTGCTGTGCATCTGCATCGTGTTCGTGCCGATGTTCTTCCTGCCGGGCGTGTCGCGCTATCTGTTCGTGCCGATGGCGGAGGCGGTGATCTTCGCGATGATCTTCTCCTTCATCCTGTCGCGTACGTTGGTACTGACCATGGCCAAGTACCTGTTGCAGGCCCATCCGCCAACCGCCGACGAGCATGGCCAGCATTTGCCACTGCCGCCGCCGAAAACTGCGCTGGGTCGCTTTCAGCGGGGCTTCGTCGACCGTTTCGAGAGCTTCCGAGCCGGCTACATGGGCCTGCTGAACCTCGCGCTACAGCACCGCAAGGTGTTCGTGCTCGGCTTCCTTGGCTTCGTGGTGTCGTCGTTCGTGCTGCTGCCGGGCCTGGGCAGTAACTTCTTCCCCGACGTCGATGGCGGCCAGATCATCGTGCATGCGCGCGCACCGGTGGGTTCGCGCGTGGAAGTGACGGCAGCCCAGTTTGCCGACATGGAAAAGGCCATCCGACAGATCATTCCGCCGGACGAGGTGGAGACGATGATCGACAACATCGGCCAGTACAGCAGTTCGATCAACACGATTTACAACAACACCGGCGAGATCGGCGAGCAGGATGGCGACATCCAGGTCTCGTTGAAGGAAGGCCACCGTCCGAGCGCCGAGTACGTGAAGATCCTGCGCGAGAAGTTGCCGCAGATGTTCCCAGGCACGGTGTTCTCGTTCCCGCCGGCCGATATCGTCAGCCAGATCCTGAACTTCGGTTCGCCGGCGCCGATCGACCTGCAGATTCGCGGCTTTCATCTGTCCGCCAACTTCGTCTATGCGAATGAGTTGTTGAACAAGATTCGCCAGATTCCCGGCGTGGCCGACGCGCGCATCCAGCAATCGCAGGCGGAGCCCGCGTTCAAGATCAAGGTGGATCGCACGCGTGCGCAGCTGCTTGGGTTGACCGAGGGCGATGTCACCAGCAGCCTGGTCGCCGATCTTTCGGGTACCGCCCAGGTTGCGCCGACTTATTGGCTGAATCCCGAGAACGGCGTCACCTATCCGATTTCGGCGCAGGTGCCGCAATACCAGCTCGATTCCCTGGCCTCGCTGGGCAACCTGCCGATCACCTCGAAGAACGGCGGCAGTTCGCAGGTGCTTGGCGCGCTGGCCGATTTCTCTCGCTCGCACAGCAACACCGTCGTGAGCCAGTACAACATCCAGTCGATGGTGGAGATCTTCGCCACCACCCAGGGGCGTGACCTCGGCGCGGTGTCGGCCGACATCCAGAAGGTGCTCAATGACACCGAGAAGTCCAAGCCCAAGGGCGCGACCGTCGCGCTGCTGGGCCAGGTGCAGACGATGCACGATGCCTATTCGGGTCTGCTGTTCGGCCTGCTGGGCTCGATCGTGCTGGTCTATCTGCTGATCGTGGTGAACTTCCAGTCATGGTCTGACCCGTTCGTGATCATTACCGCCCTGCCTGCGGCCTTGGCCGGCATCGTGTGGATCCTGTTCATCACGCACACCACGCTGTCGGTGCCGGCGTTGACGGGCGCGATCATGTGCATGGGTGTGGCCACCGCCAACTCGGTGCTGGTGGTGAGTTTCTGCCGAGAGCGCCTGGCCGAACACGGCGATGCCACGCTGGCGGCGCGAGAAGCGGGTTTCGTGCGCTTCCGTCCCGTGCTGATGACTGCCCTGGCCATGATCATCGGCATGGTGCCGATGGCGCTGGGCCTGGGCGATGGCGGCGAGCAGAACGCGCCACTGGGCCGGGCCGTGATCGGTGGCCTGCTGTTCGCTACTACTGCCACGCTGATCTTCGTTCCCGTGGTCTTTTCCATCGTGCACGCGCGGCGTGGCCGCGCGCCTGATTCGGCCGTCATTGCCGGAGAGCCTGTCCATGTCTGAGCATCTCACTTCGCTTCCCGAGTCGACGCCGTCGCCGCGCCGACTGCGATTGGCCGCCGCGATCGCCGCCGTTGTCTTCGGCTCGATCGTGGTAATCGGTGTCGCCACGCGTCTGACCGAGGCGCGCAGCCTGCGTCAGTGGACTGACGCGCAGGCGATTCCCACCGTCGTCATCTCGACGCCCGAGCCCAACAACGGCAAGTCACCGCTGGAGCTGCCTGCGCAGATGGACGCCTTTACCAATGCGCCGATCTACGCGCGTACCAGCGGTTACCTGAAGTCCTGGAACAAGGACATTGGTGCGCAGGTCAAGGCCGGCGATCTGTTGGGCGTGATCGATACGCCGGATCTCGATCAGCAGCTGCTGCAGGCGCAGGCCGACTTGGCCAGTGCGCGCGCCAACGCGGCGCTGGCCGCCACCACGGCCAAGCGCTGGCAGGAGCTGCGGGCCACCGATTCCGATTCGGTGTCGCAGCAGTCGGTGGATCAATACAACGGCGACTACGCTGCCAAGCAGGCGCAGGTGAATTCGGCACAGGCCAACGTCGATCGCCTGAAGGCGCTCAAGTCGTATGCGCGCATCCTGGCTCCGTTCGATGGTCGCGTCACCGCGCGCAACACCGACGTGGGTGCCTTGATCACGGCCGACAGCAGCGGCAGTGGCACGCCGCTGTTCGCGATATCCGATACCAGCAAGCTGCGCGTCTATGTGCGGGTGCCGCAGGTCTATGCACCGGGCATCCATCGTGGCGACGAAGCCACGCTGACGGTGCCGGAGTATCCCGGCAAGACCTTCACCGCCAAGGTCGAGGCGGATGCGCGGGCGATCGCGCCCACCTCGGGCACGACCCTGGTCCAGCTGCTGGTCGACAACCCCGACGGCCGCCTGCTGCCCAGCAGCTATGCCAGCGTGAGCTTCAACGTGACGTCGGACACGCAAGGTGTACGCGTTCCCGCCGAAGCGCTGATCTTCGACGACAAGGGACTGCACGTGGCGACGCTGGATGCCAACGATCATGTGCAATTCAAGACGGTGACCATCCGTCGCGATTTCGGTAAAACGGTGGAACTGGGTTCGGGCCTGGGGCCCACTGATCGCGTGATCGATAACCCGCCCGATGGCCTGGCCGTCGGTGATCCGGTCCGCATCGCCAAGAACACGCAGCCGGCGGCGAAGCCCCATGAAAAATCCTAAGAGTTTAGCTGCCACCGTGGCGGCTACCTTGGCCCTGGGTGCCTGCTCGATGGCACCCACCTACAAGGTGCCGGACGCGCCGGTGGCGCCGCAGTACCAACCCAGCGGCCCGTGGACCACGGCCGCGCCGGCCGATCAATTGCCGCGGGAAGGCTGGTGGAAATTGTATGGCGATACGCGCCTGGATGATCTGCAAGATCAGCTGCTGGCGCACAACGCCGATCTCGCCGCGGCTTTTGCCAGCTACCAGCAATCACGCGATTTCCTGGCCCAGGTGCGCGCCGACCTGTTCCCCCAGGTATCGCTGGGCGCGAGTGCGATCCGCAATCGTCAGTCCGACAATGGTGCGCTGCGCGGCGCGACGTCGCCGGCCTGGTACAACACTTATTCGCTGACCGGCCAGGCCAGCTACGAAGTCGATCTATGGGGCCGCGTGCACGACAACGTGGCGTCCGGCCGATCCTCCATGCAGGCCTCGGCGGCCGACCTCGCTTCGGTGCGTCTGAGCCTCGAAGCGGAGCTGGCCGACAGCTATCTGTCGCTGGTGGGTGAGGATCGCCAGATCGATCTGCTGCAGAAAACGGTCGACGCCTACCAGCGCGCGCTGCAGCTCACCAAGACCCTGCAGGCCGGCGGCGCGGTATCCGGGCTGGATGTGAATCGCGCGCAGACGCAGTTGTCATCGACCCGCTCGCAGCTTTCGCAGACGCAGGCGCAGCGTGCCTTGCTGCAGCATGCGATCGCGGTGCTGGTCGGGCAGTCGGCCTCGACGTTCACGCTGGATGCGAAGACCGATCTGCCCAATTTGCCGGTGATTCCGGTCGGCTTGCCGTCGACGCTGTTGCAGCGTCGCCCGGACATAGCCGCCGCAGAGCGCCGCACGGCGGCAGCGAACGCGCAGATTGGCGTCGCCCGTTCGGCCTTCTTTCCGTCCCTGAACCTGAGCGCCGGTGGCGGTTTCGGCAGCGGTGCATGGGGCAACCTGTTGACCGCGCCCAGCGCGGTGTGGGCGTTGGGCCCGAGCTTGCTGATGGATGTGTTTGATGGTGGCCGCCGAAAAGCCCAGGTGGCAGCCGCGCATCACGCCACCGACGAGGCCGGCGCCCGCTACCGTGGCGTGGTGCTGAGCGCATTCCAGCAGGTGGAAGACAACCAGTCGCTGCTGACGGATCTCGGTACCGCCATGGTCGATCAGCAGGAGGCCACCAAGGCGGCTGATCACACGCTCAATTTGTCGCTGTCCCTCTACAAGCAGGGTGCGAACAGTTACCTGGACGTGGTGACGGCGCAGGTTGCTGCATTGGATGCGCATCAGGGCCTGCTGAGCCTGCAGACGAACCAGTTGCGCGCAAGCGTGGGCCTGGTGCGCGCGCTGGGCGGTGGCTGGTCCAGCGAGGAGCTGGCGCCGGACCATCTTGCGCAGGAACAAAAAATAATGAGCTCGACGAAGTGATGCGTGGCGAAACGGGCGGCCTGTGCCGCCCGTTTCACGTCGTGCCTGGCGCTTAGCCCAGTTTGCCGTTCAGCAGCGTTTCCAGCTTGCGCTGGTCGGCGGCGAACTTGCGGATGCCATCGGCAAGCTTGTCGGTGGCCATCGCGTCTTCGTTGTGGCCCCAACGGAAAGCAGCCTCGCTGATCGGTGCGGGCCTGGTCTTGCGCACACCGTCGTCGCTCAACGCGTGTACCAATGGCGACTGATCCTGTTCCAGCTTTTCCAGCAGATCGGGGCTGATGGTGAGTCGATCGCAGCCCGCCAGCGCCTGGATCTGGCCGATATTGCGGAAGCTCGCACCCATCACCACGGTGTTGAAGCCGTGCTCCTTGTACCAGGCATAGATGCGGCGCACCGACTGCACGCCCGGATCTTCATCCGGCGCATAGCTCTTGGTGGCCGTATTGGTGACGTACCAGTCCATGATGCGGCCGACGAAGGGCGAGATCAGGAACACACCGGCCTCGGCGCAGGCCACTGCCTGCTCGAACGAGAACAGCAAGGTGAGGTTGCACTGGATGCCATCTTTTTCCAGCTGCTCGGCAGCGCGGATGCCTGCCCACGTCGACGCCATCTTGATCAGGATGCGCTCACGCGGCACGCCGGCCTGCGCGTAAAGCTCGACCAGGCGCTCAGCCTTGGCGATGGTGGCGTGCGTGTCGAACGACAGGCGCGCATCGACCTCGGTGGAAACGCGTCCTGGCACCAGTTCGACAATCTTGCGGCCGACGGCCACGGCGAGGTGGTCGCCCGCGTCCACCAGCTGCTGCTCACGCGAATGGCTCTTTGATTTGGCCCAAGCCACGGCTTCGTCGATCAGCGGCGCGTACGCCGGCAGCTCGGTGGCTTTAAGCAGCAGCGAGGGGTTGGTGGTGGCATCCACCGGCCGGTAGCGGGCGATAGCCTCGATGTCGCCGGTGTCGGCGACCACGGTGGTGTATTGACGCAGTTGTTCTAGTTGGGAAGACACGGCGATTTCCGTCTGGGTGAAAGGTTGATTCTCCACGCTACTCGTCATCAGGCAAGGGCCGCGGTGCACGGGATGGCTCATCGGACCCGGTGACGATGCGGGCATGGCGCTGGTAGGTCCAGTACGACCAAGCCCAGTCCAGCAGTACCACGAGCCGGTTGCGGAAGCCGATCAGAAACGTCACATGGGCCAGCAGCCATACCCACCATGCCAGCAGGCCGGAGAGCTTCAGGCGGCCAAACTGCGCCACGGCGGCCATGCGCCCGATGGTCGCCAGCACGCCGTCGTCGCGATAGCGGAACGGGCGAGTGAGCGGCGTGCCCTGCCAACGTGCCCGCAGGACGTCGGCGACGTAACGGCCCATCTGCTTGGCGGCGGGCGCCACGCCGGGAACCGGCTTGCCGTTCTCCTGCGTGACGCTGGCAAGATCGCCGATCACAAACACGTCCGGATGACCCGGCAGGCTGAGATCAGGCCGTACCTGCACGCGTCCCGCGCGGTCCACCGGCGCGCCCAGCATTCGGCCCAGGGGTGAAGCGGCGACACCCGCAGCCCACAGCACCGTGCGTGCGGTATACGGCGTATCACCAAGCATGACGCCACTGCCGTCGATGGCGGTCACGGCGGTGTCGAGCCGTATGTCGACGCCGAGCTTGCGCAGTTGCCGACGCGCCTTTTCGGAGAGGTCCGGATCGAAGGCGGGCAAGAGCCGCGGGCCCGCCTCCACCAGCAGGACATTGGCCTGGCGCGGATCGGCCCGACGGAATTCGCGAGGCAAGGTGTGGCGGGCGAGTTCAGCGAGCGTGCCGGCGAGTTCGACGCCGGTGGCGCCGCCGCCGACAACGACGAAGTTGAGCCACGCTTGCCGCTGTGCCGGGTCGTCCTCGCGCTCGGCCCGCTCGAAGGCCAGCAGCACGCGGCGACGGATGGTGAAGGCGTCGTCCAGTGTTTTGAGCCCGGGAGCATGGGCTTCCCAATCGTCATGCCCGAAGTACGCGTGCGTCGCGCCGGTGGCGACGATGAGCGCGTCGTAGCCCAACTCGCCGCTGGTCAAGCGAACGCGGCGCTGCGCAAGATCGACAGCCAGGGCTTCGTCCATCAAGACGGTGACATGGGTCTGCTTGCGCAGGATCTGCCGCAGCGGCGCCGCGATGGAAGGCGCCGACAAGCCGGCGGTGGCCACCTGGTAGAGCAGGGGTTGAAACAGGTGGTGATTACGCCGATCGATCAAGGTGACCCGAGCCTCGGTGTCAGCGAGCCCGTGGGCCGCGGCCAGCCCGCCGAAGCCACCGCCGAGAATCACGACGTGAGGTGCTGCCGAGGAAGAACCTGCGTTGTTGCTGTCCATGCGATGCCTCGCTGCAAGAGTCCATGGTGCATAGGTAAGCTGTGCTGCCTGGCGTGTTTGCTCAGTAGAGATCGATGGGGTCGACGTCGAGCGACCAGCGTACGCGGCGCGCGGAAGGCAGGCGCCACAGCGACTGGTGCCAGGGACGAAGCACGGCGTGCAAGGCGCCACGGCTGGTGGCTTCGATCAACAGCTGCCCCCGATGACGACCTGCGCGCAAGGGCATGGGGGCAGGCATCGGGCCGGCAATTTGCAACGGTGCGCCAGCCAGCGCGGCGTTGGCGTCGGCGAGAAACGCATCCACGTGTTCGCGCTGATGCGCATCCGCGCGCAGCAATACCTGATGGCCGTAGGGCGGCAGGTCGATGCTGCGGCGTTCGTCGAGCAAGGTGCTGGCGGCAGAGGCATAACCCTGGGCGAGCAGCTGGCGCAACAGGGGATGATCCGGATGATGGGTCTGCAGCAACACGCGCCCCGGCTTGCTGGCGCGTCCCGCGCGTCCGGCGACTTGCACCACCAGTTGGGCGAGTCGTTCGCTGGCGCGGAAATCCACACTGTGCAGGCCTTCATCCACGCCAACAATCGCGACGAGGGTGAGGTTGGGCAGGTCGTGGCCTTTGGCCAGCATCTGCGTGCCGACGAGGATCGCGGGACGATCCTCATGCAGCCCTTCCAGCAGTTGCTCGAACGCATCGCGCCGGCGCGTGGTCTCACGGTCGATGCGTAGCACCGGCACGTCGGTAAAGCGTGCGACGAGTGCCTCTTCCAGTCGTTCCGTGCCCTGGCCCTGGGGCTTGAGATCAGGTGCCTGGCAGGCAGGGCATTGCTCGGGTACGCGTGAGCTGTAATCGCAGTGGTGACAGATCAGCTGGCGGCGGCCGGCATGCAAGGTCAGCGGATGTTCGCAGCGCGGGCATTCGGCATGCCAGCCACAAGCGTGGCAGAGCAAGACCGGTGCATAGCCACGGCGGTTGCGAAACACCAGCGCCTGCTCTCCACGCGCCACAGTGTCGGACACCGCGGCGAGCAATGCCGGCGAAAGGCCGTGTTCCAGCCGCTGCGCACGCATGTCCACGATCTGTACCTGCGGCGGCCGGATGGCACCCGGGCGTGCCCGTAAATGCAGCGACTGGTAGCGACCGGCTTTTACATTGGCCAGGGATTCCAGCGATGGTGTCGCCGAGCCCAGCACCACCGGCACGTTGAGCGCGCGCGCGCGCAACAAGGCGAGATCGCGGGCGTGATAGCGGAAACCTTCCTGTTGTTTATAGGCGCTGTCGTGTTCCTCATCGACCACGATCAAGCCGGCATGCGGAAGGGGTGTGAACACCGCCGAGCGCGTGCCCAGGATGACCTTGGCCTCACCCGTGCGGGCGCGCAGCCACGCGCGTGCGCGATCACCTTCGGCCAGATTGGAATGCAGCACCTGCACCGACACGCCGAGTCGTTCGCGCAACCGACGCACGGTCTGTGGCGCGAGGCCGATCTCCGGCACCAGCAGCAGGGCCTGCTTGCCCTGCGCGATGACCTGTTCAATAAGCGCGAGATACACCTCGGTCTTGCCGCTGCCGGTGACGCCATCGAGCAGGAACGGTTGGAAGTGGCCCAGCGATGCGCCGATCGTCGTTACGGCCTGCTGCTGCTCGCCGCTCAGGGCAGGCGCCACCGTGGTGGGTGTATGGGCAGCGAGCCGGGATTCGACCCGCGCGATCAGGTCGGCTTCCGCCAAGCGACGCGCTGCGTCACGCCAGCCGGGCAGTGCCTCGTGGAGCACGTCGGCAGTCAGCGGCCCGGCTGCCAGCGTTTCCAGCAGTGCCCGGCTGCGGCCGCGGCGGCTGGCGGCATCGAGCGCACTGCGACCGGCTTGCGTCAGCTCCCACATTTCCTCGCGGGTGTCAGGAAGGGCACGGTCCTCGCGCAACGCCAGCGGCAGCGCATTGGCGTACGCCTCGCCGGGGGCGCCAAGCCAGTACTCGGCGGCCCAGGCCAGGGTGGCCATCAACTCGGCGTCGAGCAGGGGGGCATCGTCCAGCACGCGTAGCGCCCGCTTGAGCCGTGCCTGGCCGACGGTCGTTTCCACCTCCGTCGCCACCACGACGCCTACCGCCGTGCTCTTGCCGAACGGCACCAGCACGCGGCTGCCCGCACTCGCCTGGCCTGCTTCAGGGGGCAGGTAGTCGAACAGGGTCGGCAGCGGAACCGGGAGGGCGACGCGAAGGACGGCGGGCATGAACACCTCGTGGCGGCTCAGTGTAACCGGCCTTTCGAGGCCCGGGATGATGCGACCAAGCATCACGTGCGGCGGCGAATGGTCCGCTGTCCGGGGCTTGCGTCGGGTTGCTGCCTCGTCATCTAGGAGTCGAGGCTAAGTGACTCTTGGCAGGGGTCTTTTCGATTTATCCACAGCACCTGTGGATAAGTCTGTGGATGCAACGTTGAGGGAGTGCCTTCAGGCGCATGAAAACGGCGTTCACGACGCTCTGTGCAAGTTTTAACCATGATGAAATACCTTTTAAATTCATGCAGTTAAAATTCTTGCTCGGCTGGCGTTCATACAACTGACATAGGCATGAGACTTGCCTTGACAGCCATGTGACGCTGTGTAAAACCCATACGCGAAGCCTTCTGCCCGCCCGCAAACCCGCGCCGCTGGGCCAATTTTCTGTGATGGGAATCACAAAGCAACGGTCGACGTCAGCGCGCAAAACCCAACAGCGCAGCGAATCCCAGCGCGTAGGCGAGCAGCCATACATAGCACCAGCCGGCGAACAGGTATTTCACCGTGGTCATGAACCAGCCTTGGCGGTAGACCCGCTTCTGCATGATCAGCAGATAGACAGGCACCCATGCGAAGAGCGCCCAGCCGATAAAGGACAAGGGCAGGCCCACCCACGCTGCATGAGGAACCAGCCAGCTGCGCAGCAGAAGCAGCAGCATGCCCAGTAGCAGCGCCAGAAACATGAAAGCGTGGCTGTGCAACGCCACGATCAGGTGTTCCATGTAGAGCCTGCGCTTGAAGACGTACATCAGCTTCAAGAGCAGGGCGAACATCGGCAGCAGCAGGAACATCGTCTGCGGCAGCACGGCGAACGTGCCCGATAGCACCCGTTCGGTAGCCTCGGCGCCTTCTTCACCGCCAGCACTGATGCTTTTCACATTGGCCGTTGCGTGGGCGAGCGAGCGCGTGAGGCTGGCATTCATGCCATCAGGCAGCCAGTCCAGATGGACCTGATGGGATTCCAGGATCCAGCCTTTGGCGTCCTGGTTTTCCAGTGGCGTCGCGCCAAGCTGGGCAAGGCGGTGATTGGCATGCTCGCGCTCGACCGACAATGCCTTTTTCAATGCCTTGCCCTGCAGCGCGGTGCCATCGGGGGCCTTCACGCCGGCCTGGCGTAGCTGCTCGTAGTGCGCGCGCACCGCGTCGGGCGTGCTGTCCTTGGCGAACTCGGCAGTGCCGGCGCTGGCCGTAGTGTCGAATTTGACGAAACCGAGGTTGTCCATCGCCAGGTGGCAGAGAAAGAACGCCAGCAGGCACAGCACGAACATCAGGCGAAACGGCGGCACGTAACGTTGGCGTCGGCCGGAGAAGTACTCCATGGTGAGGAAACCCGGCCGGTACAGCAGCGGCGGCAGCGTATGCACCACGCGGCCATCCACGTGCAGGATCATTTCCAGCGTGTCCTCGACCATGTGATGCATGGGCCTGAGCACGCCGTGGATCGATTGCCCGCATTCGTGGCAGAACTCACCCTGCATCGGCGTGCCGCAGTTGGTGCAGTGCACGCCCTCGAACGACACCAGTTCCTTCTTCATGTGTCTCCCCCGGGATCAACAAGCGAGCGATCTTGGCACAAGCGGGTGACAGCCGGCACCTGCGCCCAGGCGGGGTGCCGGCCCGATCGGTGGCTCCTGTAGACTCCACGCCCCAGGAGTCCCCTTTCATGAAGTCTTTTCGCCCCGATCGCGCCAGGGTGGCGCACGAGGTTGGCGCCACGGTGCGTCTCGCCCTGCCTCTGATCGCTGCCCAGCTGGCGGCGGTGGGCCCCAATTTTGTCGATGCCGTGCTGGCTGGCCATTTGAGCGCGCATGTGCAGGCCGCCGTCACCACGGCGGTCAGCATCTGGGCGCTGGCCCTGGTCAGCGGCATGGGCATGATGATGGCCGTGCCGCCGTCGGTGGCGCAGCTGGATGGCGCCGGCCGCCGCCACGACGTAGGCGCCGTCTTCGTGCAGGCACTGTGGCTGGCCTGGGGCATGGGCATCGTGCTGTGGTTCCTGATCCGCCACGCCTCGCCGATGTTGGACTGGATCGGCGTGGTGCCGACCTTGCGCACCGACGTCACGCATTTCCTGCACGCGATCAGCTGGGCGGCCCCGGCCCTGACCAGCTATTTCGCGCTGCGCGGGCTGTCCGAAGGCCTGTCGATGACGCGGCCGTCGATGTACTTCAGCTTTGGCGGCCTGCTGCTGCTGGCGCCGCTGGGCTACGTGATGATGTATGGCCGGTTCGGCCTGCCGCAGATGGGTTCGCTGGGTAGCGGCATCGCCACGGCCATCGTGTTGTGGCTGGAGATGATCGGCTTCTCCATCTATGTGGCCAAGCATCCGGCTTATCGCGACCTGGGCCTGCGGGCCGGAATGGCGTGGCCAAACCCAAGGATTCTGGGGGAACTGCTGAAAATCGGCGGCCCGATGGCGATAACCCTGCTCGCCGAGGGCGGTCTGTTCGTGGCCGTCGCATTGGTGATTGCGACCCTCGGCGAAACCGTGGTGGCCAGTCACCAGGTGGCGCTGAGCGTGGCCACCGTGGCCTTCATGATACCGCTGGGCTTGTCGATGGCGATCACCGTGCGCGTGGGCAATGCAGTCGGCCGCGATGATGCGCGCGGAGTCCGCTACGCCGGTTTCTGCGGTATCGCTTTGGCGCTGTGCGTACAGTCGGTGTCCTCGAGCGCGATGCTTGGTATGCCACACCTGCTTGCGCGCCTGTACACGCATGACGCGGCGGTGATTGCGCTTGCTGCGCAGCTGATGGTGCTGGCAGGTCTGTTCCAGTTCTCCGATGGCATCCAGGTCACCTCGAATGGCGCCTTGCGAGGACTCAAGGACACCCGCGTGCCGATGGTCATCACCTTGTTCGCCTACTGGGTCGTCGGCATGCCGGTGGGCTGGTGGCTCGCGTTCCACCAAGGCCTGGGCGCACGAGGCATGTGGATGGGCCTGATCGCGGGCCTCACTATGGCCGCCGTGTTGCTGTTCGCACGTTTCTGGCGCAACGCGTTTCATGGGAGTTGGCGGCGCCCGCACTGAGGAATTTGGCGGTCTTGCCGCGCGTCTGCTCCTTCTCCCCCTCGGGGAGAAGGTTGGGATGAGGGGCGGGTGTTCGCGACAGCGCGACAATTGAGCGTGGTGGCAAGGTTGCCGCTTACGCAGCGGGCGTTTCGATCGCCTGCCGGCGCTCGAGTCACTTTTCTTTTGCGGGCCCAAAAGAAAAGTAACCCAAAGAAAATGGCCTCAAGAGCTGGCAGCATGGCGTCGGATAGAAGCGTCGGAAGGTCTGCGCAAGCAAATAGCTGGTCGCCCACGGCGAGACACAGCGGCTACCCCGCAACGCGCCAAAGCGGTGAGGACTTAAAATAGGCTCGGCAGACGGTCGAAACGCTTTTGGAACCCGACCGCCGATTCGGCCACCCCACCACTCCACCACCCGAGCTTTAAGCCCTCTACGCCTCGGCGCGTTGCGGGGTAGCCGCGGTGTGTCGGCCGTGGGCCGCCAGTCATTCGGCTGGCCACGCCCTTCAGGCTCGTATCCCGCGTAATGCTATGAGCTCTCAAGGCCATTTTCTTTGGGTTACTTTTCTTTTGGGCCAGCAAAAGAAAAGTGACCCGGACCGCGGCAGCGGTTCGGAACGCCCGCTGCGTAAGCGGCAAGCTGGCGACAACGCCCAGTTGTCGCGTAAGTGCGAGCACCCACCCCTCATCCCAACCTTCTCCCCCACAGGGACTACCTTCGGGTCGCCCGACGAGGAGAAGGAGCAAAGCGAGTAACCGAAACACCCGCGGCGTCCCACCGGTACTGCGTTCGGTCGTACGCGGCAAGCAGGCGATATGAGATCGGTAGCTGCCGTGTCGGGGACTGCCCTAGGGTCGCCCAGGGGCGAAGGGACCATCCCCCCATCTCATGTGTCATCAGCACCACATGACCTTCACCGCGCGAACGGCTACGCTGTTGCGGACATTCTGAGGAACTTCGCATGACGGAGCGTCGCCCCAACGGCTTTTGGGCCTTTCTCTGCGTCTTTGGGCGCGGCATCAACGTGGTCAGGCTGGTCATCCTCAACCTGGTCTTTTTCTTCGTCCTGTTCCTGCTGCTGCTGGTCATCACGGCCGGCCTTATAAGCAGCCGTGCCGATCGCGTCGTGCAGAATGACAGCGTGCTGGTGATCAAGCCGCAGGGTGAACTGGTCGAGCAATATAGTCTCGATCCGCTGCAGCGCGCACTGCAGACGTTTTCGGGTAACCCGCCCAGGCAGGTGCAGCTGCGTGATCTGGTCGGCGCCATCGACGCGGCGGCCAAGGACACGCGCATCACGCGCATTCTGCTCGAGCCCGGTGACATGCAGGGCGGTGGTTTTGCCGCGCTGCGCGAAGTCGGAGCCGCGCTCGACCGTTTTCGCGCCGCTGGCAAGCCGGTGGTCGTATGGGCTGCGGATCTCGACCAGGGCCAGTACTACCTCGCCGCCCATGCCGATCGCGTGCTGGTCGATCCGCAAGGTGGCGTGATGATTACCGGCCTCGCCAACTACCGCCTGTTCTACAAGAACCTGCTCGACAAGCTTGGCGTGGACGTGCACCTGTTCCGCGTAGGCCAGTTCAAGAGCGCGGCCGAGCCGTACATCCTCGACCATGCCTCGCCCGAAGCGAAGGAGGCGGACAGCTTCTGGATGGGCGGCTTGTGGGATACGTACATCAACGAAGTAGCGAAGCTGCGCAAGCTCGACCCCGCCACCTTGCGTGCGGATATCAATGGCCTGCCGGAGCAGATCGCCACGACGCGCGGCGATCTAGGGCAGCTCGCGCTCGAGCAGCATCTGGTCGACGGGGTGGCTACGCCGGCCGAGCTGGAAAACATGATGCGCAAGGAAGGCGTGCCCGCCGGCAAGAAGGGCGAAGGATTTCGCCAGGTTTCGTTCCAGCGCTACTCCAATAACCTGCCCAACGACGATGACACGTTCACGCCCGGTGTATCCGTGGTGGTGGCCGAGGGCGAGATTGCCGGTGGCAAGCAGCCGCAGGGAGAGGTGGGTGGTGAATCCACCGCGAAGCTGATCCGCGATGCTCGCCAGGACAAGCGCACCAAGGCGCTGGTGCTGCGCGTCAACTCGCCGGGTGGCGAGGTGTATGCGGCGGAGCAGATTCGTCGCGAAGTCGCGCTGACGCGTGCCGGTGGCATCCCCGTGGTGGTGTCGATGGGCAATGTGGCCGCCAGCGGTGGCTACTGGATCTCCATGAATGCCGATCGCATTTATGCGCAACCCAATACGATTACCGGTTCCATCGGCATCTTCGGCATGGTGCTTACGGTGCCAGGGACGCTGGACAAACTTGGCGTCAGGAGCGATGGCGTCAGCACCAGCCCGCTCGCTGGTGGCTTCGATATCACGCGCCCGCTTGATCCCAAGGCCGGTGGCGTGATTCAGGCGATCATCGAAAAAGGCTACCGTGATTTCGTCGGTCAGGTCGCGAAGGCGCGTGGGAAGCAATATGACGCCGTCGACACCATTGCGCAGGGCCGCGTGTGGACCGGGCAGCAGGCACTCGATCGCGGGCTGATTGATCAGCTTGGCGGTCTGAGCGAGGCGGTGGCTGACGCCGCCTCCCGCGCAAAGCTGGGCAAGAGCTACCCCGTGCGCTATGTGGAAGAGCCGCTAGGTGGCTTCGAGCAATTCCTGGTGGGGCTCAATGACAACGTCATGGTGCAGGCCGCACAGGCCTATGGCGTGCACCTGCCGGCATGGGTTGCGCAGATCGACATGATGGCGCCGGAATTGAAGCTGTTGCGTAACGCCAAGGCCGGCCATCCCAACGTGTACGCCTACTGTTTCTGCTCGCCGCGCTGAGTTCTCGCGCGGCGTATTCAGTCCATGGAAAGCCCCGCTCGAAGCGGGGCTCTTCATTGCGGCGATGCGCTACTCGATCGCTGCGCTGTAGTAGTCGCCGTGCCGCTGCACGCGTACCGGCATGCCAAACGTTTTGGACAAGGCGCTATCGGTAAGTACGTCGGCCTTGTCGCCATGCCGCATCAGATGACCATCGCGCAACAGCGCAACCTGCGTGATCTCCGGCAGGATCTCTTCGATGTGGTGCGTGACCAGCAGGAGCGTCGTGCCGCTGCGCGCAAGATGACGCAGGCTTTCCAGGAAGCGTCTACGGCTGGCCATATCGAGGCCTGCACATGGCTCATCGAGCAGCAGCGCGCGCGGTCGGTGCACCAGGGCGCGCGCAATCAGGACGCGCCTCGCTTCACCGGTGGACAAGCTGGCCATGCTTCGTCCACGCAGATGCTCCGCGCCTGCGTGAACCAAGGCCGCGTCGGCGCACTCGCGCATGGCTTCGGTGACACGATGATCGAGTCCCAGGCGCCGTGCAGCGAAGAAACTCGACAGTACAGCTTCGGCGACTTCCAGCGCAGCGTCGCTGGTGCAGTCGTCCTGTAACGACGGCGAGACGATGCCCAGCAGGCCGCGCAACTCGGAAACATGCCAGCGATCGCGATTGAACACGCGCATGGACGCACGCCCGTCGCCACGTGCGAGTGGATAGATTTCGCGCGTGATAAGCCGCACCAGGGTGGACTTGCCGGCGCCGTTGGCGCCGAGGATGGCGGTGTGTTCGCCCGCGTTGATGCGCAGGCTGAAGCGATCGAGGATAAGACGATCGCCGCGCATCACGCTGGCGTCGTCGAGCTCCAACAGGGGCACGCAGCCCAGGTCATCAGGGGAAGGGGCATTCATGCCGGGCACGATGCCCGCACGGACGTCGATTTGCCAAGTCCCCCTTATGGCATGGCCATGTGTCGGTTATTGCCCGGCCGCTTCCATCGCCTGGCGCTGCTTTTCGGCTTGCTGGTCGGCTGCCTTCTGCACGTCGCGGGCGCGTTGTTCGTCTTTTTTCATGTTGTCCCATGGCGTGGCGACGCGAGCCGTGCTGGCTGCCGCCGGCTGTGATTCCGGCGCCGGCGGCTTGCCGGAGCAGGCGGCGAGGGCACACAGGCAGAACATCGGGGCGAGCCATTTCATGGACGATCCTCGTTAGTGTCGATTGCAGTGTTGCGCCTGACGGCACGGGCGGCAAGCGCCTGCCCGGTTGGCGGAAGGCTGGGGCAGGTTCTAAGCTTCGCGCATGAATAGTCGCATCGACGCCTGGCAGCTGCAGGGCCATACCGCATTGATCACCGGTGCCAGCAAGGGCATCGGCTATGCCGCCGCACGTGAGCTGGCCGGCCTTGGCTCGAACCTGCTGCTGGTCGCGCGCGATGTCGACTACCTCGAACAGGTTCGGGTCGAGTTGGTCGACGATTATCCGGGCATCGAGGTGCTGGCCTTCGGCGCGGACCTCAGCGAGCAGGAGGAGCGGCTGGCGGTATTCGATTGGATTGCCGATCTCGGTGCGCCGCTGTCGCTGCTGGTCAATAACGCAGGTGGCAACCAGCCCGCGTCGACGTTGTCCTATCGCGAGGACGAATACCACGCCATCTTCGAGCAGAACGTGTTCTCTGCCTTCGAGATGTGCCGGCTGGCCCATCCGCAGCTCGTGCAGCATGCCAATGCGGCCATCGTCAATGTGGGCTCGGTCTCCGGCGTGACGCATGTGCGCACGGGGTCGCCTTATGGCATGAGCAAGGCGGCCTTGCATCAGCTCACGCGCAACCTCGCCGTGGAGTGGGCCACCGACGGTATCCGCGTCAACGCGGTGGCGCCGTGGTACATCCGCACTCAGCGCTCAGAGCCGGCCTTGGCCAACGATGAGTACCTGGACGAAGTGCTGGACCGCACGCCCCTGCGCCGCATTGGCGAACCCGAGGAAGTGGCTGCAGCGATTGCCTTCCTGTGCTTGCCTGCTGCCAGCTACATCACCGGCCAGGTGCTGGCGGTGGATGGTGGTTTCCTCAACTACGGCTTCTGAGCACGCGCTTATCCACAGCAGGTGTGGACAGCGGCCGGGCTAGCCTGTGGATAGGCACGGCAAGTGCCTGTCAGCGCGACGATTTCATCATCCTGCTTAGTCTGGCATCACGCGCCGCGCGGTTGTCCACAGGCTTTGGGGAAAGGTTGGTAGCAAGCCTGTGGAAAAGTGCGCAAGCGCTTTGTGTGGCAATGACTTGCATGACATTGCGCAAAGAATGCGCAACGTACGCGTCTCAGCAACCGCGTAGCTGCTCGCGTAATTCCCGCTCGCGTTTTTCCAGCGGCGGTTGATCGCTCTTGAAGGCGCGCCTGAGCTTGGTCTCGGTGGCGTCCAGAGCTTCGCGCAACGCGTGGCAGGTTTCCTGTGGCGTCAGTTCGCGGCACTGGTCCTGTACCCATACAAAGTAGTTGGCGATCAGCCCCGGCCTTATACGGCCACGATTGAGTTCGGGTGCGGATGCACCGGCGCTGTTGGGCGGTCCGTAGACCTGCGACAGCGGCAGTGACCCGGCGCCGAGGATGCCGTAGGGCACCTGGTACGGTTGCGGGTCACCGTTGTCGCTGAGATAAGTCTTGCCATCCGTGGCGCTGATGCAGGTATACATCAGCGGCAACGGCGGCAGCGGTTCAACTGGCTCCGGTGGTGGCGATGGTTCTGCCGCGACGGTGGCCGCGGGGGCTGGCGCCGGTGCCGGACGCATCACCGGCTTGGAATCGTCCAACTGCAGGGTCTGCTGGTGCTGGGTCCCGGGACAGGGCTTGTCCTGATAGATCGACCTGCCATCGGCCGTGGTGCATTTGTAGGCCGTGCCGGCGACGGCCGGCAGGCCAGCGCATGCGAGGATCACCAGGACCAACAGACGGATCATGCGGGAACCTGCTCTCAGAATTCGGCGACGTGTTCCTCGGCGGCAAAACCCAAGGTCACGGCGCCCTCACCGACGTTGACCATGCCGGTGATGCTCATGGGGGCTTCCATCAACTCTACGCCGCATGCTTCGCAGGTGGTGCGCAGTTCGGCATAGCCCGGCAGCTTGGCGAGTTCGGCCAGGTTGCCGCCGTAGCTGACGCAGACCGCCGGCACCAGCAAGCCCGCGCGCACGCGCTCGGCCGCGTAGTTGAACAAGGTCTCAGCGCCGTGATCGAAGCCACGCACCTTGCCGACCGGGCCCGTATCGCCGCGATAGCCGCGTAGCAGTGGCTTGATATCCAGGGCCGAGCCAAGCACGGCGCTGAACAGGCCTACGCTGCGATCGCCCTTTTTCTTTGCGCGTGCGCGCAGGTAGTAGAGATCGCGCGGCAGCATGTAGCCGTAGGAATTGTTGGCGATGTAGGTCAGACGCTCGCGGATGGCGGCAGGTGTCTCGCCGGCTTCGATCAACCGGATGGCCTCGACGATGGCCGGTGCCGTACCCGCGAACAGATTGCGCGTGTCGATGACGCGCATCAGGAAGGGGCCGGTGATGCCGCTTTTCTCGCGCACCGCACGATAGTTCTTGAGCACAGCGAAGCTGGCCTTGATCACGTGTTCGTTGATCGGGCTGCGCGTGGCCGTGATGGTGAGACAGAACACGCAGTCCTGTTCCAACACCAATTTTTCAAGAAACAGTTTCTGTACTTCCTCGACGGAGCAGGGCTCGGTCTCAGCCGAATGGCTACGACTGCCAAGGTTGCGATCGAGGAAACGATGAAGTTCGACCTGGCTGCGATTGTCGAGGAACACCTCGTCATCGACGCGCACGGTAATAGGCATCACCGCGATATTGTGTCTCTGTAGAAACGCCTGCGGTATATCGCAGGACGCGTCGATGGCTAACCCCATCCGCATCATGTCACCCCCCAGTGAACGGCGCTGCCAACATAGCATGGGGCGTGAAGGCTGCCGAGCCCGACGAATGGGTGATGTCTCGCGGTGTGCATTCAGGATGGTGCGGGCTGGTCGGCAGCGGAAATAGCGGCAGCTTTTATCGCCGCCGCCGATACGTATCGGCGGCGAACGGCTCCACTTGATCCGCCGCGTTGCGCGCTTCGTTGGCGTCGCTCAATGCAGCACACGCATACGCGCTGACGACGAACGGCGAGCATGCCACGCCGGTCCCGCTCGTCCCGCCACCCATGACCGTCGAGCGTGCCCATGCTGTTCTTCCTGGCGAGGATCTCCGCACGGTACGTGGCGGAGCCGGTGGCTACGAGGACGCATCAAGGCAGCAAGTGGAGGGTGTCGGCCTGGTTGCCCGTTGGCGCGAGTAAGATGCGCGCACTGATCTGGCATCTCGCCGGCGTGGCGTCGCCGGTAACGCGCAGCAGAACCAAGGCTGCGCCGACCTCATGGGGTCTTATGAAGGACAAACAGGAAATCGTCTCCAACTGGCTGCCACGCTATACCGGCACACCGCTGGAGCAGTTCGGTCAGCACATCCTGCTGACCAATTTTGGCCATTACGTAGATCAGTTCGCGCAATGGCACGGGGTGGAAGTGCAGGGCCGCGATCGGCCCATGCCCAACGCCACTGCCGATGGCATCACGCTGATCAACTTCGGCATGGGCAGTCCCAACGCCGCCACCGTGATGGACCTGCTCAGCGCCATCCGGCCCAAGGCGGCGTTGTTCCTCGGCAAATGCGGTGGCGTCAAAAAGAAGAATGCGATCGGCGACCTGGTGCTGCCGATTGCCGCCATTCGCGGCGAAGGCACGTCCAACGACTATCTGTTGCCGGAAGTCCCTGCGCTGCCTGCCTTCCAGCTGCAGCGCGGCGTCTCCACCACGATTCGCGACCTCGGCCACGACTACTGGACCGGCACGGTGTACACCACCAACCGCCGGGTCTGGGAGCATGACGAGGGTTTCAAGGATTATCTGCGGCGCACCCGCTGCATGGCCGTGGATATGGAAACGGCCACCATTTTTGCAGCCGGCTTCGCCAACAAGATTCCGTGTGGTGCCCTGTTATTGGTCTCCGATCAGCCGATGATACCCGAGGGTATTAAAACCGAGGCCAGCGACCGCGGTGTCACCGCGCAGTTTGTCGAGCGGCATATTCGCATCGGTATTGAGGCCTTGAAGCTGGTACGCCGCAATGGACGCAGCGTGAAGCATTTGCGCTTTGAGGACGACGCCGGCTTCGACTGAGCTCCCGTATTGAATAACTGAGCCAGGCTGGGCGCCACATGGCGCCCGGCCTGGGCTCACGGTTTTTTCACCGTGGTTTCACTGCAAACCCATGATTGTCTGCGGATGGCGGACGGCTTCACCGCGCCTGACGAATTAACAAATTAAGTCAATTCGAAATTAAGTTCGAATTAATGAAGATCACGTGAAGATTCATGAAAGATAATCCGAAAATGTAATTCACATGGTCTACACATAATCGATATTTTATTCGTTCATATTTAATTTCAAAGGTTATTTCTTGCTGTATAGATTTTATTGACTATCTGTAAGTAAAGCGTGATAAATGCCGGGCGCTTAGGCCTCTGGCCTATCCCTAATGTTTGGGTGTATTTGGCGCGGGTTTGGGGCGGGGACTTTTCCCAAATCCAGTCATTAATAATGGGAGGGTGTCTCATGAAGTTCGGGGAAAACAAACTTTGCACGTCGGTACGCCTGGCGCTGTCGCTCGGTATGCTCGCAGCGAGCGTCTATGGCACCGCAGCTTTCGCTCAAGATGCGCAGTCCGCTACACCACCGCCGCCACCGCCACCGCCGGATCAGGCCAAGAGCAAGACGCTGGAAACGGTCACGGTGACGGGTTCGCTGATTCGCCGCGTCGACGTCGAGACGTCCAGCCCGGTCGTGACGATCGACCGCTCCCAGATCCTGGCTAGCGGCAAGCAGACCCTGGGCGACCTGGTGCAGCAGCTGCCGGCGATGACCGGCGGCAACGTCAACCCGCAGACCAACAACGGTGGCGGTACCGGCGGTTCGAGCATCAACCTGCGCGGCCTGGGTTCACGCCGCACGCTGATCCTGGTCAACGGCCAGCGACTGCTCAGCAAGGATCCGAACGCCATTCCGGTCGATGCGATCGAACGCATCGAAGTGCTGCCGACCGGCGCCTCGGCGACCTACGGTTCGGACGCCATCGGTGGCGTGGTCAACTTCATCCTGCGCAAGAACTACCAGGGTGCGACGTTCACCGCCAACGTGGGTCAGTCCGACCGCAATGACGGCGACCAGACCGGCTATAGCTTCACTTTCGGGCAGACGTCCGACAAGGGAAACATCATGGCCGGCATCAGTTACAACAAGCAGGATGCCGTCTCCGCGGCGAACCGTGAATTCTCCAAGAATGCGGTCAGCCTTTCGGCGCATGGGCCCTTCATCGGTGGTTCGTCGTCAACGCCGGTGGGGTATATCCAGTTACCGGGGTTTGACGCCAACGGAAACCTTATCCCTGGCAGTCTGGCGGATCAGTTCGGGGGGTGCACGCACGTATCGCTGAGCAAGGGTGGCAATAGCCAGATAGTCAACACGGCGAACTATCACTGCTATACCAACGCCGACAAGTACAACTTCGCGGCGGTAAACCTGATCATGACGCCGCAGGAGCGTACCAGTGGCTACATCTTCGGTGACTACCATCTCACTGACCACGTCACGGCCTACGTAGACGCCATCTATACCAAGACCTCGTCCAACTTCCAGTTGGCACCGGCGGTATACGGCTCGGACACGACCGGCGCGAATATCGATGTCGCCAATGCCTTCAACCCGTTCGGTGTGGGCTTCGGGACCTCTGGCAACCAGTTCCGTTCACGCCTGACCTCGAACGGCAACCGTACGGCGGCGAGCGGCAGGAACGATGCCCAGATCAATACCGGCTTCAAGGGTGACTTCACTGTCTGGGACAAGAACTGGAACTGGGACGTCGGCTACAACTACGGCCATGAGAGCATCGTGACCACCACGGGCGGCCTCGTTGACCAGACCCAGCTGTATACCGGGCCCTCCGCGATTGGTGCGGATGGCCTCGCAGTGGCGACCAATGGCGGCACCTGCCCCAGCGTCGTGGCTTGTCAGTTCAACCCGTTCGACATCAATACGCCAGGCTCGGTCGCGGCAATCAAGGCGGCGGACGTGGTGGCCCCGTCCAATTCCTATACGATCGAAAAGACCTGGCACGCGGGCATCAACGGCGAGGTGGTGAGCCTGCCGGCCGGTGCGGTGCAGCTGGCGGTGGGTGCTGAGTACCGCACCGAATACCAGCGCACCATTCCTGCTCCGCAGCTGGTGATCGATCCCACCACCGGCACCTGTGCCCTGGGCAGCCAGTGCATCAGCGCGGTGCAAGGCGGCTATAACACCAAGGAAATCTACGCCGAGGCGTTCTTTCCGATCCTCTCTGGCATGCCGGGTGTGCAGTCGCTTAACCTGACCGTGGGTAGCCGCTATTCCAAGATCCAGACCTTCGGCAGCACGAACAACTTCAAGTTCGCGCTCGAATGGAAGCCGATCGACGACCTGCTGGTGCGTGGCACGATGGAAGATGTATTCCGCGCGCCCAACCTCACCGAACTCTTTGTCTCGGGTTCCGATGCGCCGTTCATCCATACCGATCCGTGTACGGGCTTCACTGGCGCTCCGGCGGGCTCGCCGCTGGCGCTGGCCTGCCAGTACGTGCCGCCCAATGGTACGTTCCAGAACACAGCCATCGTGTCGCAGACGCAGTCCTCCACCGTGATCCAGGGCGCCCGCGTGGCTGGTTTCCCAGTCAAGCCGGAACATGGCACCTCGTATGACTTTGGCCTGGTATACAGCCCATCGTACGTGCCTGGCCTGTCCACCACGCTGGATGTCTGGCGTGTGCAGTTGAGGGATACCATCGTCAATGTGGGCCTGCAAAGCCTGCTCAACCTGTGCGCGGCCGGGTCGACTATCTATTGTCAGTACATTCACCGCACGCCAAGCGGCCCAAATGCAGGCCAGTTGCTGCAGTCCACGGTGGAGCCGGTGGGCAATCTGGGCAGCCTGAGCACGTCCGGCATCGACTGGCAGGCGAACTACAAGCTGCCGCAGTTCTCCTTCGGTCAGTTCAATGTGGGCGTCAACGCCACCTACCTGAAGTACTACACCCAGGAAACCGCGCCGGGCGTGGCAGGCAATGTCACGTACCAGAATGCAGGTCGCTTTCTGCCGTTTGGTTCCGCACAGGCCGCTGCCTGTCCCGATAACACGGGCGTGTGCCTGTTCCCGCGCTGGCGTGCCCAGGGCTTCGTCGATTGGCAGCAGTATGGCTGGAGTGCCCAGTGGCGTCTGCGCTGGATTGGCAGCTTCTCCAACGGTGGTGCCGCGGGCTCCCAGTACGACACGTTCCCGGCTGGCACCTCCGGTGGCCCGGGCGTAGTCCTCCACTACGGCTCGACCATGTATAACGATGCGTCGATCGGCTACAACATCGCGATGATCAATACGCGTGTCGACTTTGGTGTCAACAATATCTTCGACAAGCAGCCGCCCATCCTGTACGCCAACAACACACTCAATGCCAACACCGACCCGAGCGACTTCGACCTGATGGGGCGTTATTACTACGCTCGCGTAACGGTCAAGTTCTAACTCGACTGCTGTAGCCGTCAACCTCGAAGGGCCGCGTGGATCATTCACGCGGCCTTTTTTATGGCCGCTTGTGTAGCACTCCCGTTGCAGCCGCTCGCCGGACGGTGGGCATCGAGCGGGTGGCGGCAGCTGTGATGACGTCGGCCAGGGAGGTCGGTGTCGCCCAGGGGCGTCCGTCAGCACGCCCCCGATGTGCAGAGGAGCCCGCCAGGGCTTAGGACGTGGAGGCGGGGCCAATGCCACCGCATTGGCCGTCGAATTGGCTGGTGGAGGCCATTTCGACCTCAATTCCGCCCCGAAACCTGAAGGAATCAAGAACCGAAATGAGCCATCGCGGCGTGGCAACGCAATTTATTGGCTGCCGCATACGCATAGGTATTGATGCAGTGAAGCGGGAGCGTCGTCCAGTCGGGCGCGGGCGACATCGCGCTCGCGGATGTATGGGCGACCTTCCGTTAAATCACTGTAAATCAATGACATGGGGCTTGTTCTGGCTTAGCGCCCCATGGGCTCCCACCACCTCGTTTGTTCCATTGCGCTCGAGACAGCCTGATCGGTGCCCCCGCAGCGCAGCGCCGGGTGCGACCTAAGACTGGTTAGGATGATCGGCGCAAGTCGCAAGGGCTTGCGAGTATGCGTGGGAAAATGCCGTTGCACAATGTATAAATTTTGTTGACTATTCGTAAGCAGAGCGCAATAAAATGCGTAGCGCTTTGACTACAAGATCTCCCTGCGATGGGTGAGTAGGGCGCAGGTTTGGAGCGGGGATTTTTTCCAAATCCAGTCATAAATAAATAACGGGAGGGTGTCTCAATGAAGTTCGGGGAAAATAAACTGTGCACGTCGGTGCGCCTGGCTCTGTCGCTGGGTGTGCTTGCTGCTAGCACCTACGGCACTGCCGCTTTCGCGCAGGACGCGCAGACCACCAGCACGGCACCGGAAGCGACCAAGAGCAAGACGCTCGAAACGGTCACCGTGACCGGTTCGCTGATCCGCCGCGTCGACGTCGAGACGTCCAGCCCGGTCGTGACCATTGACCGCGCTCAGATCCAGGCCACCGGCAAGCAGACGCTGGGCGACCTGGTGCAGCAGCTGCCGGCCATGACCGGCGGCAACGTCAACCCGCAGACCAACAACGGTGGCGGTACCGGCGGTTCGTCCATCAACCTGCGCGGCCTGGGTTCCAAGCGCACGCTGATCCTGATCGACGGCCAGCGCCTGCTCAGCAAGGATCCGAACGCCATTCCGGCCGACGCGATCGAGCGTATCGAAGTGCTGCCGACCGGCGCCTCGGCGACCTACGGTTCGGACGCCATCGGTGGCGTGGTCAACTTCATCCTGCGCAAGAACTACCAGGGTGCGACCTTCGCTGCGAACGTCGGTCAGTCTGACCGCAACGACGGTGACCAGAGCGGCTATACCTTCACTTTCGGACAGACGTCCGACAAGGGAAGCATCATGGCCGGCCTGAACTACAACAAGCAGGACGGTGTTGAGTCGGCCAACCGCGCCTTCTCCAAGAATGCCCTGAGTATCTCGGGCAGCACGGTCGCCGTTGGTGGTTCGTCGTCGACCCCGGTTGGCCATATCCAGCTTAGCCCGGCCCTTGCTAGCCAGTTCGGCTGCAAGTACGTCTCGCTGAGCCCGGGTGGCAACAGCCAGGTCGTCAGTAACGCGAACTATCACTGCTACACCAACGCCGACAAGTACAACTACGCGGCGGTCAACCTGATCATGACCCCGCAGGAGCGCACTGGCGGCTTCCTGAACGGCGACTACCACCTCGGCGACCACGTGACGGCTTACGTGGATGCGGTCTACCAGAAGACCTCGTCCAACTTCCAGCTGGCGCCGGCGGTCTATGGCACCGGCACGGGTGCGGTGATTGCGCAGGACAACGCGTTCAACCAGTTCGGCGTGCCGTTTGGCATTCCTGCCAGCAAGGCGGATCCCTCCAGGGCCTTTGGCTCACGCCTGGTTTCGAACGGTTTCCGTCAGGCTCTCAATGGCAGGACCGACGCCCAGATCAATACGGGCTTCCGCGGTGACTTCACCGTTTGGGACAAGAACTGGAACTGGGACGCCGGCTTCAACTACGGTCACGAAAGTGCCGTTGCGACGACGGCAGGCCTGGTCGACCAGACCAAGCTGTATACGGGTTCCTCCACGATCGGTGCGGATGGTCTGGCAACCAGCCCCAACTGCGTCAGCGTGGTGCAGTGCCAGTTCAACCCATTTGACATCAATTCGCCGGGTTCGGTCGCAGCGATCAAGGCCGCCAATGTAACGGCGCCTTCGAATTCCTACTCGATCGAAAAGACCTGGCACGCGGGTATCAACGGCGAAGTCTTCACCCTGCCGGCCGGTGGTGTGCAGCTGGCCGTCGGTGCCGAGTACCGCACGGACTACGCTCGGTCGATTCCGGCTCCGCAGCTGGTGGTGGATCCCACGACCGGTTCCTGTGTCCTGGGCAGCCAGTGCCTCAGCGCCGTCCAGGGTGGTTACAGCACCAAGGACATCTACGCCGAAACGTTCATCCCGATCCTCTCGGGCCTGCCGGGCGTACAGTCGCTTAACCTGACCATCGGCAGCCGTTATTCGAAGATCCAGACCTTCGGCAGCACGAACAACTTCAAGTTTGCGATCGAATACAAGCCGTTCGACGACCTGTTGCTGCGTGGCACGATGGAAGATGTGTTCCGCGCGCCGACCCTCAGCGAGCTCTACTTCGCTGGTTCCGACGCACCGCTGATTCACACCGATCCCTGTACCGGTTTCACGGGTGCGCCGGCCGGTTCGCCGATGGCCCTGGCTTGCCAGAACGTGCCTACCGATGGAACGTTCACGAACAACAACGTAACAGCCCAGACCCAGGCAGGCACCCTCCTGCAGGGTTCACGCGTGGCCGGTTTCCCGGTCAAGCCGGAGCACGGCACGTCGTATGACTTCGGCTTCGTGTACAGCCCGTCGTATGTGGCAGGCCTGTCCACCACGGTCGACTTCTGGCGCGTGCAGCTGCGTGACACCATCACCTCGATTGGCCTGCAGAGCTTGCTCAATCTGTGCGCCGCTGGCTCGACGCAGTACTGCCAGTACATTCACCGTGATGGCGCAGGTCAGATCGCACCGTCGACGGTCGAGCCGACCGGCAACCTTGGTAGCCTGAGCACCAGTGGTGTCGACTTCTCGGCCAACTACAAGCTGCCGCAGTTCTCGTTTGGCCAGTTCAATGTCGGCGTCAATGCGACCTACCTGAAGTACTACACGCAGGAAACCTCGCCGGGCGTTGAGGGCAACGTTACGTACCAGAATGCCGGTCGTTTCCTGCCGTACGGTTCCGCGCAGTCGGCTGCCTGCCCGGATAACGTGGGCGTTTGCTTGTTCCCGCGCTGGCGTGCACAGGGCTACGCGGATTGGCAGATGGGTGGCTGGAGTGCCCAGTGGCGTATGCGCTGGATCGGCGCCTTCAAGAACGGCGGTGCTGCAGGCTCGCAGTACGATACGTTCCCGACCTGCGGTCCGATCACCTGTAACGAAGGTGTCGTCCTGCACTACGGTTCGACGATGTACAACGACGTGTCGCTCGGCTACAACATCGCTCCGATCAATACGCGCGTGGACTTCGGCGTGAACAACCTGTTCGACAAGCAGCCGCCTATGCTGTTCGCGAACAACACGCTCAATGCCAACACCGACCCGAGCGACTTCGACCTGATGGGCCGCTACTTCTGGGCTCGCGTGACGGTCAAGTTCTAAGTCGATAGAAGAAGCGTTAGTCTTGAGGGGCCGCGTGAGTTTTTCGCGCGGCCCTTTTTTTATGGGTCATCATGCAAAACCTCATTCCCCAGGTCGCCGCCGCGCTCAGCGCGGGTCAGCCGCAGCAAGCCGAGCAGCTATGCCGGGCTGCCTTGATCGAGCAGCCGCGCGACGAGAGTCTCCTGCTGCTGCTGGCCATGAGCCTGCAAGCCCAGCAGCGCCTGTCGGAAGCCCTGCCGGTGTACGCCGAGCTTACGCGGCTATTCCCGACCGGCAGTCTGCATTGGAATAATTACGCCACGGTCATGGTCGATGCCGGTATGCCGGAGGAGGCCAGGGCAGCCTATGCGAAAGCGATCCAACTGGATCCGGGCAATGTGCTCCCGCGGAGCCAGCTGGGGCTTTTGCTGATCGAGCTGCAAGACTACCTGGGCGCCCGCACCGTGCTGCTGGAGGCATTGGCTTTGGCTCCGGAGTCTATTGAGGGGCGCATCAATGCCGCCAGGGCGTGTTGCCATTGCCAGGATGACGAGGGTGCCGACGGTTTGCTGAAACCCTGGCCTACCTGGCTGCCCATGCATAACGACGAGCTTCAAGTGAGCTTGGCCCAGGTGCTGACGCTGAATAGCGACATTCCCCCGGCGGCTGAG
Source organism: Dyella humicola (assembly GCF_026283945.1). NCBI lineage: Bacteria > Pseudomonadati > Pseudomonadota > Gammaproteobacteria > Lysobacterales > Rhodanobacteraceae > Dyella > Dyella humicola. The sequence goes on from NZ_JAPDPC010000002.1 coordinate 163,094, forward strand.
CTGCTGGAGGATGTGATTGCCCGGCAGCCGGGTCACCTGGACGCGAGGCTGCTGTTGGCCAACCTCTACGAGCGGCTCAATCGGCTGACCGATGCCGAGGCGATGCTCTCGCCGGTGATGGAGCCCGGAGCCGGGGCGTCCGCCGTCCAGCGCAACGAAGGCGATCACCTGTTGGCGTCACTGGCGCTGCGCAGGAAAGACTTCGCGCGCGCAAGGCAACTGTTGGAGCAAAGCGGACCGCAGGGCGACGACGATTATGTCCACTATTTCCAGCTGGCTGCCGTGTGCGACAAGCAAGGGGATACGGAGATGGCCATGCGTGCCCTGCACGAAGCACACCGCCTGGAGGCCAGGGAGAGGCGCATCGACTCGCCTGAGTATTTCACGCCCTTGTCGCCTGCCATGCCGGTTGACGCCCCAGGAGTAACAGCTGAGCAGTATCCCAACTGGCCGCAGTTTATAGCGCCAGAGGCGCACGACTCGCCGATCTTTGTGGTGGGGTTCCCTCGCTCAGGCACGACCATGCTCGAGCAGATGCTGGACGCGCACCCCGGCCTGCAATCCATGGATGAGAACCCGTTCTTCAATCGTCTTGCCACCACGCTACGCAATCACGACCCACGCATCCTCGAAGATCTCAGCGTGTTGCGACAATACGACTGTGACGAGCTGCGCAAGCTCTACTACAAAATGGTGGCCGAGCGCATATTGCGCCGCGAGGGCACACGGCTGGTCGACAAGAATCCACTGAACATGCAGTGGTTGCCGATGATCTATCGACTGTTTCCCGAAGCGAAGTTCATCCTGGCGCTGCGCCATCCCTGCGACGTGATCCTCAGTTGCTATATGCAGAGCTTCCGTTCCCGTGGCCTGGCGGCGGCCTGCAGCACCCTGGATCGTCTCGCCCACGCGTACGTGGAGACCATGACGCGCTGGCTTGAGCAGGTGAGTGTCTTGCAGCCGACGTTACTGGTTTCGCGTTACGAAAACCTGGTTGCCGACTTTCCGCAACAGACCGCGCGAATCGCACAATTCCTTGGCTTGGACGATGCCTCAGCGATGTTGCGCTTCGACCACCATGCGCGCAACAAGGCCTTTATCGGCACGCCTAGTTATTCGCAGGTGATCGAGCCGGTAAACCGTAAGGGCTTGGGCCGGTGGCACAACTATCGCCGCGAGTTTGAACCGCTATTACCGATCCTTGAACCGATGTTGCTCCACTGGGAATATTCGACTGACGCGAGCGCCTGAGACGTCGTCTTCGCCTGCCGGGAGCACCTATTGCGGTGCCGGCAGGCGTGGCAAAGGTCACGCGGTACCGTCGTTGTCAGTGCTGGGAAATTCGCAGCAGTTCGGGCAAATAGGGGGCGTAATCGCGCCAGCGTCCGGCGGAACGGGTATGCACCGGCTGGCGGGCCTGCCATGCACTGGCCGTGCTGATGCCGCGGCTCTCCTGCGCGGGTTCGACCATCGCGGCGGCGGGTAAGCCCAGCCATTCGGCCAGCGCTGCCACGCCGTCGTCCGGCGCAGCCACCAATGCCTCGTAATGCACGGTACGGATCGAGGCGGGATAGCGTTCGCGCCAATGCGCCATCAGCCGACGGCAACCCTGGATCACCGTGGCGATGTCGCTGAAGTCATAGGCGTAGTCGTGCGCCTGGTCATGAAACGATTGCGTCCATAGCGACAGCGCGGTATCGCGCGCATCGCGCTCGCAATGGATGATGCGGGCGTTCGGCCACAGCGTCATGATCAAGTCGACGTGCATTAGATTCAGCGGTTGCTTGTCGACGAACCAGTGCGCGTTCGAGTCGTCCTGGCGCAGCTGTGCCGCGTAGAGCGCGGCCGCTTCCTGAAACGGTTCGCGTTGGCTCGTTGGCGTCAACGAGAGCCTCTGTGCAATCACCTGCAGCCAGCCCAGTTCACCGCGATTGCATACCTGCGGGTGTCGCGCGATCAGTTCCGCCAGCAACGTCGTGCCGGAGCGCGGCACGCCCACGATGAACACCGGCGTCCAGTCGGCGGGCGCCGGTAGCGTCCATGGATAGGCAGGGGCGGTCAGGCGTGCCTCGACGGCGCGCTTCCACTGCTTGCGCGGCCAGGCGCGGGCGGTGTGTGCACGCGCATTGGCTTCGCTGAAATAGCGCGCGGCCTGGGCATGGTCGGCCATGTCGTCATGGGCCTTGCCGAGAGCGAACAGGGTCGTCGTACGCGCCTGGTCGCTCAGCCCGGGGCGCCCAAGCACGTCGCGAAACAGGGCGAAGTCAGGGTGATTGGCGTCGCGGTAACGCTGCAGTCCGGACAAGCCGATCGGGATGTTCCATTCCACGGCCTGTGCGTCGTGGCTCAGTGCGAAGCCGTAGTGTTCGCGCACGCGCTCAAACTGGCCAAGCTGGATGCCCAGCATGCCCGCATAGGCATGCAGGCGCGGGTCCTCGGAGCCCGCGGCGATGGCCACTTCGCAGATTCGCGCGGCGTCTTGTGGGCGTCCGTAGTCATCGAGCATCTCCACGGCCTGAATCACCGTGTCCTCATCATGCGGGCCGTGATCGAACAGTTGCTGCACGGCCTCTGCTGCGGCCCGCATGCGGCCTTGTTCACGCAACAGGCGGGCCAGCAAAAAGGTCGCCCCGATATGCTCCGGATGTTTGGACAGCCAGTCGCGCAGTAACGTTTCGGCCTGTGCGTGTCGTTGCATCTGCCAGCACAGGCCCGCCAGTCCGACACTCAGGTCAGCAGAAACGGGATAGTGGGTTGTCGCGGCGGCGAATACCTCCAACGCCGTTTCCAGCTCGGTGCGCAGCACCAGGGCTCGGCCGCATTCCAGCCAGGCCTGTTCGGAGGCATCCGACAGCGCAACGATCAGTGATTGACGAGCACGTTGCGGTGAACCCTGGGCGAGTTGCTGATCGTAAATCGCCAGGCCACGTTGGCTCGCGCTCGAGGATTCCACCGGGATGCCCGCAGATACGCTCATGACTGGAACGGTGGCAGGTTCAGTGCCTTGCGCAATGGATCGAGCAGGCTGCCATAACGATGCGAGCGGGCCGTATCGCGGCGCAAGGGCTGGCGCACCTGGGTAGCGCTGGGCGAACGCACGTCGCGCACGTTTTCATGAAAATTGAGGCAGGCCTCTTCGTACGGCAACTGGCAGAACGCCAGCAGCTCGCGGATCTGCGGTTCCGCATCGGCAACCAGTGCTTCGTAGCTGTTTTCGCGGACAAACCCGGGGTGCAGCGCGGCACTGCGCGTCACGCTGCGATCAAAGTCACGCCAGAAGCTGGCCAGATCGTCAAACGTGCGGCTGTAGCCGTTGCTGTAGTCGAGCTGTTGGCGATAGCAGGAGAAGCAAGTCTCCAGCGGATCGCGGCGACAGACCAGGATGCGTGCGCCCGGCAACATCGCGCGAATGGCGCCGATGTAGATCCAGTTGTTGGGCAGCTTGTCGGTGAAGACCGGACGCTCGCGGCGCCAGTGCGCTGTCCGCTCCAGGTAGCGTTGCCCCAGGCGCTGCCAGTCCTGCGCTTGCATGTCGCTGGTCCATTGCGGGAATGGCTTGCCGCGGCGACGCGACTCCTCGGCCAGCACCTGCGGCAAATCAGGCAGCTCACCGGCACCTTCCACTTGCGAATGCGAGGCGAGGATTTGTTCGATCAGCGTCGAGCCGGAGCGTGGCAGGCTGACGATGAAGATCACCTCATGCCCCAGCGACTCGGCGGCAGCTTGAGGGACCGACTCGAACGCGCTGGAAATCGCCGCGACGCTGTTTGAGAACGCTGACGCGTTCCAGGTCTGCTGGCGGCGGGCGATGGTATTGGCCGTCGCCAGGGCGCGCAGCGATTCGTCGTATCGGCCCGCGTCGTCCAGCGCCTTGGCCAGGGCGAAGCCGATCGCGGTGCGGTCGTGTTCGCTCGCCTCCGGGCGTTGCAGTGCCGCACGCATCTGGGCGACATCATCCTCGCTGAAGCGCTGCGTCTTGAGATCGGCCAGGCCCCACCAGGCCATGCCCGCGGCGGGATGCCTGGCGATCAGCGTGCGGTACTCCGCTGCGGCTTCCGTCACCCGCCCACGCGTGCGCAGCAGATCAGCGAGCAGCGCGCGTGCGGCGACATGGTCGGGCGCCAGCGCGATGGCGCGCTGCAGGGCTTCCACCGCTTCCTCGTTGCGCACGCATTTGGTCAGCATGATGCCGAGGTTGTACCAGGCCAGGGCGAGACCAGGCTGCAGCTCGCAGCTGCGTCGCAGGGCCTGGATCGCCGCCTCGAATTCGCCGCTGCTGCCCAGCAGCGAACCCATGGTGTTGTAGTAGAGCGGGTCCTGCGGGCGTTGCGTCAGCGCGCGCTGCATGACCCGAATGGCGTCCTGGTGCTCACCGCGCAAGCTATGCACACCGGCCTTCATCCGCAGCACTTCGGGGTGGTCCGGATAAGCGGCCAGGGCAGCAGATAAATGCTGGTCGGCCTCGGCCACGCGCCCGGCGTCGAGCGCCTGTCCTGCGATCATCACGTGTTGGGTGGCGGCTGGTCCCAGACCTTGTAGACGCGGATTCATCAAAACCCCTCTCAGGACGGTGTTTCCGCAGTGCATCATCCGGCGGGCATCACGATGCGTACGGCCTCACAAAACGCGTCTATTATGCCCATACCCGCCGCGACGAGGCCGGCGGTCTTTGCATGGGGTAGTTACGGGGCATGGCAGTAGATCAGACGATGAATGGTGGAATTCAGGCAGGGGCCGCGGCACTGCGCGAAATGGCGGTCAACGGATTGCGGCAGGGTGACGCCATGTTGGCGGAGCAGTATTTCGCCCGCCTGCTCGAACTGGCCCCCGGGGATGTGGAGGCGCTCCAGTTCCTGGCCAGCCGCCACCTGGTGCGTGGGGACGCCGTGCGCGCGGTGGCGATGTTGCTGACCGCCGAACGGGCACGACCCGATGCGCCTGACACGTTGCATCAGCTGGGCGCGGCGCAGATGGCCTCGGGTGATCTGCAAGGCGCCGTGCGTAGCTTGCGACGCTGTCTCCAGCTGGCCTCCCAGATCTTCGTCGCACGTTTGCGCCTGGGCATCGCGTTGGAGCAGTTGGGCGAGACACATAGCGCACTGCTGGCTTATTTCGGCGCCGTGAACGCCGCGCAGGCGCAAGGCCGCTGGTTGAACGACGCGACGACAGCGCCCGGCTTGCAGGGGGCAGTGAGACACGCCATCCAGTTTATCGACGCGGGCCGACGTCCGGTCTTCGACGCCGTGCTGGAGCCGCTGCGGCAGCGCTACGGACGGGCCGAGCTGACGCGCGTGGAGCAATGCCTGGCCATCTATCTCGGCGAGCAGCCGGCGCCCTTGCCCGATCCGCGGCAAAAGCCCAAGTTTCTGTATTTCCCCGGCGTGCCCAGTCAAACCTATTACCCGACCTCCCGCTTTCCGTGGCAAGCCGAGCTGGAAGCCGCCACCTTGGCGATCCGCGAGGAGCTGATGGCCGTGCTGGCGGAGAATCAGCCGTTGCAGCCGTTCCTGGGCGAGCGCTCGCCCGAGGAGCTCAAGGAGCATCTGCGTTCGTCCGGTAGCCAGGCGGCCGTGTGGGATGGTTACTTCTTCTATCGCCACGGCGAGCGCTATGACGAGCAGTGCGCCCGTTGCCCTCGTACGTCGGGTCTGCTCGACTCGCTTCCGCTGGTGCGCATTCGCGACCATGCGCCGGAGACGTTGTACTCGGTGCTGCGTCCGGGTACCCACATCCTTCCGCATCGCGGCGTCACCAACACGCGTCTGGTCACGCACCTGCCGCTGATCGTGCCGTCGGATTGCGCGATCAGCGTCGGCGGTGAGATTCACGAATGGCAGGAAGGGCGTTGCGTCACGTTCGACGACACCTTCGAGCACGAAGCCTGGAACAACAGCAACGAGACGCGCGTGGTGTTGATCCTCGATAGCTGGAACCCGGACCTCACGGACGTCGAGCGCCTGGCCGTGACCGACCTGGTCGAGGTCATCGGCGACTTCAACCGGGCCAGCGAAGTGCCGATCCCGACCGGCTGAGCCGACGCGAACCACGCGGAGCTCGGCTTGACTGAAACACGTCTGTTCAAGGCGTGTTCTGTCATCGTTCGCGCCAGCGGGATAGGGAGGGGCCAGCACGAATGTCAAAGCTGGCATCCTTGGCAGGATCCAATGTCGCTTTGAGGAATCTTCCGATGCACGCTCTGACGTTCGATCGCTTTGGTGCCGCCGATGTGCTGCATTGGTCGGAACAGCCCGATCCCGTGCCCGGCCCTGGGCAGGTGCGCGTACGCGTTCGCAGCGTGGGGCTGAACTTCGCCGATGTTTATCGCCGCAACGGCAATTACCACCTCAGCGGATCGGCACCGTGGACGCTCGGATATGAGGGCGCTGGCGTGGTCGAAACGCCGGTGCCAGGCGACCCGCTGTTTCCAGCAGGGACCCGTGTCGGCTTTGCCGACATGCCCCATGCCAATGCCGAACTGGTCGTGGTCGACCGGGACCGCCTGATCCCGTTGCCCGATGACATCGATTTCGATACGGCGGCCGCCGTGCTGCTGCAGGGCTTGACCGCGCAGTACCTGGTGACCGACAGCTTCATGGTGCGGCCGGATGACGTGGCTGTGGTGCATGCCGCGGCGGGTGGCGTGGGCTTGTTGCTGGTGCAGATGCTGAAGGCGCTAGGCGCGGTCGTGCTGGGCATCGCCTCCAGTGAAGCCAAGCGCGACGCGGTGATTGCCGCGGGTGCCGACGTGGCCGTGGGATACGACGCATGGGTGACGGCGGCCAGGGAGCTTTCGGGCGGCCATGGTGCGGATGTGGTCTACGATTCCGTTGGGCGCACGCTGGCCGATAGCCTGGCTGCGGCACGCATCGGCGGCACGGTCGTGTTCTACGGCATGGCGGCGGGTGATCCCGATCCGGTCGATCCGCGCCTGCTGATGGACCGCTCGCTCACCCTCACCGGCGGCGACTTATGGAATGTGCTGACGGGCGCGGAGAGTCGTCGGGAGCGGGCCACTGCGCTGTTTGAACAGATGCGTTGCGGCGCCCTCAAAGCCCATATTGCCGCACGCTTTGCCCTGCGCGACGGTGCCCAGGCGCATGCATTCCTGGAGAGTCGTGCGGCCATCGGCAAGGTGCTGCTCACGCTCTAGGGCGAGTGTCAGAACTGATCGGAGTCCTCGTCCTCGCCCACCGGCAGCACGTGATGGAACACGCCGTAGTCGATGTGGCTGACGCCGAGTTCGTCGTCGTGAACAAGGTCGACATAGCGATGGTTCCAGCGCCAGTCACGATGATTCCACTGGCGTCGGGCAAGCATCGGTTGCGACGTGGTTTCGTCGATCCCCTCGATGGTCAGGATCAACGTCGCCTCCCTCTCTGCCAGTGCTTCCGGGCTCATGTCGTGCAGCAGGCTGCTGTCATCAATGACATGCATCAGGCTCCAGCTCAGCGAGAACACCGGGTGGCTGTCGCGCACCAGCCTTAGGTCGTGAATGCGGAGCAGGCGAAAGCCTTCGGGGGAAGTTTCACGCAGCAGAAGATGCAGCTTGGCTGAGGCTTCGGCAATGACATTCTGGCGCGCGTTGGCGGCGCGGATCATCAGGGTTCGCTGGCCGTGGATGCGACGCACGATCGGATGATCGGCGAAGATCATCTTCGCGCGCGGTCGTGAGAACCGCGCGAACACCATGCCGGTAACCAGGGCGATGCTGAGCATCCCGGTGAAAATCTCCACCGTCGCCACGAGATGTCCGTAGACCGTCTGTGGATGCATGTCGCCGTAGCCGACCGTGGCCAAGGTCTCCACGCTGAAGAAGAACGCGCCGCCGAAGTTGCGTGGATACTGGTTGGCGATAGCGTCGTCGCCGAGCTGGTAGAACAGTCCGAACACCACGTTCAGCAGTACGAAGACGGTGGCGGCCAGGCCGAAGAACACGGGCCAGCGGATGGTCAGGGCGAAATGATAGATATCGTCCCAGAAACGCCGTGTCAGCCCCTCGCTGACGAACTTACGGCCACCGATGCGAACCATGCGTGGGCGATCACCAAACAGCTCCAACAGCTTGCGGCTCATGCTGCGACACCATCCACTCGGGTTAAACGACGCGCCTGGATGGGCGCGGGAGAGCGCCATTCTAGCGTGGCGAGGGCGGGCTACGAGGCGCGCTTGGTGAGCACGTCGCGCCAGGTGAGATGCAGGCGCAGGTCGAGTTCCTGCTGGTGGTAATCCGGCTGCATGTACTCGCACAACTGGTAGAACGACTTGTTGTGCTCGGGCTCTTTCAGGTGCGCCAGCTCGTGAACCACGATCATCTGCAGGAACTCCGGCGCCGTCTCGCGAAACAGCGAGGCGATGCGGATCTCCTTGCGTGCCTTCAGGCGTCCGCCGTGGATGTGCGAGATGGCCGTGTGCAGGCCCAGCGCACGCTGGATCACGTCCAGCTTGCTGTCGTACCAGACCCGGTCGATACCCGGCGAGTTGCGCATATGTTCCTGGCGCAGCGCATTGGTATACGCGTAGAGGGCCTTGTCGCTGTGGACGTCATGGCGTCCCGGATGGCGACGTTGCAGATAGTCGCCAAGCTCGTCGCGTGCAATCAGCTGCCGCACTTTGTCCAGCAGCGCGGGAGGATAGCCGCCGAGATACTTGAGCGCTGTCATGCATCCGTGTGCTCGGGCGGCGCATCGTCGAAGCCGGTATAGCCTTCCGGAAACACGGGCGTGCCATCGCCTTCCAGCGACACGATTGCGGCCAACGCGTTCGCTGCGGCCTGCTCGGCCAGCTCTTCCTGACGGAAGCTGCGGTTCTCGCATACCGCGTAATACACCGGGTAACCGTGGCGTCCACGCGGCGTGACGACGATGCAGGCGCTGAAGCGGGAGCCTTCGGCGACCGCCGTAGAACGGACCACAAAGTCGTCGAAAAGGCGTTCAGTCATGGCGGTCGTCCGGAGGGCAGGGGCGTTAGTGTACCTTGCGCGCCGCAGGCGGCCGGCTGTGCCACCATGCGCGCCATGCCCGACCGTACGCCCCGCCTTGTCCTCGACACCAATGTGGCGCTTGACCTTTTCGTGTTCCGCGACGCCGGTTGCGCCCGCCTGTGGTCGGCGTTGCAGGCGGGCACGGTGCAAGCCGTGGTGGACGACGTCTGCCGCGAGGAATGGCTGGCCGTACTTGGCTACCCGGCGCTGGCGCTGCCGGAGGATGTCCAGTGCGAGGCCGGCGCGGCGTTCGATCAGTGGATACAACGGTTGTCCGAGTCGAGCTTGTCGCTGCCCCGCGATGCGAGGCTTCCGCGCTGTGCCGATCCGGATGACCAGAAATTCCTCGAACTGGCGCTGGCAGCCGGCGCGCGATGGCTGCTCAGCAAGGACAAGGCCGTGCTGCAGCTCGCCCGGCGCACCGCGCGCGAGGGATGGTTCGAGATCCTGACGCCGTCGGCCTGGGTGCCACCGGTCACGTAAGGGCGCGATTCACGTCGGTTTGATCGCACAAACGCGATGCTCGCTCGTGCCGTGTCGACGCGAGGAGCTCAGGCGATGAAAGCGATGCTAGGTGGATTGGCTGCCATCGTGCTGGCCGGCTGCGGTACGGCAACCACCCATGACACTGCGATCCGCAACGCCGTCAGCAATCGATTGTTCCTGTACCAGGCACCGGGCGATGGCGATGCCACCTTGCTGGTGGTCCGCGACAACGGCTTGTTCGGCGGCGGCTGCTCCAGCCAGATCTTCATTGACGACAAGCAGGCAGCGCAGCTGGAAATCGGTGAGCAGGCGGCGTTCCGCCTACCCAGTGGCACGCATGCGATCTCGCTGCAGAACTCCGGCGCCTGTCGCCGCTTGAGGGATGCCAGGGTGGATGCGACCCTGGGCGCTGGCCAGGACAGCACCGTGCAAGTGAATGCGCGGGGATCGTCGCTGTCGATGGCGAAGCGCTGAGTGACTGCCGCTCCGGTGCCGGGGTGACATGATGGAGTGAGCGCCATGCTTGACCCTGTCCTGATCCATTGTCCGTATTGCGGTGAGCCGATCGAGATCCTGGTCGACGGCTCGGTGGACAGTCAGCGCTATATCGAAGACTGCCAGGTCTGCTGCCGTCCCATCGAGATTGCCGTCGACGTCGGCGAGGACGGCGAACTGCATGTCGGCGTCAGCTCGGAGAACGACGGTTGATCGTGTCGCCCCGACTCAGCCCAGTGCATTCGAGTCGATCACGTTGACGCCCAACTGGTCATAACGCACGCGGGTCGCGAGGTCGGCATCGGCATCGGGCGAAACCGGGCGGGTCAGGTCCCACAGCACATGCGTGCGAAAGCCCAGTTCGACCGCATCCTGCGCCGTCCACAACACGCATACGTCTCGCGCCAGCCCGCAGACATACACTTCGTCAACGTCATGTTCGCGCAGCCAGTCGGCGAGTCCGGTCGAGGGGCGCTGGCCGTCGGGTCCGTGGTTTTCACGAAAGCCGCTATAGGAATCCACGCGCGGATCGTCGCCCTTGCGAATAACCGTGTCCACGCCAGACCAGTCGATCCCAGGGTGCAGCGCCGCTCCTGCTGTGTCCTGCACGCAGTGGGTGGGCCATAGCGTTTGGGCATGGCCATACAGCGGAATGCGCTCGAACGGTTCGCGGCCCGGATGGGTGCTGGCAAAGGAGACGTGACCGGCAGGGTGCCAGTCCTGGGTAGCAACCGCATGTCGGAACAGGTGCCGCTTCAGCAACTGATCGATGCCGGGGACGATGGCATCGCCCTCATGGCAGGCCAGGGCACCGCCGGGCATGAAGTCTGGCTGCACGTCGACCAGGATCAGGGCGGCGCGACTGCTGATGGGCTGGCTCATGCGTCGTCCGGAGCTCGTAATAGGTTGCGTTCACCGAGTCTAGCCGTCCAACTGCTTGTAACGATGTGACTAATTCGACGAGTGATGTGTACGCAATGTGTGCTGTTCAGGGTAGGGTATTTCCTACATTGAGCCATCAGGCCGTTCGTAAGCCGCTTCGCTAAGGGCATAATGCCTGCAAACAACAACAATGGTGGACAGGGGTATGCCTTACGACCAGTCGTGGATGGGGTACGGCCTGACAGGTGGCCTGGAAGCCGGTGTCATCGCGGCCGTGGTGGCTTTTCTGTTGTTTGGTCTGATCCACTGGGTCGGCCGGACCCAAGGCTGGAGCCTGGGCCTGGAAATCAGCTGGACGGCCGTGCTGAGCATGCTGCTGGCCGGCGGTGGCGACCTGTGGAACCTGTTCTATTTCAACTATGGACGATTGCAATCGCTGGAGTTGCTGCGGGCGCGCCTGGCCGAAGTGCACGATCCCGACAGCATCGGCTTGCGCGTGCTGTGCGAACTCGTTGGTGTTGTCATCGGCGTGTATCTCGGCTGGTTGCTGTTCGCCCGGCGCCGACTGTCCTGATCTTGCCGTGGCGGAGCCCAGGCTGCCAAGCCTGGTGCCCGGCTCGGACGTTTTGCCTTCCTCTCCACGCACGTTGTGGCCATGAATACCCAAGCTGAAGTGGCCGGCAGCGGCCTGCCATTGACCCTCCGCATCGTCCAGATCGTTTGTTTCACCTTTCTGGCCTACCTGGTCATCGGCATGCAGTTGGCGGTGCTGCCGCCCTTCGTGCATAACGACCTGGGCTTTGGCGCGGTGCTGGCGGGCCTGGTGATCAGCACGCAGTACGTCGCCACCTTGCTCAGCCGCGGGTTCGCCGGACGCACGTCCGACACGGCCGGCCCCAAGCGGGCGGCGCTGATCGGCCTGGCTGCCTGTGGCGGCAGCGGTCTGTTGATGATGGGCGCAGCGTTGTTGCACGACCTGCCAGCCGTATCGCTGGGCGTGATGTTGCTGGCCCGGCTGGCGCTGGGCATGGGCGAGAGCTGCGTGGCCACGGGCTGCATCATGTGGGGCATTGGGCGGGTGGGTAACCAGCACACGGCCAAGGTGATTTCCTGGAACGGCATCGCCACGTACGGCGCCCTCGCCGTGGGAGCGCCGGTCGGCGTGCTACTCACCTCGGCCTTTGGCTTCGTTGTCATCGGTATCGCCAGCGTTGCGCTGATGCTGTTCTCCCTGCTGCTGGCATGGCGGCGCCCGGCCGTGCGCGTCGAAACGGGCGAGCGCCTGCCGATGCGCCATGTGTTCGGACGTGTTGCGCCATATGGCATGGGGCTGGCGCTGGGTTCGATCGGCTTCGGCGTCCTGGCGACCTTCATCACGCTGTACTACGCCAGCCAGGGCTGGGCGGGCGCGGCACCTACGCTGAGCCTGTTCGGGCTGTGTTTCGTGGGCGTGCGCCTGGTGTTCGGCTGGACCATTGCGCATTTCGGTGGCTATCGCGTGGCGCTGGTGTCGCTGCTGGTCGAGTGCCTGGGCCTGCTGGTGCTGGGCAGCGCGAACCACGTCGGGGTGGCGATGTTGGGGGCGGCACTGACCGGCATCGGCTTCTCCCTGATCTTTCCCTCGCTTGGCGTGGTCGCGGTGGAAAGAGTGAGCGTGAGCAATCGTGGCTCCGCGCTGGGGGCGTATTCGGTCTTCATCGATGTGGCGCTGGGCATCACCGGCCCGCTCGGCGGCTGGATCGCGTCCGGCGGTCGCTACGCGCCAATGTTCGTCGTCGCTGCGCTTATGTCCCTGGCTGCGGCCGTGCTTACCGGCGTGCTGTACATGACGTACGGCAACACGATGCGTGGCTGATACTTACAACACAGGGTCGAACAGCCGCGCGACATGCATGGCCAGTCGCTGGTGATACGGCGCCCTGAGATACTCCGCCTCGGTCACCTCGTGCGCGTGTGAGAAGTCCTCGAGCAACATGGCTTCCACCTGCATGGCGAAATCGCCATCCACATTGAGCGCGCCGATCTCGAAATTGAGGCGGAACGAGCGGTTGTCGAGATTCATGCTGCCAATCGACGCGGTATCGTCGTCGATCAGCATCACCTTCTGATGCAGGAAGCCGGGCTGGTAGCGGAAGATGCGAATGCCGGCGCCCACCGCATCGTGCGCATAAAGCCCGGTGGCGAGAAACACGGTGCGGTGATCGGGCCGCGACGGAATCAGCACGCGTACGTCCACGCCGCGAAACACGGCTAGACGCAAGGCCGACATCACGGCCTGGTCGGGAACGAAATACGGCGTGGTGATCCATAGCCGTCTGCGCGCCGCATGAATGGCGGCGACGAAGAACAGCGAGCAGCTTTCCTGCCGGTCAGCGGGGCCGGTGGCGACAACCAGCGTGTGCGCACGGCCCTCGTTGAGCGTGGGCGACAACAGCGGTGGCAACGCGCCGGTGACCCAATGCCAGTCCTCCGCAAAGCTGCGCTGCAGGTCGGCAACGGCTGGCCCTTCGATCTGCAGATGCGTATCGCGCCAGGGCGCAAGCGGTGGCTTGAGCCCGAGATATTCGTCGCCCACGTTGAGGCCACCGACAAAGCCATAGGTGCCGTCGATCACCACGATCTTCCGGTGGTTGCGGAAGTTGAGCTGGAAGCGATTGCTGCGCCGCTGTGTGGCGAACGGATGGATGGCGATGCCGGCATCGCGCAACGTATCCACATACTGATGCGGCAGGGCGTGACTGCCAATGCCGTCGTAGAGCACGCATATCTCGACCTTGGCGCGCGCGCGTTCCAGCAACACCTGTTGCAGCCGCCGTCCCAGGATATCGTCGTGAATGATAAAAAATTGCACCAGCACGCAATGCTTCGCCCCGCTGATGGCGGCGAGCATGGCATCGAACGCGGCCTCGCCATTGACCAGCAGGCGCAGCTTCTGGCCGGCATGGAAGCGCGTGCGCAGCATATGGGCGATTTCGGCGTAGCGCGCGCAGGTCTCGGGTGTCGGCTGCGTGGACTCGAGCTGGATTTCGGCCATCGCCTGCATCTGCTCGCGCCGCAGGCGATGTAGGTCGACATAGCCATGGAAGCGGCTACGGCCCAGGTAGAGGTAGGGCACCAGGGTGACATAGGGCAGCAATACCAGGCCGAGCGCCCACGCGAACGCGCCTTGTGGCGTGCGCGTGTTCATCACCGCATGCATGGCCGCGAGCACGCCGGCCGCATGCAGCAGGATGACGACGGCACCGATGATGCTGCTCAGCATGCGTGGCGCTCAGTCGTGCAGAAGGCGGGCGTGTTGCCGTGGATCGACATGATGTCCTCGTGGATAACGTCCAGTGGTAGAGGAGGCTTGCAGTCGGGGCCTCAGGTCATGGCGTGGCGTACGGTATTCAGTACATCGCTTTCGCGCTGCTCCAACTGGTGCTGCAGATGATCGACGAAAAGACGGATGCGTGCCGGGAGGTAGCAACGACTGGGATAGATCGCGTAGAAGTTTGCCTCCGGCAGGATCACATCGGCCAGCAGCGGCACCAGCCTTCCGGCGCGCACATCGTCGGCGATATCCCAGGCGGACTTGAAGGCGAGGCCATGGCCGGCCACCGCCAACGTGCGCATCAGGTCGCCGTTGTCGCAGGTAATGCTGGCGTCGATGCGCAGGGTGCGGGGGCCTTCCGGCGTTTGCAGGATCCACGGCAGGATGCCGTGTCCCGGGCGATGCAGCATCAGGCAGTCGTGCTGCGACAGCTCGTCGGCGCTGGACGGGCGGCCGCGTCGGGCCAGGTAGGAAGGCGCCGCGCACACCACGCGGAAGTTGCGCGCGAGCCGGCGCGAGACCAGTCGCGAATCGGTGAGGTTGCCGCCGCGAACGGCCACGTCCACGCCATGCTCGAACAGGTCGAGCATCGCGTCGGTGTTGGTCAGGCGTAGCGTCAATTGCGGGTGCTGGGCGGCGAAGTCGGCCGCGATCGGGCCGATGTACTGTCGGCCCATATCGACCGAGGCGGATACATGCAGCTGCCCGCGCACCTCCAGTTGCCCCAGGCCGACCGCCGAATTGGCGTCGTCCACGTCGGCAATGATGGCCAGGCAGCGTTCGTAATAGATGCTGCCTTCTCCGGTCAGCGTGAGACGGCGTGAGCTGCGCTGCATGAGCCTTACCCCCAGCGCCTGCTCCAGCCGGTTGAGGCGCTTGCTGGCGGCGGCGGGGGACAAGCCGAGCTCCCGCCCGGCGGCCGAGAGGCTGCCATCGGTAACCGCGCGGACAAACAGCCGCATGTCTTCGAAATCGACCATCTTCAACTTTTTGGAAAAGATGCCTCTCTAGTTTGCTCAATTAACACAGGGCTCGACAAGGCGCAGAGTGGGCACCATTCCTTAGTTAGAGCCATTCTCATGACGCTCCGATCCGTTGGACGGCGACGATGAGCGCCGTTTCCTCCAAATGGGCACTGTTCGCCCTATCCGTGGCGGCCTTTGCCATAGGCACTACCGAATTCGTGATCATGGGTCTGTTGCCGGAAGTGGCCGGCGACCTGCATGTCAGCATTCCCTCGGCGGGTCTGCTGGTATCGGGCTATGCGCTGGGCGTGGCGGCAGGGGCACCCGTGCTGGCCGCGCTCACCGCCCGGATGGAACGCCGCAACGCCTTGCTGCTGTTGCTGGGCCTGTTTATCGTCGGCAATGCGCTTTGTGCCGTGGCACCGAACTATGGCGTGCTGATGGTGGCGCGTGTGGTCGCCGCGTTCTGTCACGGCTCGTTCTTTGGCATCGGCGCGGTCGTGGCGTCGCATATCGTGCCGCGTGATCAGGCGGCACGCGCCATCGCCCTGATGTTTACCGGCTTGACCCTGGCCAATGTGCTGGGCGTACCGTTTGGCACCTTTCTCGGCCAATGGGCCGGTTGGCGCTCGACCTTCGGGGCGGTCACCGGGTTGGGCGTGGTGGCGGCCATGGCCGTATGGCGGCTGGTGCCGGCATTGCCGGATCTCCCCATGCCGCACATGCGTCGCGAACTGGTGGTGTTGCGACAACCCCAGGTGTTGCTCGCACTGGCGATGACGGTGCTTGGTTTTGGCGGCGTGTTCACCGTCTTCACTTATATCGCGCCGATTCTTCAACAGCAGTCCCATGTGAGCGTTGGCGCCACGGGTTGGGTGCTGGTGCTGTTCGGTGCCGGCACGACGGTGGGCAACATGCTTGGCGGCCGGCTGGCCGACTGGCGCCTGATGTCGTCGCTGGTCGGCGTGCTGGTGGTGCTGGCCCTGATCATGTTGGCATTCACCTGGACCATGCATGACACCACGGCGGCCATCATCACGGTATTCGTTTGGGGCGTTGCGGCGTTCGCCACGGTGCCGCTGTTGCAGATGCGCGTCGTGCAGCAGGCCGGCGACGGGCCGCATCTGGCATCGACGCTCAATATCGGCGCGTTCAATCTGGGCAATGCGATCGGCGCTTTTATCGGCGGTTCGATGATCGATCTCGGTTTTGGACTGCCGTCGGTCAGCATCGCCGGTGCCGTGGTCACCGTACTCGGTTTGCTGGTCACGCTGGCCAGCGTGGCGCTGGGGCGTCGTCAAACCACGGCCATGGGGGTGGCCGTCGCCAGCGCTTAGTTGCGTGCTAACGCCGTCAATGGGCGATGCGATCGAGCCGGCGGCGCTGTTCATGCGCTTGTTCGTGGATTTTTGCCAGCGCAGAATCGTTCTCTGGTGTCTCGTATCAGCTATCTGAAGCACGTCTCAGGAGTACCGCATGAAAGCCGTCGCTTATCGACATAGCCTGCCGGTCACCGATCCGCAAAGTCTGCTGGATGTCGACTTGCCCGCGCCGATCGCACAGGGGCGCGACTTGCTGGTAAAGGTCGAAGCCGTTTCGGTCAATCCCGTCGACACCAAGATACGCATGCGCACCGATCCGCAGGGAGCGGACAAGGTGCTTGGCTGGGATGCTGCCGGTACGGTGGTGGCGATCGGTGCGGACGTCAGTTTGTTCAAGCCGGGCGATGCGGTCTATTACGCGGGTGCCATCGACCGCTCCGGCAGCAATGCCGAGCTTCATCTCGTCGATGAACGCATCGTGGGGCGCAAACCGGCCTCGCTGGATTTTGCTCAGGCGGCGGCGATGCCGCTTACGACCATCACCGCATGGGAGCTTCTGTTCGATCGCCTTGGCGTGCCACGCGGAAGTACGGCACGCGGCGGTGTCGTGCTGGTGGTCGGCGGAGCCGGTGGTGTGGGTTCCATGGCGATCCAGCTGGCGCGCCGCCTGACCAACCTCACCGTCATCGCTACGGCGTCGCGCGACGACAGCCGCGCGTGGGTAAGGGACATGGGGGCGCATCATGTGATCGATCATCGCGGCGACCTCGTCGCCCAGGTCAAGGCCATCTCGCCGCCAGGCGTCGACTATGTGTTGAGCCTCACCCATACGGAGCAACACTTTCCCGCGCTGGTGGAGCTGCTCAAGCCGCAGGGCAAACTGGGTCTGATCGACGACCCGGCAACGCCGCTGGACATCCGACTGATGAAATCCAAGAGCCTCTCGTTGCATTGGGAGTTCATGTATACGCGTTCGCTGCATCATACGGATGACATGCAGGCGCAGCACGTATTGCTGGATGAAGTCGCCAATCTGGTGGATGCCGGCGTGCTGCGAAGCAGCTTGCGTGAAAACCTCGGCACCATCAATGCGGCGAACCTGCGCCGCGCGCATGCGCAGGTGGAGAGCGCCAGCACGATCGGCAAGCTCGTGCTCGGCGGTTTTGCCTAAAAAACGACTGTCGCACGGCGGATGCCGAGGCATCCGCCGTGGGTCATTCAAGGACTCAGGATGCGGTCGGCCAGGTTACGTGCCTGCTGGCGGATCTCTGGCATCGCCGTGGATTCCCACAGCGTGCCGCGCAGCAGGGTGCCGATGGCGTAGAGGTGTGGCCAGGTCTGGCCGTCATGCTGCAGGCGGCCTTCGGTGGTTCCTTCGCAGCCCAGCCCAAGTGGATCGGGTGTCACGTGCCCGTTGGTCGCCAACTGACGAATCAGGCGATGCTTGGTGCGTCGCACATCGGTATTGAGGCCGACCGTCTGGATCACCACATCGGCGTCCATCGACGAGATCGTGCCATCGCGTGGCGACCGAATATCCAAATGCAGTTTGCCGCCGGCCACATCGACCGCCTGCAAGCGACCGCGACGGCGTTGCAGCCGGCCGTCGACTTCCAGCTCCACCATCGATGTCATGACTTGAGGTGCCATGCGATGACGCACACGCTCCCAGGCCCAGCGCGCATGGCGCAGGAAACGCGCCCGTTCGGCCAGGGGAAGCAGGCGCCACAACGATGGCGTATGCGGACGCAGGCTGTCGATGACCGTGCGCCAGTCGCTGCTCTGCGCCGCGGTTTCGCGCAGCAGACGGACCCAAGTGCGAATATCCGGCGCATCGCGCATCGATTCGATCAGGTCGCTGCTGTCATCCACGGGTGCGGAAGCCGCTTCCAGATGCGACTCCGGCAACAAGCCGTGTCGCGATATGGCAGTGAATTGCGCATTCGGCCATTGCGCGGATAGCTCTAGAAGCACATCCACCGCGGTGAGGCCAAGACCAATCAGCACCACTTTGAGCGGTCGGCTGTCGGGCTTTACCGAGGCGAGGAAACCCCACGGTTCGGTCACGTAGTGGCCGCTCTCGAGGGCCGCTTCGCTCACGCCACCCAGGGGCAGTGGCGGCAGCGATCCCAGTGCGAGTACGGCGGCGTCGACGCGACTGTTCTCCTCACCATGAAGGATGGTGACACCTTCGTTTTCCGGGACCACAGCTTCGACCGCAAACGGCAGCACGCGTATGTCATGGCCAGCGTCGCGAGCGTTTTCCAGTGCGCGTGCCATTTCCGCTTCCAGGTAGTCGCCGTAGAGACGTCGCGGCAGGAAGTCGGTTCCCGCAATGGTGTGATCGCCACGCTGGGCAAAGTCGAGGAAGCCGCGCGGCTTGGCGACGAACATGCTCATCGATGCTGCACGCACGTTCAGCAGATGCCGGTCCGAACGTGTGCCATAGGCGACGCCACGCGCCGACGTGTCGCCGCCGGTGTACCAGTCCAGATGCAACGGCTGCGCCGGCTGGCGTTCCAGCAGCTCGCTTAGCAGCGCTGCCGCTGCCGCGCCGCCGCCGATAATGGCGACCCTTCGATACATGCCACTCCCTTAAATGATTGCGTTGTACGGCTCAGGCGTGCAGGTGCCCAGCGATGGCGCTGCGCTGCGGCCTGGTGAGCCATTGACCGGTTTCCCCGGTTCTTTCGTAAGTGAAGTACTGTGCCAGATCGCCACCGTAGACGTGAAGCGTCAATGCGGTGTCGTGCCGGGAGAGATTGCGGCAGCGATGCGCATAGTGATCATCGGCATCGAACCAGCTGGCATCGCCGGGGCCCAGCCAGTCGCGTCCCACGGGTCTCAGGGAGCGGCCCTGCGGGTCGCGTTCCCACGACTCCACTTCGAGCGCGCCATGCAAGGCCAGCTCCAGCCCCCACAGGCCGCCATGGTCGTGGATTGGGGTGGCATGGTTGGAAGGCCAGGCGTTCACCAGCACGGTGATGTCCGGCTTGCTACGCATGGCAACCAGCCAACGCTCGAAGCCCTTGTTATGTGTACGCAGATCGGCCAGGTCGTCGTTCAGCGACTGCCGGTGCTGATACACCATGCGGCTGAGCTCTCTTGCCATCGAGGCAAGGTCCGGATGCTCGCCTACACCACAGGAAAATGCGATGTCACGCAGCGCCTTCAGGTGTTGCATGTGTTTCGCCATGCGAGGGCCTCGTCAGGAACCGGGGGCGCAGTGGACCATGCACATCGTTAAAGTCCCGTAACCTCGAGTGTGCCGGAAGGCTCCGGCAGCCTATGACTTCCGCAACATGCGAACGATGTTGCAAGCGCGCAAGATCAATGCCGTCGAGGCCTTGAAACTTGCGTCGGCCGCCAATATGACGACGTCGTATGAAGCCCCTGGGCTTTACTGGAAGGAGGAGCGCCATGATCGCGATAAGCCTGCTCTTGATGCTGGTAGTGACGTTATGGCTTATGGCCGCCGTTATCGGGGTCGTATTCAAGTTGACCTTCGCGCTGATCGGCGGGCTGTTCAGCATCGTCGGGGCGGCGCTGGGATTGCTGTTCGGTGGACTGGCCCTGCTGGTGATTGCGCCGCTGGTGGCGTTGGCCGTTTTGCCGTTCTGTCTACCGGTGATTCTGCTGGTGGCCGTGGTCTGGGCCATCGCACGCGCCACGCACCGGCCGGCGTCGCCGGCACCGGTGACGGCGCGCTAAATTCCGTTTGCCGTGGAACGGCCCGGCCTGGCAGTCCATGCAGGCCGGGCCTCTCTTGTCCATCGATCCGCGCGTCGGGTATCGCGCTTTCCACGCGGATCTACGCCGTGCCGATCAAAGCCGACCCCCTCAAAGCTCGTTGAGGTTGAAGCTGACCGGCACTCGCGCCCACGCGCGTATGGCGCGTCCGTTAGCCATGGCGGGTTCAAACTTCCAGCCTTTCAGCACCTGCTCGCGCGCGCTGCGATCGAGCAGGGCATAGCCGCTGCTTTTGGCAATCACCACGTCCTGCGGCACGCCTTGCTCATCCACCAGCACTCTCAGCAAGACGGTGCCTTCCATGTGTGCGTGCAATGCCTGTGGCGGATACTTCAGGGGGACCGCCTTGTAGGCGAGGGTGGCTTCGACCGGCGCTGCCTGCGCTCCGGTGTCGGGTGCATCGGAGACCATCGTGGGCGTAACGGTCGGTACCGCCATGGGGCTGTCGTCGCTCGCCATCGGCTCTGGCGCGACCACGGGCCGTGGCTGCACCTGCGGATGGGCCATGGGCTTGGGCTGGACCAGGGGTTTTATGTCGAGTGTTGGCGGCGGCTTTACTTCGGGCGGCGTCGTGACCCAGTGGATCTGCATGTCGGCCAAGCGCTGGACCTGTTCGGCGAGGTGAGGCGCCAGGGGCCGCATGACGGCGAGCAGGGCGGCGAGATTGAGCGCGATGGCGGCACTGAGCGCGGCGATGCGCACGCTATCGGGATGGGCAATACGGGGTACAGCCAGGCTTGCGGACGACATAAGCGACCTCCTGACGGCTCGATGTTGGAATGGCATCCGCAACGCCGCGTGGGGACGCAGTGGGGATCGTGCGAATGCGAGACCAGCCTAAGCCCGCAAAAATGACTTGCGCAAGCGGCCGTATGGAAGGCTATTCTGTACGGCGGGGCCGTTGGGCGCGTGAGCGTGGATTTTCAGTGCGCAACCAGCATCGGCACATCCCCGTGCATGAACAGGTGCCGGGTCGTGCCGCCCAACATCATCTGGGCAAGCCGCGAGCGGCTCCATGCGCCCATCACGATAAGGTCGGCACCGTGCTTGTGCGCCGCGTCCAGCACGGCGGGGCCAGCGGCGTGGCTGGGGCCGCTATCGAAGACCTCCAGGCGTGCACGGATGCCGTGACGTTGCAGCCAATCGGCGAGTCCGGGCGGCGGTAGAACGGGCAACAGGTCCTCATTCATTGCGCTGCCGTCCAGTACCAGCACGTCGTCCGCTTTCTGCAGGATGGGTAGGGCCGCGGCGAGCGCGAGGGCAGATTCGCGGCTGCCGTTCCATGCCACCAGCACACGGGCGCCGATGTCGGCGACGGGTGCCAGATCCGGCACGACCAGCACTGGCCGGCCGCTGGCGAAGACGCAACGCGACACCGATCCAAAACCCACGGGCGCGTCGCTGCGCTGCTGACTGCGTTCCATGATCAGGAAATCGTAGCCGGAGGCGGCCTGACTGACGGTTTGCACGGTGTCCCCCTGGGTGACCCGCCAGGCACCGGTCAAGCCGTGGGCGCCGAGCAGTTGTTGCCAGGGGATCGCGTGCGTATGGGCTTCGGCGACCCGCCGCTGGGTTTCTTCCAGTTGCACGGGGACTGCCTCCGGCAGGCTGAAGGCAGCGGCGGGCAGGTCGGCCACGTAAAGCGCGTCCAGCCGCGCACCCAGGCGTTGAGCCAGTGCCATGGCGGCACGCGGGGCGGGTACGTCCAGGTCACAATGGTCCAGATGCAACAGCAGATCGATGGCTGACATCGCGCGGTCCTCCTGTTCCCAATCCCTGCTCAGCTTAGAGCCTGTTCCATGGCTCTGCGTAGCCCATGTCGCCGCAGCCTGGCCGCGGCGCGGGCAGATACGTACGGAATGCCAAAAAAAAGCCCCGCACAGGGTGGCGGGGCGGCAAAGCCGAGCATCGGGGGAGAGAGAGGGGATGCCGGCCCGCGTATTTTCCCGGCGGCAGGCTTGATTTGGTGTACAGCCCGGGTGAAAGAGGCATTCACGTGTCAGAAGGAGGATGCTTGCCAGAATCACGCTCCGCCTCGCGTTGGCGTGGGCATGGCCATACGGGAGAGACTGGAATGATGAAGTGGAAGAGTCTGGGTGCGTTGGCGGTGGTCCTGACCTGTTGGATGGCCTCGGCCTCGGCCCATGCGGGGGACATTGAATGCAAGATGGATTTCCGCCTGTCCGGCTGGTCGGTGTTCTATCAGACGGCCACCGGAAGCGGCACGGTCCATTGCAACAACGGCCAGAGCATGGGTGTGCGAATCCGTGTGAAGGGCGGTGGCCTTACGTTCGGAAAGAACGAGATTGACCACGGCCTTGGCAAGTTCTCCGGGATAACCAGCATCAGCGAGATCAAGGGGCATTACGCCGATGCAGGGGTTCACGCTGGCGCGTCGAAGTCCGCCGGCGCGCGCGTGATGACCAAGGGCAATGTGTCGCTGGCACTTAGCGGAACGGGCAAGGGCTGGGATCTCGGCGTGGCATTCGGCGCTTTCATCCTCGAATGACCTAGGGTCTGGCGTGGCGTTTCATGCGCTGCGCCAGGCTTTGCATTCCATCCGGAGATGGCTAAGGTGTCCGAGCGCGTACGGCTCCGTACGTTTCGATTGACAAGGAATCCCCAGCATGTCCGCCAACCCCGGCACGGCACTCCCCCGCTATGCCTTCGGCGATGAGCTCGCCAGCAGTGTCATCCACGGCATTGGCATCGTGCTCAGCATCGCCGGCCTGGCTACCCTGGTGGCGTTCTCCGCACGCTATGGTGATATGCGCGCTGTCGTCGCCAGTGCGATATTCGGTACGACGCTGATTCTTTGTTACACCGCATCGACGCTCTATCACTCGATTCACGGTGTGCTGGCCAAGCGGGTGCTGCGCACGTTTGACCACATCGCGATTTTCTTGCTGATCGCCGGTACCTATACGCCTTTCACCTTGATCGCGTTGCCCGGTGTGTGGGGCTGGGCGCTGTTCGGCACGATCTGGGGGCTCGCGTTGATGGGCAGCGCGCTAGAGCTTGGCTTGCTCAAACGTTACCGCCGCCTTGCCGTGTTGATGTACGTGGCGATGGGCTGGGTCGGCTTGATCGCGTTCAAGCCGCTGAGCGAGCACCTGCAGTTCGGCGGCATGGTGCTGTTGATCGCTGGGGGAGTGACCTACACGCTTGGCGTGCCGTTCTATCTGTGGCGCAAACTGCCTTACCACCATTCGGTGTGGCACGGCTTCGTGCTCGCCGGAAGCGTGCTGCATTACCTGGCGGTGTTGCTCTACGTGATTCCCGACGCGCCGGTGTGAAAGCGCTGCTCGAAGCGCTGCGGCGCGACCTCGAGGATGCCGCCACCCACCTGGGGCGGCCGCATGATCTACGTTTCCATCCCATGTTCGGTGGCTTGATGGCCTACGTCGGAGAGAAGCCGTGCGCGTGGCTATCAACGCAAGGGCTGGCGCTCAAGCTCGCTCCGGGTGACCAATCCGCGCTGTTGGCGTGCGAGGGTGCCCAGCGCCTGGAAGCGAAGCCGGGCTTGCCGCCGAGCCGACACTACATCGTGCTGCCTTCGTCGCTCTGCCGTGATACAGCCCAGCTGGCCCTGTGGCTGGAGCGCAGCGCACAAGTACTACCGATCCCCAAAAAGAAAAGGCCGCGCCCTAAGACGCGGCCCTGATGGTCAGCGGGGACGTTATCGTCCCTGCGCGGCTAGATCAGTTTTTTTCTGCGACGGGATGAACTGCGTACGCACCGCTTCGGCCAGCTGCTCCGGTGGCAACAGGCCCTGGCCGATCACGAAGTCGTTGAAGGCCTTGCGATTGAAGTCCTTGCCCAGCGCAAGTTCGGTTTCCAGGCGCGTCTGCTGCAGGCGCATATAGCCATAGAAATACGCCGTGGCCTGACCCGGACTGTTGAAGGTGTAGCGGTCCAGCTCCTGCTGGGTCATCGCCTCCGACAGGCCCACGTCGTTGCGCAGCACATCGTGCGCGCGCTCCTTGCTGATCAGGCCCAGGTTGAGCATCGGGTCGAGATACGCGCGGGCGGCGCGCTGCAAGCGAGCCTGGAGGGCGACAAACTGGCCGGCCGGCGTTTCGTACGGCAGCATTTCCGATTCTGCGTACAGCGCCCAACCTTCCACGTTGACGCTATTGAAGGCGAACAGGCTGCGCGCCAGCGACACGCCGCGCTCCACCATGGCGGCAAACTGCAGCTCATGTCCTGGACGGCCTTCGTGCGAAGTAAGCGTCCAGGCGGCGGCCTTATAGGTGAAGTCGTCGTACGACTGCGACTTGTCGCCGTTCGACGAGGGGTTGCCCATGGTCAACACGAAGGTGCCCTGCTCACCGTGGTTGTTGATGAAGGGCGGCGGGTCCATGTGCGGCGCGGGCACGGCGGCGGTTTCAGCCTCTGACGCCAGACGCATCTGCATCTTGCGCTGCGGCAGCGTGATGATGTTTTCGCGACGGATAGTGTCTTCGATCTTGCCGATGATCTCGTGATACCACGGCACCACGTCGTCCTTGCCCAGCTGCTGCTGCTTGAGCGCTTTCAGCACGTCACGGTAGTCCGTCGCCTGGATGCCTTCGGCCTTGGCCACTACCGGCGCCAATACCTGCATCATCGAGCGCAGTTCGACGAATTCCAGCTGCGCCTGCTTGATCAGCTCCTCCGGCGGAATATCGACGCCCACCTGCTTGAGGTTGTACGCATACAGCGGCTCGGGCAGGCGGAAGTCCGCGCGTGCGCGCGGCACGATGGTGGCGCGCACCCAGGTGTCGTAGTCCTTGAGCTGGCTGTCCAGCGCATCGAGCGCGGCCTTGCCTTCGGCATCGTCCAGCTTGTACTTGGCGAACAGCTGGCGGATGCCCTGCGCGTAGCGCTGCGTGTTGGCGAGCTTCTGCTCCACTTCGCCCTTGTACGGACCGATCAGGTCTTTCTCGCCCAGGCGCGCCTGGGTCTGCGCCTTGGCCAGCTCCGTGATCGGCGTGCAGCCGGGCGCCTTGCCTACATAGCATTGCAGTCGCTTGAGCGCGGCGGGCCGGCGCTTGGCGGCGACATCGTCCTTCAGCAAGGCGAACTCGCCACCAAAAATCAGCTGGCCCACGTCCTGATACGGGAGCAGGTACTTGTGGTTGAGGTCGATGCCTTCGATCTGCTGATTGGCGGCCTTGATCATGATCTGCAGATCCTGCTTCACATTGGCGTCTTTCTCGGCGGCCAGCATCTGCTCGAGCTTGCCCTTCGCCTCGACCAGCGCGGCGCGGGAGCGCGCATCAACGTCGGGCTTGAGATCGGCGACCTTGGCGTCGTACTCAGGCAGGCCGATCTGCGAGGCGAATTCCGGACTGAACTTGGCGAGCACATCGAGCATCACTTTGGCGTCGGTGTTGCTGCGCTCGATCCAGGTAGGTGTCTTGGTTGCCGCGTGAACCGATCCGACAGCAGCCAGCGAGACCGCCATGGCAAGGGCGAGACGTTTGGACATGTTGTTCCCCAGAGAGTGGTACCCGGAGCCTATAAGGGCAGCGGCGACGGGCGCCATGTGCCGAAGGTCTCGGGACGGCGCTGCGGCGCACTTAGGCGACGAGCATGGCGAAAGCGAACAGGCCGATCATGATGAACGAGATCACCAGCTTGATCAGGGTGCCGAACAGCAGGCCCATCCAGGTGGCCGCGCCCACATGGGCCGAGCGCAGCACGCTCGTGCCCGAGGCAAGTTCACCCAGCAGTGCGCCCACGAAGGGGCCCAGCAGCAGGCCCACGATGCCGAAGAACATGCCTATCAGCGTACCCAGGCCCGCCCCCGACAATGCCAGCGGGCTCGCCCCTACCCGTTTGGCTCCCAGGGTGGCGGCGACGAAGTCGACGATGACACCCAGGGTGCCAAGTACACCGATGACCACCAGCCACCACAGGCCGACGTGCTGGTACTGATTCACTGCAGCGGCCAGCCAGATGCCGCCGAAGATCATCGGGATGCCTGGGAGCGCGGGCAGGAAATTGCCGGCCAGTCCACCCACCATCAGCACGGCGGCGAGTACGTAGAGCGCAATCTCCAGCATGGTGACTCCCTCTCTTGGGTACTTGCCGCGCCGCCGCTTACTTCTCGACGAACGCGCGCTCGATCACATAGTCGCCCGGTTCGCGGGTGCGCGGCGAAATCTTAAAACCGCGGCTATCGAGCAGGGCGCAGGTATCCTCCAGCATGGCAGGACTACCGCAAAGCATGACGCGATCCGTGGCTGGATCGAGCGGAGGCAGGCCGATGGCCCGACTCATGGCGCCGTCAACGATGGCGTCAGTGATGCGGCCCTGGTTGCGAAACGCTTCGCGCGTCACCGTGGGGTGGTAGATAAGTTTCTCGCGAGCCAGCTCACCCAGGTATTCATGCTGCAGCAATTCATGCTGCAGGTAATCGGCGTAGGCGAGGTCGCTGATGTTGCGCACCCCGTGGGCAATCACGATCTTGTCGAAGCGCTCGTAGGTTTCCGGATCGCGCACCAGGCTGAGGAACGGTGCCAGGCCCGTGCCCGTGCCAAGCAGATAGAGACGCCTGCCCGGCTTGAGGTCATTGAGCACTAGCGTGCCAGTCGGCTTGCGGCTGACGATGAGTGGATCGCCCGGCCTGAGGTGTTGCAGGCGTGAGGTCAACGGCCCGTTCGGCACCTTGATGCTGAAGAATTCCAGGTGTTCCTCGTAGTTCGCACTCGCAATGGAATACGCGCGCATCAACGGACGTCCATCCACCTCCAGGCCAATCATCACGAACTGTCCGCTGTCGAAGCGAAAGCCAGGATCGCGCGTGGTGCGGAAGCTGAAAAGACTGTCGTTCCAGTGGTGCACGTCGATCACGTGCTCCGTCGCCAATGCCACCATTGCCGGTTACCGTCCAGAGTAGAGGGGCCGCGGGCAAGGTCCCGGCTGGGGACCGGTACCGGACTCGTATGGGGAAGGCGGAAGCCGCTGCGCCTGACGAGTGCTGCCGCAGATGCAGCCAGGGGCGCCATTATGCCATTGCCGGGCGGGCTGTTCATGGCGGGCCGCACCTGCAGCGCACATCACGGTAAACCATGCCCGGTGCAGTCTTGCAGCCGAATCGGTGATATCGGCGCAGGGACCGTCCAGTTGCGGGCAAGTCACTGCGGCATCGTGACGCGAGCCGCTTCGTCGCCATGCCTGGCCCGCGGACGACTCCGCCACCTCTGCCATGCGCTTCGGCGCCAGCACGTACAATAGCCGCCATGTCTGCATCCACTATCCCCACCGCCAAGTCCGTTCAAAAGGAAGATTGGCGCCTCACCGTCGCCCCGATGATGGACTGGACGGATCGCCACTGCCGGTACTTTCATCGGCTGCTGTCGCCGCATGCGCGCCTGTATACCGAGATGGTGACGAGTGCGGCGCTGGTGCGCGGCAAACAGCTGCGCTTGCTGGAGCACAGCCAGCAAGAACACCCCGTGGCGTTGCAGCTTGGCGGCAGCGATCCACAGGAGTTGGCGGTGGCGGCGCGTTACGGCATGGACGCGGGCTACGACGAGATCAATCTCAATGTGGGTTGCCCGTCCGATCGCGTGCAGTCTGGCCGCTTCGGTGCGTGCCTGATGCGCGAGCCTGCCCTGGTGGGCGATTGCGTGAAGGCGATGCGCGATGCGGTGGATGTACCGATAACGGTGAAGTGCCGCATTGGCGTGGACGACCAGGACGAATACGCCGATCTACAGCATTTCACCGAGACCATGATCGGTGCCGGCGTTGAAGTCTTGGTGGTGCACGCGCGCAAAGCGTGGCTGCAGGGTCTGAGCCCGAAGGAGAATCGCGAGATTCCGCCGCTCGATTACGAGCGCGTGTATCGGCTCAAGCGCGAGTTTCCCCAGCTGGTCGTGGTCATCAACGGTGGCATCACTACGGCGCAAGCGGTGCAGGCGCATCTGAGCCAGGTCGATGGCGTGATGGTGGGTCGGGCCGCTTATCACGACCCCTATGTGCTGGCGCACGTCGAGGCAGTGCTATACGGCGAGCCCATGCCTACGCGTGAAGACGTCCTGTTGCGCATGCGGCCGTACATCGAGGCCGAACTGGCCCGTGGCACCGCGTTGAAGCACATAAGTCGCCATTTGCTGGGGCTTTATCAGGGTGAGCCGGGCGCGCGAGGGTTCCGGCGCCTACTGAGCGAAGGCTCCCATTTGCCCGGTGCAGGCTGGGCGCTGATCGAGCAGGCCATGGCGCCAACGCAGATTGCCGCGTGACGTTGCAGGCCCGTCCGGTCAATATTCAGCCCCGATTCCATAGTCTGAACGAAGATGGCTCTCGTCCCCGCAGGTTATCCGGGCTTGTTTAACAAAATTAAAACAATTCTGTATGGCTCGGTGTTGCTGCTCTCGCTGTCAGCGGGACCGGCTGCGCTTGCTGCGCAGACCACCGAGCCAGCCATGACGCTGGAGCAGGCGGTGAGCCAGGTACAGCAGGAGACTGGCGGCAAGGTGCTGTCGGCCAGTACCGTTCGGCGTGGGCGAAGCTCTTTCGAGCATCGGGTAAAAGTGTTGACCCCTACCGGCCATGTGCGGGTAGTGACCGTGACCACGGAGGCCAGCAAGGGGCCGGCTTCCAACGATTCGACCAAGAACCCGTCCGCTGACGGTGATAGCAACAAGGAGAAACACTGATGCGCATCCTTTTGGTTGAGGACGAGGCGCCGCTGCGCGAAACGCTTGCTGCCCGTCTGAAGCGCGACGGTTTTGCTGTCGATGCAGCCCAGGACGGTGAGGAGGGTATCTACCTCGGTCGCGAGGTGCCGTTCGACCTGGCCATCATCGACCTGGGCCTGCCCCGGATGTCGGGCATGGACCTGATCAAGGCGCTGCGCGAGGCCGGTCAGCGCTACCCGATCCTTATCCTCACCGCCCGTGGTGGCTGGCAGGACAAGGTCGAGGGCCTGAAGCACGGTGCGGACGACTATCTGGTCAAGCCGTTCCACGTCGAAGAGTTGCTGGCGCGCATCAACGCGCTGGTACGCCGGGCCAGCGGCTGGTCCAAGCCGGTGCTGGCCTGCGGCCCGATCAAGCTCGATACCACGGCGCAGACCGTGACGGTGGAAGGCAAGGTCGTCGACCTGACCAGCTATGAGTACAAGGTGCTGGAATACCTGATGCTGCATGCCGGCGAACTGGTCTCCAAGGCCGACCTCACCGAGCACATCTATCAGCAGGATTTCGACCGCGACTCGAACGTGCTGGAAGTTTTCATTGGCCGTCTGCGCCGCAAGCTGGACCCAGACGGCAACCTCAAGCCCATCGAGACGGTACGTGGACGCGGATACCGCTTTGCCATCCCTCGCAGCGAAGCCGACGACGAGTGATTCGCAACCGCCGCGCCGCCCATTTTCACTGGCGGCGCGAGCGGCGCTAGCCACCAGCTTCGTGCTGGCGGCCTTCCTCGGCGTCGTCGGACTCACGCTGACGCGCACCAGCGCGGATAGCGCACTACAAGGTCTGCAGGATCGTCTGCAGAACTTCGTCGTGGCGTATCTGGCGGGGACCGAGGTCGGTCGTTCCGGCAAGGTGCTGCTGCCAGACACGCCGCCCGACCCGAGCTTCTCGCGGCCAGGCTCGGGCCTTTATGCCGTCGCCATCGGCGACAACGGTTTCAAGTGGGAATCGCCTTCGGCGATCGGGCGCGACTTTGGTTTCCTGAAGCCGCTGGCGCCGGGCGAAGGGCAGTTTGTCGGTCCTGTCGATACGCGCATGGGGCGGCTTTACTACTACAGCTATGGTGTGGCGCTCGATACCGCCGAGAAGAAGTCGGTGCATCTCACCTTCATGGTGGCGCAAACCGAGGACCAGCTCGAAGGCCGCAACGCCGTCTTTCGCCGCAGCCTGATTTTCTGGCTCGCCTCGCTAGGTGTGATGTTGATCCTGCTGCAGATGCTGCTGCTGCGCTGGAGCCTCACACCGTTGCGCAAGGTGGCCAGCGCGATGTCGCGCGTGGAGCGCGGCGAAAGCGAGCATCTGGGTGACCAGTACCCGGCCGAGCTCACGGGTCTTACCGAACGCATCAACGCTTTCGTCGACAGTGAGCGCGAGCAACGCGTGCGCACGCGCAATACCCTGTCGGATCTCGCACACAGCCTGAAGACGCCGTTGGCCGTGATCCGCTCCGGACTCGAAACGGTGAGCGACGAATCGGGTTTGCGCAACCAGGTCCTTGACCAGGTGCGCAAGATGGACGAATTGGTGGCCTACCAGTTGGCACGCGCGGCGACATCCGGTCGACAGACTTTCGCTGCAACCGCCATTCCGATTGCCGGCCACGCCGAGGACCTGGTGCAAAGCCTCGAGAAGGTCTATGCGGCGAAGAATGTGTTGTGCGAATTCGATATCGACGACAACGCGGCGTTCTACGGAGAGCAGGGTGATCTGCTCGAGTTGATGGGCAATTTGCTGGAGAACGCGTTCAAGTGGGCCCGTCACCAGGTCTTGCTGGTGGTGAAGATGCGCCCTGTCGCGGGTCGCCAGCGCCCAGGCCTTTGGCTGAGTGTCGAGGACGACGGCCCGGGCATCGACGAAGACAAGATCGAGAGCGTGCTGCAACGTGGCGTGCGCGGCGATGAGCGCGTGCAGGGCCATGGCATCGGCCTGTCCATCGTGCAGGACATCGTTCGTGCCTATCAGGGCGAATTGATTGTCGACCGCTCGCCGGAACTCAATGGTGCGCGCTTCAGTGTGCGGTTGCCGCCGGGCTAAGTGTGGCCAGGCGCCGGCGACGGTCCGTAATACGCATCCAGCAGATCGGCTACCGACGCGTCGGCACGACGCAAAACGGCCGGCTGCGACCAGTGCAGCTCGCTGACCACGGCGAAGAATTCATCAGCACCTTCGGCGGCATATGCATCGATCAAGGTTTCGCGCCCGCGTGCCACGTCGTTGGCGAGATGATCGAAGGCACGCTGAAAAGCCACGATCCATTGCCGACGGACCATATGCGCGGGCAGTGGCGGCACACCGTCGGGTGGGCCATCGAGCATGTCGAGTTTGTGCGCGATCTCGTGCACGACCACGTTGTAGCCGTCCCAGGGATGTTCCAGGTCGAGTTGCACATCGGCCAGTGACAGCACCAGCGGCCCGTGCTCCCACGCTTCACCGATAAGCACGTCTTCGCCTTCGCTGACGATGCCGCTGCGCTCGTCGTGGTGGCTGCGATGCACCTTGAACTCGCCGGGATAGACCAGCACCTCGCGCCAGCCGCGCAAGGCGCGCGGGCCTTGCTGGAGCGCTGGCAGGCAGGCCTGCATGGCGATCAGGATACGCAGATGCTCGGTAAGTTCCGCCCCAGCCAGGGCGTGAAAGCGCTTGCGTGCGAGGAAAACCGCCACCAATCGCCGCAATTCATCCTGGCGCGCACCATCCAGCCGTAGCGCCAGCGGACATGCCGCGAGCGCACGCTGCCAAAGCGAATCAGGGAGTGGTTGAGCCGTGAAATAGGAGCGGAAGCGCCGCCACCATGATTCCGGCACAGGCCGAAGACTTACTGGATAGAGCCGGGCAGCAGTGACTGCCAGCCAAGATAGGCGCGGTGACCGCTCGGTGCCACCGGCGGTGTGGCACTCGGGCAGTTGTCGTTGCTCGATGAGGAGGATGCGGACCCCGATGACGGGGATGCATCGCGTGGCAGGCCCAGTGCGTCGCCGCTGCTGTTGCCACCGCCATCGTGATTGCTGGAGCTGCTGTCCACTGAACGCTGCATGGAGGTCAGATCTTGGGTGTCAGCGTCCGTCGCCGACGCAGCACCAATGCTGCCGACGCACAGAGCACAACCTATCAAGAACTTCCCGACGCCCATCGCGGCGCAACCCCTTGATCCGCAATCCAAGTACTGGATGCTGGCAGAAATGGGCATCCTATGCCAGTGCCCTTCAAGCCACCCGCAAGAACCCGCGAGTCCCAGAAGTCATGGCGTTTGGCGCGCGCGCCGATCTTTGGGGCGTGCACGCGGCAGGCTAGAATCGCCCGATGTCACATCTCCCATCCCCGCGTGATTGCATGACCGAAAGCCGCTCACGTGGCCTCCCCGGCGTTGGCTTACGCTGATGCAGGCGCACGAGCTGCTTGTAGCACTGGCGGACGGAGACACCGTGTCCGGTGCTTTGCTGGCTGAGCGCGCTGGCGTGACCCGCGCGGCCATCTGGAAGCAGATTGAGGCATTGCGTACGCGGGGCGTGCCGGTGGAATCGCGGGGCACGGCGGGCTATTGCCTGCCCTGGCCAGTGCAGGTGCTAGGTTTGCAGGAGATTCGGGCGGCGTTGCCCGTGCATGTGCGCAAAGAGGTTGGCGCGCTGGAGCTGCATTGGGAGATCGACTCGACCTCCAATGAGATTCAGCGCCGCCTGGGCGCTTTGCCCGACTTGAGCATGGTCCTCGCCGAAACCCAGAGCGCTGGCCGGGGCCGCCGCGGTCGCGCGTGGCTGTCGCCGCCGGGCTTGAATGTCTATCTGTCCTGCCTGAAGCGTTTTGACGCGGGCTTCGCTGCGCTGTCGGGCTTGTCACTGGCAGTGGGTGTCATCGTGATGCGCGCGCTGGCGACCCTGGGTATCCAGGGCGCGGGCCTCAAGTGGCCCAACGACGTGCTGAGCGATGGCGGCAAGCTGGCCGGCATCCTGGTCGAACTGAGCGGGGAGTATCAGGGGCCCTGCGCCGCCATCATCGGCGTTGGCGTCAACGTGCGGCTTACCGCGGCGCTGCGCGAGCAGGCCGGGCAGCCCATCAACGACCTGGCAAACCTTGCGCATGGCAAGGCCCCCGATCGAAACCTGGTTGCGGCAAGCTTGATCGCCGCGCTTGTCGAGGGATTGCGCCAATTCGAACGTGAAGGCTTCGCCGGGTTCGTCGACGCCTACGGCGGCCACGACTTGCTCCGCGGCAAGCCCTTACACCTGCAGGGTGCGCTGGGTGAGCTGGATGGCGTCGGCGCTGGCGTGGACGGGCGTGGTGCACTGTTGTTGCAAACACCCGCTGGCGTGTTGTCGATCGACAGTGCCGATGTCACGGTGCGTCGCGTATGAGACTTCTGCTTGATCTGGGCAACACACGACTCAAGTGGGCGCTGTGCGACGGCGGCTGGCAGTCTCAGGGCGCCGTGAGCTGGAACGAAGACGTCGTGCTGGCCCTGCACGAGGCCTGGCGCGACTTGCCCGTACCTATTGCCGTGGTGGGTGCTTCGGTGGTGGACGCTGGGCGCGAGGCTCAGGTCGCTGCCGTGGTGTCGGCCTGCTTTGCGCGCGATACGCAGTGGTTGCGCACGCCGGCCGAAGCCTGCGGCGTGCGCAACGCCTACGCCGATCCGTCGCGTCTGGGCGTGGACCGCTTCCTCGCGATGGTGGCGGCACGCGCCGATGGTCTGGGGCCCTGCGTGCTGGCTGGCGTGGGCACGGCGCTAACCCTCGATGCGCTGGCGGCGG
Organism: Dyella humicola; assembly: GCF_026283945.1. Lineage (NCBI taxonomy): Bacteria > Pseudomonadati > Pseudomonadota > Gammaproteobacteria > Lysobacterales > Rhodanobacteraceae > Dyella > Dyella humicola. Next base: position 196,725 of record NZ_JAPDPC010000002.1, read on the forward strand.
ATGGCCTGCACCTGGGTGGCCTTATCGCCCCCGGGCCGCAGCTGATGCAGCAGTCCCTGCTTGGCGCGACTGCGCGCGTGCTGGTCGAGCGGCCGGGGCGCGTGCTCGATGTCGCAGACAACACGCCCGATGCCGTGGCTTCCGGTTGCTGGCAAGCGGCGGCAGCGCTGATCGAGCGTTTCGTGGCGCGCCTGGCGCCATCGCTCGGCGGTGCGCCCTTGCTGATTCTGGGTGGCGGCGACGCGGAAGCGTTGTTGCCGCTGATGTCCGTGCCGGCAAGGCTTAGCACTGATAGCGTGCTGCGTGGTCTGGTCGTGTGGTCGGACGCACATTCCCCTCTCGGGTCGGCTCTCTAGAATGCCGGCTCGTGTCGTTTGCCTGACGGATCGACGATGTTCCTGCGCCTGCTCTTCGTTCTGCTGATCGCCCTCAATATCGCGGTGGGTGCCTGGTTGCTGCTGGGGCAGGACGACGTGCACGGTCGCAGCGCCGCCGACCCGGGTGTGCCGGCCCTGAAATTGCTGTCCGAGCGACCGACGCCGCCCGCCACCGTGGCGTCGGCGCCCGTGGCCGCTGCATCCGCCGTCGCGGCGGCTTCATCGGCGTCGCCGGCGTCGTCGATGGCGGCAGCCCCATCGTCACCGTCGCGGCAGGCCAGCTACACCTGCATGGCACTGGGGCCATTTGCCACGCCGATCGACTTGCGCAATGCCCGTACCGCGCTCAGCAACCAGGCCGCACGCATGCGTTCGCGCCAGGAGCAAACCACCCAGACCACGGGCTGGTGGGTCTACCTTCCCGGTGGCGGTGGTCGCGACAAGTCGCTGGAGCTGGCGCGCCGGCTGACCGCCGCCAACGTTGGCGAGTATTTCATCGTCGGTACGGGCGACCAGTCCAACACGATTTCGCTAGGGCTGTTCAAGGACCCGGCCAATGCGCGCCGTCGTCGCGACCAGGTGGTGTCGGCCGGATTCCCGGCCCAGATGAGCGAGCGTACCGAGGCGGTGCCGGAGTACTGGCTGGACGTGGTGATGGCCGATAGCGGCCATCAGGATTGGCGCAATCGGGTGCGTGGCGTGGGCTCGCACAGCACGGGTTGTTTCTGATGCCGATGTCTTGGCGTCAACGCGCGCGGGTTTGCTAGACTTCGCCTTCGTCGCCGGCATAGCTCAGTTGGTAGAGCAACTGATTTGTAATCAGTAGGTCGCGGGTTCGATTCCTGCTGCCGGCACCAAATGGCGATTTCATACCGTCCAGACACGTCCCATGAATTGCCCGAAACCCGCATAGCAGCGGGTTTTTTTGTGCCATAGCGTCCAGCGACATCCTATTGAAGCCCGCGCAGCGCGGGGGTATCTTCGGGGGTACTTGGCCCCATTGGGGGTATCTCGATGGGATAAGTAATGGCGAGCGATACCGGCAAACTCACCGTCCTTAGGATCAAGGCCGCGAAGGCTGGCAAGCACTTCGATGGCGGCGGTCTGTTCCTACACGTGACAGGGGTAGGGCGGTACTGGCGAATGAAATACCGCCACAGCGGCAAGGAGAAGTTGCTGGCGCTCGGTGTGTTCCCCGAAGTGAACCTCAGCGAGGCCCGTCAGAGGCGTGATGCTGCACGCGCCCAACTCCGCGATGGCAACGATCCTGGCGTAGCGAAACGCGAACGCAAGATCACGCTTACAGAGGTAGCAGCCAATACGTTTGCGGCCATCGCCGAGGAGTGGCTGAAAAAGCAAAAGCCCCGGATGGCCGCTGCTACGCTTGAAAAGGCCCGTTGGACCTTGGATGACCTAGTGCTCCCGTGGATCGGCAACCGGCCTATCGCCGAAATCGATCCGCCCGAGATGCTCAAGCTGCTGCAACGGATTGAGGAGCGCGGGGCGCACGAGACAGCCCACCGCACCAAGCAGCGCTGCGGCCAGATATTCCGCTACGCGATAGCCACCCATCGAGCGACCCGCGATCCAACCGCTGACCTGCGCGGCGCACTCACCCCGGCGAAGGTCACGCATCGCGCCGCGGTCACCGACCCGGCCAAGGTGGGGGAGTTGCTGCGGGCCATCGACGGCTACACCGGCAGTTTTGTTGTCCGGTCCGCCTTGAAGCTGGCGCCGCTGGTGTTCGCGCGTCCCGGTGAACTGCGCCAGGCCGAATGGTCAGAAATTGACCTGGATGGGGCGCTATGGCGCATCCCTGCCGGCAAGATGAAGATGCGGGAGGAGCATACGGTTCCTCTGCCGCCGCAGGCCGTCGCGGTGCTGCGCGAACTGCAGCCGCTGACGGGTAACGGGCAATTCGTGTTCCCCAGCGAACGTAGCCGCCAGCGCCCCATGTCGGACGGCACGGTCAATGCCGCGCTACGCCGGATGGGCTTCGACAAGGACACCATGACCGGACACGGTTTCCGGGCGATGGCGTCAACCCGCCTCAACGAAATGGGATGGTCGCCGGACGTGATCGAGCGCCAGCTAGCCCATGCGGAGCGAAATAAGGTGCGAGCCGCTTACAACCGCGCCCAGTACATGAATGAGCGTAAGCGCATGATGCAGGCATGGGCGGATTACCTAGATGGTTTGCGTGCAGACGGCAAGGTGGTCGCCATTGGCCGTAAATCCGTCACGCGATAGGTGGTGTTTGAGCCAGCCGCAGGCGGCCACGACAGCTCCATCGTCCCCATCAAGCCAGAGCACGTCGGTGCCTGGCTAAACCCCGGTCCGGGAAACGTGAGGACGATGTACGCCATTTTGGATGACCGCGCCCAGCCCTCTTACGGGCACAGATTTGCCGCTCGCCGGGAGAAATTCACGCGCTAGGCGAAGGGCGGTCACTCAAGGCCTTGTGGTCCTGGCCGATCTAGATACCTAGATGTTGGGGTCCGAGCTGTCGGACAAACGGCCTATTGACGAATATCAGGCTCACTATAGATATTCCTCATTGCATACGACATGTATTGTTATACTGCTTGGGTTTAGCAGGACGCCTCGCTTTGGTACGGGGCGTTCGTCGCATCAGTTACAGGGGGCTTTCGCCTGGAGGCGAGGGTTGATGACGGCAAGAAAGGATGGTGCGTGTGACAACAAACGCAATCGACAAGCAGCGTCTTGTCGTCGCTAGCGATTCTCGTTGGTCAGCAAAACTAGACGACGACCATTTTCTGGTTCTCGACGACAGCGGTTTCCATAAGATTGCTCAGCGGCCAGTCGTGTGCTTGGTTGTCGCTGGCGACCTGCTCCTGATTGAAGCTTGGATGGATTGGTTTCGGGCCCCGGTCCTCGATCTGGCCAATCCGCCACGGCTAAATCGCTGGGAAGGCTTGGAACTCCAGTACATCGTCTTCCACCTTGTATTTCGAAATGGCGAAATTCGAGATCCTGGCTATGGCACGTTGGATTTCAACAATGAGGCACGGTTTGCGGGAACGGGCGCCGAATATGCACGCGACTGCTACGCCCAACGCCGATGTGTGAAGACGTCCGTCACAACCGCTTCAGGTTCGGACGTGCGTACTGGCGGCACGGTGCTTCATGTGGAAGTAGCGACCGGTGACACAAATGTTCCACCAGTGACTAGCAATGCTGCTCAAGTACGAAACGATATGGTCCAGCGAGGATCGGTTATGAACAGCAAAACGAGACAACCAGTGTGTGATTACCAAGAGTTTATTGCACGCAAAGCCGCTGCCGGCACCGTCAACGCAGAAGCAGCGAACTTCACCATTTCGGCTCCCACAGGAGCTAAGCCGTTCGAATGGTCACCCGAGCAGAAAGCCGAACTTATGCAGGCATTCGCTTTGGTCGATAGCTTGGAACGCAAGGCTGACAACGAGCACTGAATGCAGTCGTCTGGCCACAAAGAGCCCCGCTTCGGCGGGGCTTTTTGCATCCGATCTAGGTGACTTGGACGCCCATTTGCTAGCCCCTGCCATCAGGGCTAGTCGATAGTCAGATTCAGACGCTATGGCCTAAGCGGTTTGGTCCGTCGGCAGGCTCTAGCCCGACTGTTGCCCCGGCGACGGCTGGCCAGTCTGTCACGAGTTACGGAACAGCTCGGTGAGCTCATCACGGGCTAGCAAGATGTCCGTGGTCACGGTTGTGGCACCATCTGGCCATTCGTCAGGATGGGGAACTCACGCATGTACGGCCTCGTTGGGAAGTACCTTGTGATTACCGGTGCCGGCTCGGTGCTTAAGAACGGCAACTGGGTGGCGAACTACGGCCATTATTCGATCCTTGAGTCCGCCTCCGGTAACGGTGACGATTGGAAGGTGATCGAATCCGCGCTGACGGACGAGCCGATGCCGACGCTTGAGCTCGCTCAGGCCACGGCAGACTCGCTGGGTATTGGCAGGGCACGATTGCTCCAGAACGATTTCTCGCTGGAGGTGAAGTCTTGGTGCGTGCCGTTCCCAGTGGTTCCAAAGGGCTGACATCACGCCGCCTCCCCGATGGCGTCACTGTCATCGCTGCTCATTCGCCCATCGATAGCAGAGTAGTCCCCATATCTCCTTCGGCTGCGTGGATAGGCGTTCCAGCGTTCCGACGTTCCAAAAGTGCTCTATATGGCTATGCAAAGCCAATAGTCAGGCAATGAAAGGACGTTCCATCCTCTCTCGACAAACGTTCCGGCGTTCCAGTCCGTGCACCAAAAAAAGGGTCCTTCCCGACAGGGTAGGGCCCGCGGCGCGTCAGACACCGCAAAACTTCATATCTGGGTGATTTTTTCGAAATCGTTCTTTCGACTACTTATGAGTCACGAATCCGATCCATTTCGCCAGATTACACGTCATTCTTATAGTAATCAGCCGAGTCTTGACCATCTTTCTGGCCGAATGGCAATCCTCAAGGATGCGCCCCGAGTCTCTTTCGGCCCTCGATGTAGGCGACGACCTCACTCGCCGGCCACGCACTCATGCGGCCGATTTTCACCGGGCGCGGGAACTCATTTTTCTGCATCAGCTCGTACAGGAAGCTTTCGCTGATGCCCGTGCATGCCATTACTTCCTTGAAGCGTAGCAAGCTGGGGATTCCGGTCAGGCTGAACACCCGTCCCGGCAAGCGCTGAGCGCCCTACAGTTGCTGACCTGGGGCGTAGCCTGCTGTTGTCAGGTGCTACTGGTTATATTCTGAAAGGGTCCGCTCTCGACCCGAAGCGGACATTTCGGTTTGTGTTGAAATGGCCCCTGGATTTTCGACTGCTGGGGACGGCGCAAGGGGGTGGGTAAATGTGGGCGAATTTTTGGGCGATGCCAAAACTGCTTAGATTCATGACGGGTCACGCGTTGGCGTGCGTGATTTTTCTTATCGTGTCCGTCGTGCCGAACGAATCCTTCGCTATTAATGGACGTCACGTCTCCCAGGCGGAATGGTGGAGCAGCGGAGCCGGGTTCTTTGCATCCATCATCGGCATCTTTGGTCTGGCGGCCGGTGTGGCCATTCTTAGGAAGAAGCCTTGGGCGCGCATGGCCTATCTTGGCTTTGCAACCATCGGACTAGTCATTCCTTATCCAATCTTTGGGAACTGGGTACTTGGATTGGTCGGTGCACTGGTTGTGGTAGCCGCCGGGCTTTATCTGTTCAAGATCAAGGCGGTTGTCGCGTATTTCGAACAAGAGGCACGCGTGCAAGTTGGTAGCTGAACCGAGGGCCCGCTTACGACCCACAGCGGACCTTTCCCGTGCTAAGTTTTTGCGATCGAAATAGGGGGTAGTAATGGACTACGTCGAGAGCGTGCTCGCCAAATCCGTCATCGTTCACTGTGAGTCCGATGAGTTACGTCAGAGGCTCGGTGGAACGAAGATGCTGGGCACTGAATCTGTTGCTATCGCTTATGCGGGAAAGTCAGATCTGGCTAACATTTTGACGACCCTGCAATCCCTGAAAGTGCCCTTTGTGTCCGCAGGTCCCAACCCGCCTTCCGACGTTTTCGAGCTGCTTGCGGCAGAGGGACTGGTTGCCGGTTCTGTTGACCATGTCTTCTGGCGGGGTCCAGGCCAACCTATTCTTGAGCGCCCGTAGCGCCGCACGAAATGAGTCCGCTTTCGACCCAGAGCAGACATGCGTAAGGCCAAGTCATCCAAGGATTGTCCAATGTTGACGAAACTTCCTCGCGAATTGGTCCGACGTGAGAACGAGCTGGTGCTGTCGTATCTGGATGGGAAATCGGCCCATTCGGACATTGCTTTGCCGCTTGTTCACGCGGTTCGTCTGCTGCCGAACACGCAACTTTACTGCTCAGATCGAGAGCGCTTCGGGTACGTCGTGGCTTATACCAATGGAACGATATTCGCCTTCGCCGAGGGCATGACATCAATGGCCTTAAGGCTTCCGCTGAGTGAAGCAGGACCGGCAATTGACGTTGGTGCCGAGCCTGCCTCATCGGCCGGTGACGAGTGGCTGACGTTCAAGCTGTTTGGTGCTTCCGGGTGGGACGGACGCCTCGAAGCTTGGTGTCAGATCGCGCACAAACACGCGTCGTTGTTGCCTTCTTAGGCCGAATGGCGGACTTCGACAATCTGCCTGCTATGGGGAAGCAACTATGCTTGTCGGCGGCGAGGGCGTCGGCATACTAGAAAGGTCTGCTTCCGACCCACAGCGGACATTCCCGGGTTGTTGTGAAGCTGAGACTAAGGGGGAGTTGATGGCTCGTTTGGCAAGGATGTTGCTCTTAGCAGTCGCGACGGTCTCGGTAGCGAAGATCGCGCATGGCGACCAAGTGACGGCCTTTGATGCCAAAGCGGACAGAGCTGTTTTAGCTGCGGTGGTCGCCCTTCAATGCGACGGGAAGGACCGAGGGAAAGTCTTACTTTCCTCGAAGCCGTTAGCTCCAGATGCAACCCAGATGGGCCACCCGAGTGGCATCACCAGTGACCAGATCGCGGGCCTCGTAAGCCGTAGCGAAGCAACTGATGCATTACCGAAAAGCATAGAGTGTCCGCGAGTTCGAGTGGTGTCGTACGCGCGGCTCAAGGCAGCATTCGATAGGCCAGCGAAACACCCTATGGAGTTCCCGGTTCCTCCAGGCGTCTTGATCCCAATTGGAGCGAACACTGGCTTCAAGGACACGTTTCCGGACATCGGCGTCCTGCTCAGGGTCAGCATGCCTGTCTTTTCCGAAACTAAGGACACTGCGGTCGTCTATTTCTCCGAGGACTGTGGGGGGCTATGTGCGCACGGAGAGTTCGTTGAACTCCAGCGCGCAAAGGACGGATGGCGGGTAATCAGGCGCATACGGGCTTGGACTTCCTAGCCCGTCGTTCGTACGCTAAAAGAGTCCGCTGTCGACCCAAAGCAGACATAATCTGGCAGGAACTCGGCTAAGGGCGCAGGGGACGCTATGCAGGATCTGAGGCTCGGATGGGAACCCGAAAATCTCACGCCACTCAATGAGATTGAGGAGCGCCTCATGGCCGACACAAAGGGCCGTGGCGGAATAACGATCATGAAGAATGGCACCCTGCTGTCACTGACGGCCGGGGTGGACGACGTCGACGATGCGCGCAAGGCCATGCATGAAGCACGCTTCCTGATTGACTTCCGTGTTGTCCCTTTGAAGGAGGGCGGCTACATGGTCGCCTTTCACAAAGCCGTAGCTGTGTTCGTAGGAGAGGACGAGTACCGCAGCATCGAGTCTGAAGTCGTGGCTCGGCAGGACGAACTGAGGTTCCCCGGGGAACATTTCTTCGTGCCTCCTGATGCCTCTCGTCAGGACCATCTGGTCGGCCTTTACGCCCGGGGAAAGCTGCAGCGGGATGCTCAAAGCTTCGCGTTTCACAAGAAGATTTGAAGCGCCGTAAGGTCCGCTACCGACCCGGAGCGGACATGACCTTCAAGCTGAAGTCGTGTTACGAAGTAGTACGCCGGAGGAGCACGTAGTGGCTAAGGATGAGATGGGGATGGCTTCAGGGTATGTCAGCTGGCTCAGTGATGGCGCTAATGAGTTTCCCGTCTTCGTCCCTTCTGGTGATACGGATATGGTCACCATGGGAATTGGTGCGCTAACTAGCACCAGGGGCAACGAAGTTATCGTTTCGCAGTTGAATGTAGACGAGCTCCGTGGAGATGCGCGGAGTCGCGGCCTCTTTGAGGCCAGAATGAACAAATTGCTGGGCCGCGATGACCTCAAAGTGGTCCCATTGCTGCGCGCCGAAGAAGGCTCGCCCGGCACCGGCCTTAGCTTTCAAGAATTTAGGGCGCGATGGAAGCCACCCGTTTTGTTTTACGGCAGCATCTACGCGGACGACAAAGAGGCAACGGTAGTGCGAGACATGTCGATCGAGGAATACCAAGCCCAGGGCGGCGCCATCTCTTGGCTTAGAACTAGGTGAAGTGGCTAGCCGAGTGGTTAAGCTAAGGTCCGCTTGCGACCCAGAGCGGACATCTCCGACTCAGTCCAGGAACGCCACATTGTCTAGCTATGGGAGAAGCCATGTTCGCGAAACTCACCGGCGTGTGGGGTGCGTCAAGTAGCGACGGATTCACCGTGATTCGTTGCGGCAGCCCAGTGACAGAGTTCTGTATCGAATACTCGCGAGGTGGGCGAACTTTGCGCCATGCTTTAGAAAACCTTGCACCCGGCTCTGTCCAGCCAGTATTTGTGGATCGCATTGGACCATGGCTACCACCCCATGCCGACGTAGAGCTGGACCATAGCGAGCGTCGCAAAATTGCTGAGCACATGGTGGCGGCTATGCAATTTCTTGGCGATAAATTCGTGGTTGTATAGAGTGTGCCGTGGTCGTCTGAAATGTCCGCTACCGACCCATTGCGGACATAGCTGTTGATGGTCGGAATGCATTTTCTTAGGGGGAGACTTCGATGTTTAGGGCTCGCGCGACCATCGCGATCTGCGTGGTTGGACTGTTCATTGGCTGGGCAAGTCAGGCAAGTGCTGCGAAGCAATTGGATACTCAGACAGCGATGCTCAGAGTGACGCTTTCGGCCCTTAATCTGGACAACCCCGGCCAGGACGTGAAGGCACATGTAGCAGCGGGTGACTTCCGGCCCGTTGGCATCAACGGGTATACATGTAGCGTTCCAGGCCCTGACGGAAATAATCCTCCGCCAAGGGTTGGCGTTCGATGCCTGGATGGAACCTCGGATGCTCCGGAAAGTGCTGAGCATCAGCACCTCATCGATGTTGCCACTGCGTACGTCTTGGCTTACAACCGGATCCTAAAAAGCGAAATTGGTCAAAAGTGAGAAGGTCCGCTTCCGACCCATAGCGGACCTTTCCGCTGCTAGGTTTTCGCCAACAAGATAGGGGTGGTGATGGACTATGTAGAGAGCGTGCTCGCCAAATCGGTCGTCGTTCACTGCGAGTCCGAACGGCTACGTGAGGCGCTCGGCGGAACGGCGATGCCCGGCACAGAGTCCGTTGCTATCGCTTATGCGGGAAAGTCGGAGCTGGCTAGCCTTTTGACTTCCCTGCAATTGCTGAAGGTGCCGTTCGTGTCCGCAGGCCCCAACCCGCCTGCGGATGTTTTCGAGCTTCTGGCGTCCGAGGGACTTGTTGCTGGTTCGGTTGACCACGTCTTCTGGCGAGGACCAGGCGAGCCCATTGTCGAGCGCCTGTAAGCTCCGCACAGATTTAGTCCGCTTCCGACCCGAAGCAGACAGTTCACGTTATAGGAAGAAAGATGCGGCCGATCGCGAGCGCGCTTACATTCGTAGGTTTGTCGATTGCCAGCATTTGCTGGCATTCGTGCATATACGCGGCGTCGCCACCATTTTCCTTAGGCGTGAGAAACCAGGACGCCCAGGTCCAGGACTCGCATGTTGAGCAGGTACTTACTCTCATAAGGCATGAGCCGGCTAGGAAGAGGCGCATCCAGTACGCCCAGGACCTGGCGCTCTGGGCAGCAGGACCTGTGGCTCGATCCGTTTCGGATAGTGACATTGATGCGCTGGCAATCTTGATGCGTGACCAGGATGACGCAATACGGGGATGGATTGCGGGTGCGCTTGGACAGCTTGGACCGCGCGCCAAGCGTGCGGTGCCGGCGCTGGTAAAAGCCCTTGAGGATCGCCCCTGTGAAAACGCACCGGCGGTTTCTGCTAGCGCCATCCGCCTCGCGATCCGACGAATAGGTGAGCCTGTGCCGAATATTCCATGCATCGACCCCTTTGGAAGTTACGAGTCAGGCCAATAGGATGAAACAAGCCAGTGTCCGCTTCCGACCCACAGCGGACATCTAGTGCAATCACAGGAAGCTAGAAGGACCTAATGCAAAAGCTAAGCTTGGCGGACGCATGTCCGACTATGGCCTACGAGATTCACCTGACGGACGGTGGGCCCTATAAAAGCAACCGGTCTTTGATCGTGAGCTTTTCCGGACGCTACCGCGATGGCTCCGCAGGAGACCCAAATGCGGCCTTCATGAAGGGCATCGTAGGCCTTGCTTCCGGCATCTGGTGGCATAAAAGCCTGGTTATCGACATATCGAAGCTGAGCTACGAATGGGGCGACATGATTGAGGTCGCCCTTGATCCGCCGGGAAGCAGGCCAATCGCTATCGTGGTCGGTTCTGCCTGTGCCGGCGCGCTAGCGACGCTCTGGTTTGGCTTGGACACTGAGAGGCAGGCAACAGAGCAGCCAGGGGTGTTTGACCAACTGGACGCCGCCCTGGCATATCTGAAGCAAGATCGCACGTAAGTGAAAAGGTCCGCTCCCGACCCACAGCCGACCTTTCGGTTGGCCTAAATTGGGTACAGCAGCAAGGTGCCCAACACCAGCACGTTGCTCAAAACGTACCGGAACGCTGTTCAGTCATCACCGCAATCCGCAGCAAGCGGTCGACGTTAGCAGACGAGTCTGGCCGATCGTCTTTGGTAGCTCGGTCGAGTGCGTCCAGGTCGGCGAGCACAGTTCGAGCACGGCCGCCGGTGGATGGTTTGACGGCGCGAACGATGGGCGTCCGCTGCTTGCGCCGACGTTCTTCGGCCTGCTTGCGGCCTTCGTCGCGGACGTAGGCCAGCAAGTCGTCGCGTCGCAATACGGTGTGCTTCTGATTCAGTACGACGGCCGGGACAGCGCCTTCGTCCATCCGCTCTTTCATTGAGTCATAGCCGAGCCGAAGCAGCGCGGCGGCTTCTTTGATGTCGAGCGTTTCGCCGAAGGTGCGAGGCGTCGTGTTGTCTGTCATTGCATTCGTCCGGTCGTGTGAATTCGCGTGAAAAGCGGACATCCCCACCGAGGGAGCGCACACAAGGCTTGCTTAGAGTTGGCTTGCTCGCGGCTAGGCGACACCATTAAGACGCAAGACATGTGCGGAAATCCCCACCGAGGGATTCGCGTTTGGCGTCCATGATCATCGCCTTGCTTTGGGCTGTGCGGCACCATTAAGACGCAATGTACGGGCGGAAGTCCCCAGTGAGGGAAGCAAGCCCCGACGTGTCTAATGTTCGTGTCGCCCCGTCCAAGGGCCGCCGTAGCGACTTGCTACGGCGATACCTATCTAAGGCGATACCAAAGTGGAATCCAAGCTCAAAAATATCCGCATTCTCCGGTTGAACGACGTTTGCGAAACAACCGGTTTGTCCCGCTCCCAGACATATCGGCTTGAGGCTGATGGGCGCTTCCCTCGCCGTATCAAGCTAGGCGTATCCGCGTCGGGCTGGATCGAGTCGGAAGTACAAAGTTGGGTCGCCGAACGCATCGCAGCCTCGCGTGGTGTCGGGGTGGCGGCATGAGTCGGTCAGGTCACGTGGAAGACCTGCCCCGTAATTGGCAACTGCGTTTGCCGGAGCCGGCCGACTACTACGGGTCACGTGTGCCGGGGTTATGTGGCACCAGCCTCCGCGATACATGCCGTCAAGGATATGCGCAAGGGCATTGTCCTTTTTGCGGGACCGGTCACCGGTGCTTTTCCGTGCGCCTGTACGGTCGCCCCAGCAGCTGGAGCTGCCTGGCGTGCGATAGGCGCGGTGACATGGTGGATTTCCATCAGCGACAGACAGGCCTGGGCCATCGGAATGCCGTGCTCGCCTTGATGGAGCTTCGCCGTTGATCCACGGCGATATTCAACAAGGCGTTCTGACGGCAATGCACCGCGCGGGCGTCGACGTAGCCGAGCCTGAGCGCCTTCGGCTGGACGGTGTTCTTTGCCGTTTCAGCACTAGCGATCGCGACCGCTCCCGGCGCAAACGGAACGGGTGGGCCGTTGTATTTACGGACGGCTCCCGCCCAGTGGTGGCCTTCGGTGACTGGGCGAAAGACCTAAAGGAAACCATGGTGCTTGGTGGCGATGGCGCACTAACACCTGGCGAGCGTGAGTGCCTGCGAATCGCGATTGAGCAAGCGAAAGTCTCGCGCGCGTCCGAGCTGCGAGCCAAGCAGGCGGCAGCCTCACGCTTGGCGAATGAGCAATGGACGCAGGCAACCCCTGCGTCTGAGCATCACCCATACCTCATGCGCAAAGGGATTGACGCGTCAGGGTTGCGGGATCGCTCGGGCTTTCTGCTTGTTCCATTGCGCGACGGGACCGGAAAAGTTCACAACGTGCAGCGCATCAGAGCTGATGGGGAAAAGCGTTTCCTACGTGACGGCCGAGTGTCTGGCCTGTACGCCACCATCGGCAGCGCTGGCGACCATTTGCTGATTTGCGAGGGCTGGGCAACCGGCAAAACGTTATACGCGGCAACAGGGCTTCCCGTAGCTGTGGCTTTTTCTGCGGGCAATCTAATTGCCGTCGCTCAAGTGCTGCGCAGCAAATATCCGTCCATTCGCATCACGGTGTGCGCCGACAATGATGCGAAACCAGATGGCAGCAACCCCGGTGTTAAGGCGGCAACCGCCGCTGCTGCTGCAGTGAGCGGCTTCCTAGCAGTTCCTCCCATCCCCGGCGACTTCAATGACCTTTACGCCGCGCATAGCGGCAATCCAGAAATCATCGAGGCATTACCCAGTGATCCAGTCACAAACTAGTAGTCAATCCGCGCATACGCACAAACGCAAGCCTCCGAACTTTCTAAGCAGCAGCGCAACCGTTGATCTGCCATCCATTACCGAAATCATCGACCTTTCCCTGGCGGCCCCCTCTCTCAAGCCCGCCGGCACGCGCTTCGAAGTAACCATTGGCCGAAAGGGCTATAAGGACGGCGTGCACTGGATCGATTGCAAAAACGAACAGGACGGCACTGATGTCGATCAGGCACCGACTTGGATTTGCTCACCCCTGCATATCGGCGCTCTCACCCGAGATGAAACAGGTAGCGAATGGGGTCGCCTCTTGGTGTTCGACGATCGCGACCGTCGGCGTCATCAATGGGCTATGCCTTGCTCAATGCTGGCGACGGACGGTGCTGATCTTCGCGCGGAACTACTGCGACAGGGTCTCGACATATCGAGCGCGTCGAGGGCGCGAAAGCTCCTGAACGACTACATACAGCAGGCCAGCCCTAAGGTGACGGCGAGGTGTGTCACGCGCACCGGCTGGCACGGCGATGCATTCGTTCTCCCCAAGGAGACCTACGGCGCCCCGCAGGCCGAGCCCATCATCTTTCAGACGACGGCACCTGACTCCGTCGCTCTCGGGAGGAGCGGCACGCTAGATGGCTGGCGTTCCCATGTGGCCGCCCCGTGCGCCGGTAACTCGCGGCTGTTGCTCGCGCTTTCCACAGGGTTCGCCGGTCCCTGTCTTGGACTGCTGAACAGCGAAGGCGGAGGCGTGCACCTGCGTGGCGGATCAAGCCTTGGCAAAACAACTGCCGTGCTTGTCGCGTCATCGATCTTTGGTCCGCCCGAATTCATGCGCACCTGGCGACAAACAGACAATGCGCTGGAAGGAACGGCTTCACTCCATTCCGATCTGATGCTGCCCTTGGATGAAATCGGCCAACTCGACCCCAGCAAGGCCGGTGCAGTGGCTTACATGCTCGCCAACGGGCAAGGAAAAGGTCGTTCCGCCCGCGACGGCAGCGCTCGCGCCATCGCAAAGTTTCAATTGATCTTCCTTTCGTCTGGCGAGATCAGCCTTGGCGATCTGGTTACCGAGTCGGGAGGCAAGCGGCGTGCAGGACAAGAAGTCCGCGTAATTGATATGGCGGCGGATGCGGGTGCCGGTTTCGGTATGTTTGAAAGGTTACCCGCAGGGTTGAGCGCTGGCGAATTCGCGGATCAACTAAAGACCGCGGCGCGCGCGCATTTTGGACACGCGCTCCCGGCTCTGCTTCAGGCTGTAACGGCAAACCCTGAGGTGGCAAGGGCCAAGCTGCGAGCGATTCGCGACAGCCTTGCTAACGAGCTTGCTGGGCGTCAGGCAGACGGACAGGTGCGGCGTGTCGCTCAGCGGTTTGCACTGATCGGCGCGGCAGGTGAGCTGGCGACAAGTTACGGGCTCACGGACTGGCCTGAGGGCGAAGCAGCCGCAGCTGCGAAGAAGTGCTTCGCAAATTGGCAAGAGGCGCGCGGCACCAATGGAAACTCGGAACCCGAGGCACTCCTATCTCAGGTTCGCGCATTCTTTGAAGCGCATGGCGAAAGCCGATTCGAGCCCGAGGGACGCCAGAGCGAGAAGTTACTTATTCGCGAACGTGCGGGTTTCCGTCGCAAAGGCGATGACGAACATGCTGTGGAGTATCTGGTTTTCCCCGAGGCGTTTAAGCAGATCATCGAGGGACACAACCAGAAATGGGCTATCGACGTGCTTATCAAGGCCGACTGGCTCAAGCCTGGCAAGGATTGCGCGCCCCAGAGCATTCGGGTCGACGGCTTAGGTAAGCGCGCTCGCCTCTATGTTTTCGACGGGGGCGCTGTGCACGCAGGTGACTGATGGAACGTGGAACGTTTTGCCCGCGGCAGCCGGAACGCGAAGCGTCGAGCCACAAATGGCTTAGTGGTGCGGTTTGCCGGGCATTGGAACGCCGGAACGTCCGGAACGTCGTATGGGTATAAAGAAGTCGGGAGCCGACCAGCTCCTGACTTCTTTATTTTCTCAGCAAGGTCGGCTGGTCGGGCACATAAACCTTGCCGTCCTTGTCCATCTTCCATGGACTCGAATACTGGTTCTCGTCGACTAGCACCGGATCGGCATCTTGCTGGATTCGCTGACGCTCGCCGCGACGATAGGCACGATGCCACAGCGCTTTGTCCTGTGCCTCGGACACGGCGGAAGTTATTCCATGGATGGGCGTTTTCTTCTTGCTGCGGGCCATGGCACCGATAATATCAATCGGCAAGCAGCTCGTGTCTGGGGGTATTTTTGGGGGTATCATGCATATACCGATTGAATTTAATGCAGTAAATTCAAGTGGTTTGGGTCATTTTTACATGCCTGCTGCCGGCACCAAATGGGCATCCAGCCCTATCCAATTCAGGCCAGAAACCCCAGTAATACTGGCGGTTCTGGCCTTTTTTGTGGCTGATGCTGATGGACCTTGTTAGCCCTATGCCCTTGGCCGGGGAGGCGCGTGAGGTTCTACGGGTGCTGCCCCAGCGTGTTCTTGAAGATCTTGCCGTCCTTCATGATCACCACGAAGTTCTTCGCCGGGTCGGCGACGAGCTTGATGTTGGCGATCGGATCGCCGTCGACCAGCAGCAGATCAGCGAGCGCACCCTCCTCGACGACGCCCAGCTTGCCCCGGTAGGGACTGCGCTCGCCCGATAGTGCGAGCAGTTCGCCGTTGGTGCCGGTGGCCATGGCCAGCGCCTCGGCCGGCGTGTACCACTTGGTGAGACTTGCCAGCAGCGCACCTTGGCGCCTGGCCAGATCAGGTGAGAACAGGACGTCGGAGCCAAAGGCGGTCTTGAGGTGATATTTCTTTGCGAGCTCGTAGGCGCGATCCGTGCCCTTCATCACCTCCAGCGCCTTCTCGCGTTCGTCGGAGCCGGGCGGGAAGATTTGCTCCATTCCGTCCGGAAACGGCTGGATGCTGAGCCAGGTGCCCTTTTCGGCCATCAGCTTCGCGGTGGCCTCGTCCATTAACTGCCCGTGCTCGATGCACTGGGCGCCTGCATTGACGGCGCGCTGCATCGCCAGCGGCGTGTACGCATGCGCGGTGACGTAGGTGCCTCGGTCTTTCGCCACCTGCACTGCGGCGCTCAGCTCGGCCGGCGTGAACGTGATGACGTCGATCGGGCTGTGTGGCGACGACACGCCACCGCTCGCCGTAAGCTTGATCTGCGAAGCCCCAAGCAGCATTTGCTCGCGGGCACGCCGCGTCACCTCGTCGGGCGAATCGGTGACCTTGGCCGCGCCGAGTTCCTCCATGCGCGCCAAAGGCATTCCTTCGATCCGCGGCACCTCGAACAACTGGCGGAAATCACCGTGGCCGCCGGTGACCGTGAGTATGGCCCCCGACGGAAAGATGCGCGGACCCACCACTAAACCGTCATCGATGGCGCGCTTCAGGGAGAAGGCCGGGCCGCCCAGGTCGCGTACGGTGGTGAAGCCACGCATCAGCGTATCGGTGGCCTCGGCGGCAGCAAGCAGCGTGGTGTAGCCGAGGTCGGCAGTCAGCGCCTGCGCGGGCGACGGCCGCACCAACATGGCATGCCAGTGCGCATCGATCAGCCCCGGCATCAGCGTGCGACCACCGCCGTCGATGACCGTGGCGCCCTTGGTGGCCTCGGCCGGGAGGGGCGCGGTCGAGATCTTCTCGATCCGGTTGCCGCGCACGAGCACATTCGATGGCCCCGTGAGCGACGCACTCTTGCCGTCAAAGACGCGCACGTTGTCGAACAGCACGGTCGCGGGTTGCACCGCCTGTGCGGCAACCGGCGCGACCAGGCTCACGGCGAGCGCAAGGACCGACGTCAGGAAACGTCCGGTGCGGGCGGTCCCGTGTTGCAGCGAAGCTGTATTCATGAAGCAACTCTCCTTAGTTAGGAAGGAACTCAACTTCGGGCTCTACAGGGAATCGCGTAGCTGAATTTGGCGCGCATTAGCCCGGATATCTCACCAGGGGCGTCGGCGTAACCACGGTTATCCTCATGAATCTGCGACGGAGGGGCATCAGGATTGAGGCTTGGCGGGCAAGTTGAGCTAGTGCTCGTCGTTGCCGCGTCAACGGACAGACGAGCCTTTTGGAGGCTGGCTACGCCCTGCGTGGGCGGCGCCCCAGTGGGCTGACTAATCGGTGCGGCCGGGTAGAATGACGGTGTTTGCCGTGCCGGCGAGCTGGGGTTACTGGCGCGTTATGACGGTAACTTTGGTGGTAACCATGCGAATGGTTATCTGATAAAAGTAGAGAAATCACTGTATTGCAGCTAACTTTGTACTCCTGCTGCCGCACCATTCGAGGATCCCCCATGCGCAATGCGTCCTTGGCCGCCCTACTCATGCTGGCGGGGGCGAACGTGGCTATGGCGATGGACGCCCCGCTCGCAGCCGACCAGCTGCTGGCGCAGCAACAGACGGGGCAAACGCCCTTGCTGCTCGATGTGCGTCACACGGATGAATTCCGCGACGGCCATATTGCGGGTGCGCTGAATATCCCGGTGGAGGAGCTGGCCAGTCGCGCCGGCGCCCTGGGTGTGCCGCGCGATCGCGAAATCGTGGTGTACTGCGTGTCCGGGCGGCGTGCCGCGCGTGCGCAGGAAACCTTGCTGGGCCTGGGGTTCACCCATGTGCGCCAGCTCGAAGGCAGCCTCGATGGATGGCGGCAACGTCATCTTCCGCTGGTGCGCGAGAGCGCTGCCGATTCAATCCCTCTTCACTGACGAGACTTCATGCGCAACAAGGCACTATCCCTGATTGGTGTTCCCACCGACATCGGCGCTGGACATCGTGGCGCCTCGATGGGCCCGGAGGCGCTGCGCGTGGCCAACCTGGCCAGCAAGCTGGAGCGGCGCGGTTTCGAGGTGATCGATCACGGCAATCTGCAGGGGCCGGTCAATCCCTGGCAGCCGCCGCAGGACGGTTATCGCCATCTGCCCCAGGTCGTCGCGTGGAATGAGGCGGTGCATACGGCCGTCTATACCGAGCTGACAGATGGGCGGGTGCCGGTCATGCTGGGTGGCGACCATTGCCTGGCCATCGGCTCGATCAGCGCCGTGGCGCGCTATTGCCGCGAGCAGGGTAAGAAACTTCGCGTGCTCTGGCTCGATGCGCATGCCGACTTCAACACGGCTGACGTCACGCCCTCGGGCAATATCCATGGCATGCCGGTGGCTTGCCTGTGCGGCAACGGGCCCAAGGCACTGGTCGAAGTCGGCGGGCATGTGCCCGCCACCACGCCGGATGTGTTTCGCCAGATCGGCATCCGCTCGGTGGACGAGGGCGAGAAGCGACTGGTGCGCGAGGCACAGGTCAGTATCTTCGACATGCGTCGCATCGACGAAGTGGGCATGAAGCGTACGATGGAAGAGGCGCTCGCCGATGTGGATGAGAACACGCATCTGCACGTGAGTTTCGATGTCGACTTCCTCGATCCGACCATTGCGCCTGGCGTGGGTACGACCGTGCGAGGTGGCCCGAATTATCGCGAGGCGCAGCTGTGCATGGAGATGATTGCCGACACCGGTCGCGTGAGTTCACTGGATATCGTCGAACTCAATCCGGCCTTCGACAAGCGCAATCAGACGGCAAGGCTGGCGGTGGATCTGGTCGAATCGCTGTTCGGCAAGTCCACCCTGATCCGTTAACGCTCTGTCACGACAACAAGCATAAAGAAGCGCACATGAAGACCCGCGTACTCACTGGTATCACCACCACCGGCACACCGCATCTGGGCAACTACGTCGGTGCCATCCGCCCGGCGGTGGCCGCCAGCCTGCGTGACGACGTCGACGCGTTCTACTTCATGGCCGACTATCACGCACTGATCAAGAGTGACAACGCGGCCCGCATCGAGCGTTCGCGCCTGGAGATTGCCGCCACCTGGCTGGCCGCCGGCCTCGATCCGCAGAAGGTCACGTTCTATCGCCAGTCTGATATTCCGGAAATCCCGGAACTGACCTGGTTCCTCACCTGCGTCACGGCCAAGGGCCTGCTCAATCGCGCGCACGCCTACAAGGCCGCCGTCGACAAGAACAGCGCGGCAGGCGAGGACGCCGACGCCGGCGTCACCGCGGGCCTGTACATGTATCCGGTGCTGATGGCCGCCGACATCCTCGCCTTCAACGCCAACAAGGTACCGGTGGGGCGCGACCAGATTCAGCACGTCGAGATGACGCGCGATATCGCGCAGCGCTTCAATCACATCTATGGTCGCGAGTTTTTCGCGCTGCCGGACGTGGTCATCGAAGAGCAGGTGGCGACGTTGCCGGGTCTGGACGGCCGCAAGATGTCCAAGAGTTACGACAACACCATTCCGCTATTCGCTGGCGGTCAGAAGCATTTGCGTGACACGATCATGCGTATCGTCACCGACTCGCGCCTTCCCGGCGAGGCGAAGGACCCGGACAACTCCGCGCTCTTCACCATTTTTCGCGCGTTCGCCAGCGAAGCCGAGTCGGCGGCGTTCCGCCAGGCCCTGGTCGACGGGATCGGTTGGGGCGAGGCCAAGCAGGTGTTGTTCGAGCGCATTGAAGTGGATGTCGCGCCCATGCGCGAGAGCTACGATGCGTTGATTGCGCGTCCCGCGGTGATCGAAGAGATTTTGCACGAAGGTGCGAAAAAAGCGCGGGCGATCGCAGCCCCCAAGATTGCCGAGCTGCGCGATGCGATTGGCCTGCGCTCGGGTAGCGTGGCCGCGCCGCAGGCAGCGTCCAAGGCCGCAGCCAAGACGGGCAAATTGCCGCGCTTCGCCAGTTTTCGTGATGGCGATGGTAGCTTCCGTTTCCGCCTGTTCTCCGCCGATGGCGAAGAGTTGCTGCTGTCGAAATCGTTTGCCGATCCCAAGTCGGCTGGCGCGTTGCAGAAGCGCATCAAGGAACTGGGTGCGGTCTCGGCCGTGCTGCAGGCACAACCGAGGGCGCTGGCGTTGGAATTGGATGGCGAACATGTGGCCACAACGCCGACCTACGGCGACGAACAGACGCGGGACGAAGCCCTCGCGCGTTTGCGTGGGGCACTGGATCAGCTCGCTGCACAGGATTGAGTGCGGTGAGCGCTGGCGCTTACGGAGTGACCTGACTTATGCGTTTTCTCGCCATCCTGTTGTTGGCGCCTTGGCTGCTCATCCTCGGTTGGGCTTATTGGGCCTACCCCAAGAGTTTGCCGCGCACGCGCGCACGTCGCAGCTTTGACGTGGCCGCCTTGCTGCTGGCCGCCTTCGCTGCGGTGCAGTGCGACATCGTGGCTTTTGATACGGCAAGCGTGCCCGCCGTTGGTGAATACGGCCCTTCAAGCGGTGCCATCTGGCAGCAGGTATTGCCGGCTCTTTATGGTTACGGTGCCTGTGTGCTGGTGTTGGTGTTGGCGATCATCATCCGCCATCTTCTCTGGCGTCCCCGCGCCCGCTCATAGAAACGACGAGAATTCCCATGGACGACGCAACGCTGCAACGCTATCTGCTTCGCCTGTTCGAGCGGCATGACGTAGAGCTGGAACCCGACGAAGAGTGGCTGATGACAGACGGCGATTTTCCGGCCGTCCGGGCTCTCTGGCACGAGGGCTCGGCAGGCGAGCCCGGACGTCTGGACGTCGATATCGTGATCAGCGAGGACCGCCACATCGAAGAGAGTTTCGCCGGCGTGGGTGTTGGCGAGGACGCTTGCCGCAACGCGCTGGAAACGTTCGAGCGTAGCGTGTTCCATGTCGTGCTGGCGGCATGCTGGTATGTCACCGACGATCGCCGGATGCAGCTGCAGAGCTGGGACATCGGCGTACGCACGTGGGACGCGTTCATCGGCCCGCTGGTGTCGAGTCGCGATGGCGTTGAGGCGCCAAGCGAGCTCGTGCCGGCGTTGCACAGCGCATTGCAGAACGAATCACTCAGCCCGGAGCTGCACTGGGTGCGCCTGTTCCACCGTCGTGCCGAAGACGGCCAGGTGAGCGCCGAAGCGCTGCTCGACAATGAGCCGTGGCCGGCCGGCGACCGTCTGTTGGCGTCCTTGGCATGGCCGGCAGCGGGTGCCGGCTACAGTGTTCGCGGCTTTGTTGCGTTGGATGTCCGCGATTATTGAGGTCGTGCTTCAACCCTATTCCCGCTCGCACCATGCGATGGATGCCTGGTGTGGTGCGATGGGCGGGTGCCAGCGGATCATTCCCACCGATTGAGGTGCGGGCCGAAGCGTTCCCGCTGCTGGCGGATCACACAAAAGCGATGACCGCTGGGCGCCTGCATGACCCACCAGCGGTCGCGCACGCAGGCCACGCGACTGGCGCCGAGTTTTTCAAGTCGCTCGACTTCGGCCGCCAGATCATCCGTCTCGATATCCAGGTGCACGCGGCTGTCGTGCTCGACGCGCTGTAGCAGGATGATCGGCTCATCATCAGCCGTTGCCAGCTCCGCATAACGCCCGTCGCCATCCTGGTCGAGCGTGACGATGGACTTGCCGAGCGCGTGGCTCCAGAACGTGGTGGCCGCCGCGAGGTCGTCGGTCTGGCAGTCGATCACGATCGTGCACAGCCTGCTGTGGTGCATGGCATGCTCCTCTGCGGGTGTCGATGACATCCATATAACTGTCCCGCTGTAGAGATGTCGTCAATCGACGCGCGTGGGCGCGAGGCGCGCGACCGGAATCGTCATCGATCCATGCATCGGCCGATGCATAAAAAAAGCCCCGGCATGGACCGGGGCTTCTCATCACGCTGTTGCTGCTTAGTTCGGCAGGCCCAGATCGTCGATCATGGCCTTGAGGAAGCGCGCGGCTTCGCCACCGGTCACGGCGCGGTGATCAAACGTCACCGACAGCGGCATGCGGCGATGCACTTCGATGCCGCCCATCACGGCCACCACGTCGTGGCTCAGCTTGCCGGCGCCAATGATGGCGACGGTCGGCGGCACTACCACTGGCGTGGCGTAGCGACCGGCGAACATGCCGAAGTTCGACAGGCTGATGGTGTAGCCGGACAGTTCCGAAGCCGGAATGCTGCGGTCTTCCACCTGCGAACGCAGGCGCTTGATCGCGGCACGCACGCCGGCGCCGTCCAGCACGTCGGCATTGCGCAGTGCCGGCACGAACAGGCCGTCGTCGGTATCCACGGCGATGCCGATGTCCACGTGCGGATGCAGGGTGCGCGTGAGGTTCTTGCCGTCGAACCAGGCATTCATCGCAGGCACCGCCTTGCAGGCGGCCACGATGGCGCGGATCAGGCGGGCGGTGATGTCCTGCTTGCCGATCCAGGCATGCAGGTCGGCGTCGTCGACGATGGAGGTCGGCACTACGTTGGCGTGGGCTTCGGCCATCACGCGCGCCATGTTGCGACGAACGCCCTTCAGCTGCTCGGGCTGGCCGCTGGCATGCACGCTCGGCGGTGCCGTGCGCACGGGCTTGCCGGCCAGCGAGGTGGCCGTACGGGCCGGCTCAGGCTGGGGCAGTTCGGGGGCCAGGTGGCGGCCGGCGGAAGCAGGCACAGCGCGAGCCGGTGCGCCGCCGAGGGCGGCCGTGCCATTGGCGGCAGCGTTCTTCACGTCCTGCAGGGTCACCACGCCATCGGCGCCGGTGGGGCGCACGCGGCTGAGGTCGACCTTGAGCTTCTTGGCCAGGGCGCGCACGGCCGGCACGGCCTTGACGCCACCGACGCTGCTGGCCTGTTCGACGTGCACGTGGCTGCCGCTGATCATGGCGCCGACCACGGTGCCTTCGTCTTCGCGCTCCGGCTTGTCTTCGGCGTCGATTTCGCCGCCTTCGTCGGAGGCGACGACCTTGTGCGCGTCAGCGGTGGCGCTGCCCACGCCCTTCTTCGGGCCGTGGTGGTGGCCGGTCGATTCGGCTTCGGCGCGCTGCTTGGCATTCGGGTCGGGCTCGAACTCGGCCAGCGCCGAGCCGGTTTCGATGATGTCGCCGGCCGCGCCGTGCAGCTTGGTGACCTTGCCGGTGTACGGCGACGGCACGTCGACGACGGCCTTGGCCGTTTCCATCGAGCACAGCGGTGCGTCGAGCTTGATGTAGTCGCCTTCCTTCACATGCCACTCGACGATGGTGGCGTCGGGCAGGCCCTCGCCGAGGTCGGGCAGATAGAACGTCTTGATGTCGGCCATGATCGGAGTTCCGAAAGTTTTGGGGTATTCGTTGCTGGACTCCCTCCCCTGCGTGCAGCAGGGAAGGGTGGGGGAGGGGTAGAGCCATCCCCTCCCGACCTCCCCCTGCAAGCAAGGAGAGGGGCTTGATCCGTTAGCTGGCGGCCAGCGTGCGCTTGGCGGCAGCCACCACGCGCTCGGTGCTCGGCAGGTACTTCATTTCCAGGCGGAACAGCGGGATATGCGTGTCGAAGCCGGTCACGCGCTCGACCGGGGCGAGCAGGTCGTACATGCATTCCTCAGCCAGGCGGGCGGCGATTTCGGCACCGAAACCGGCGGTCTTCGGTGCCTCGTGCACGATCACGCAGCGGCCGGTCTTCTGCACCGACTCGGCGATGGTGTCGAAGTCCAGCGGCGTCAGCGTGGCGACGTCGATCACTTCGGCGCTGATGCCATCGGCGGCGAGTTCATCGGCGGCTTCCAGCGCTTCCTTCACCTGGGCGCCCCAGGTCACGATGGTGACGTCGGTGCCGTCGCGCAGCACGAAGCAGACGTCGAGCGGCAGGGCCTCGCCGTCATCCGGCACTTCTTCCTTGTACTGACGGTAGATGCGCTTGGGCTCGAAGAACATCACCGGATCCGGATCGCGGATCGCGGCGAGCAGCAGGCCATAGGCGCGTGCCGGCGACGACGGCATCACCACGCGCAGGCCCGGGATGTTGGTGAACAGGTGCTCGTTCGCCTCGGAGTGATGCTCCGGCGCGCGGATACCGCCGCCCCACGGTGCACGCCACACGGCCGGCACGGTGATGCGGCCGCGCGTGCGGTTGCGCAGGCGGGCGGCGTGGCAGGCGATCTGCTCCATCATCGGATAGATGAAGCCTTCGAACTGCGCTTCGGCCACCGGCTTCATGCCCTGGGCGGCGAGGCCTACGGTGACGCCGGCAATGGTGGTTTCGTCCAGCGGCGTGTCGAGCACGCGCAGCTCGCCGAACTTTTCCTGCAGGCCCTGGGTGGCGCGGAACACGCCGCCGTTGACGCCCACGTCCTCACCGAGCACGACGACGCTGTCGTCATGGGCCATTTCATAGGCCAGCGCCTGGGTGACGGCTTCGATAAGAGTGATTTGTGCCATGACTCAGTGACCCTTGTTCTCAAGCGAAAGGACGTAATCGCGCTGCTTGGCGAGATCGGCAGGAACTTCGGCGAAGGTGTAGTCGAACATCGCCGTGACCGGCTGCGTCTTGGTCTCGAGGTAGGCATTCACCTCGTTGTCCATCCACTCGTCGCACTCGGCCTTCCAGGCCTCTTCCTTGGCGTCGTCCCACACGCCCTTGGCCACCAGCCAGTTGCGCAGGCGCTTCATCGGCTCCTTGGCCCAGGCGTCCTTCACTTCGTCTTCGCCGCGGTAGCGGCGGGCGTCATCGGCGGTGGTGTGGTCGGACAGGCGATAGGTCACCAGCTCGACCACCGAACCGCCCTGACCGGCGCGTGCACGCTCGATCGCGTCGCCCATCGCCTTGCGCACGGCAATGATGTCGTTGCCGTCGACCTGGATGCAGTACAGGCCCGCAGCGATGCCCTTCTGCGCCAGCGTCGGCGCGCCGGACTGGATCTTGCGCGGCACCGAGATGGCCCACTGGTTGTTCACGATGGCCGCCACCAGCGGCAGGTTCTGCGCGCCGGCGATGTTGATGGCGCCGTAGAAGTCGCCCTTGGACGAACCACCGTCACCGATCGTGCACACGGCCACGCGCGGCTCGTTGCGGATCTTGAACGCCAGCGCGGAACCGGCGGCATGCAGGCACTGCGTGGCGATCGGCACCGACCAGGCAAAGTCGTGGCGTGCAGGTTCCTTCTGGTAGTCGTTGCCGCGCTCGTCGCCGCCCCAGTACATGTAGACCTCGCGCGGCTGCACGCCGCGGTACAGCTGCGCGCCGTACTCGCGGTAGCTGGGGGCGAACACGTCTTCCGGGCGCATGGCGCTGCCGATGCCGACGTGGGCCGCTTCGTGGCCCAGGCAGCTGGCATAGGTGCCGAGCTTGCCGGTACGCTGCAAGGCGACCGACTTGGCGTCGAACACGCGGGTCGACAACATCAGTTTGTACAGCTCGACCATGTGGTCGAGGTCTTTGGCAAATTCAGGCAGATCGTCACGGACCTGTTTGCCTTCGGCATCGAGATACTGCAGGTATTCGATTTCAAACTTGGCGGCGATGGACACGACTCGCTCCCGGAGTGAGTAATGGTAGGAATTGGGTGTAGGGAGGCGGTGACCCATCCAGTGGGGTCAGGCTCGCGTAAGGCCCTGACAAGACCGCATTTGATAACAGGGGCGTATGTTGCGCTGCAAGGTACAGCGCAGCATTCGCGGCGGTACGGAGGGGGCTTTCACAGCGGTTAACATGCGTCTTTTGCCGCTAACAGGAAGGCCATGACCGAGAACCAGCGCGACCTTGAGGCCGGTATCGAACTCGACCTGAACGGGCGACTGACCTATGGCGGCTATCTGCGACTGGATGCCCTGCTGTCGGCCCAGCGTCCGCTGAGCAACCCGCCGCATCACGACGAAATGCTGTTCATCGTGCAGCACCAGGTGGCCGAGCTGTGGATGAAGCTGCTGATCCATGAGCTGAAGGCCGCGCTGGCGCATCTGCGCGCCGACGACATGGATACCTGCCTGAAGATCCTGGCGCGGGTGAAGCAGGTGCAGCGCCAGTTGTTCGAGCAGTGGGCGGTGCTGGAAACGTTGACGCCGTCGGAATACCTGGAATTTCGCGGTGTTCTGGGTGCCTCGTCGGGCTTCCAGTCGCTGCAGTATCGGCAGATCGAGTTCATGCTCGGCAACAAGAACGCGCAGATGCTGCAGGTGTTCGCCTATGACGCCGCGGCGCAGGCCGAGCTGCGCGGCGTGCTCGAGGCACCGAGCCTCTACGACGAATTCCTGCGCTATCTCAAGCGCCGGGGGCATGAGGTGCCGGCCGCCTTGATCGAGCGGGACTGGACGCAGCCTTATCAACGGCATGAGGCCTTGTTGCCGGTGTTGAAGCGCATTTACGAGAACCGCTCCGAGTTCTGGCCGGAATACCACATGTGCGAACAGCTGGTGGACGTGGAGGAGAGTTTCCAGCTCTGGCGTTTCCGCCATATGAAAACCGTGGAGCGAATCATCGGGAACCGACGCGGCACGGGTGGCTCCTCTGGCGTGGCGTTCCTGAAGAAGGCCCTGGAGCTGGAGTTCTTTCCCGAGTTGCTGGATGTACGTACCGAGCTCAGCAGCTGATCCGTGCTGGCGCACCAAGGCTTTGACAGGCTGGCGCAGGCGCAGGCGCCGGCCCGTGACCATACCGGTCGGCACGCGTCGTGCCGATCTGAACCCAACGGGGCAATGAATGAGCGACACCACCACGACCGCCGCTTCAACGGTGCCTGACTATCCGCAAATGCTTGGTCATCCACGGCCGTTGTGGATGCTGTTCATGACCGAATTCTGGGAGCGCTTTGCGTTCTACAGCGTCAGTTGGGCGCTGGCCTTGTACATCGTGGCCCACTTCTTTCATGGCGATCCCGCCGGCGAAGCCTGGGCCAGCAAGATCTACGGCGCGTATACGGCATTGATCTATGCCACCAGCATCTTCGGCGGCTATATCGCTGACAAGATCATTGGCTACCAGCGCTCGATCCTGCTCGGCGCCCTGGTGATGGCGGCGGGCCTGTTCGTGGTGATGCTGCCGAGCAAGGAATTGTTCCTGTTCGGATTGTCGATGGTGATCGTGGGCAACGGCTTGTTCAAGCCGAATATCTCCACCATGGTCGGCCAGCTCTACGGGCCCAAGGACGATCGCCGCGACCGCGGTTTCATCCTGTTCTACATGGGCATCAACGGTGGCGCCTTGCTGGCGCCCCTGCTGACCGGCTGGCTGGCCAGCTATTTCACCGACACCCCGATGCAGCAGAACTACCGCCTGGTGTTCGGCGCGGCCGGCGTCGGCATGGTGCTGAGCCTGTTCTGGTTCTGGTTCGGCCGGCGCGGCCTGGGCGGGGTGGGACGGCCGGCGCCGGAAGCCGCCAGCCGCATGCGCGTGGTGTGGGTGCTGCTGGGCCTGATGGCGGCGGTGCCGCTGATCTATCTGCTGCTGGCCTTTGTCGGCGCCAATGGCCTGCAATGGCTGCTGGGCCTGCTGTTTGTCGGCGTGGCGGCGATGCTGATCGTCGAGGCGATGCGCCACGATCGCGTGCAGCTGCACCGGGTGCTGGCGATGCTGATCATCTTCGCCTTCAACATCCTGTTCTGGATGTTCTATTTCCAGTTGGGTACGTCGTTCAACTTCCTGGCGGCGAACATGGTCGACCGGCGCATGTTCGGCGGCTGGGAATTCCCGATCGGCTGGTTCCAGTCGGTCAGCCCGCTGGCGATCATCGTGCTGGCGCCGCTGGTCACCCAGGTCTGGTCGTTCCTGGCGCGGCGCCATCAGGAGCCGTCGATTCCGCGCAAGTTTGGCCTCGGCCTGGTGTTCAACGGCCTGGGCTTCACGGCGTTGATGTTTGCCTTGTCGCGGTTGGTCGATGGCCATGGACTGATTCCGTTCTGGCCGCTGACGCTGTGCTACGTGCTGCAAACCGTGGGCGAGCTGTGCCTGTCGCCAATCGGCTTGTCGATGGTGACCAAGCTGGCGCCGCCGCGCCTGACCGGCGTGGCCATGGGCGGCTGGTTCCTGTCGCTGGCGGTGGGCGGCAACCTGTCGGGCCTGCTGGCCGGCCGCATCAGCGGCGAGAGCGGCATGACCGCCGCTTCCGCGCTGAGCGGTTTCACCTTCAGCTTCTGGCTGCTGGCCGGTGCCGGTGTGTTCCTGTTGTTGATCTCGCCGCTGATCAACCGGCTGATGCACGGCGTACGCTGAGTCGACCGGTGGGGCAGCGTTGGCGCCGCCTCACCGCGTTTCCCGCGACAGCCAAGGCTTTGCGCGGAGTCCCGCTGGGATCGTAAAATGTTGCGGTGCATTTGACGGGTTCGATAGCTGCCGGTTACATCTCTCCGTCGGCAACCATCCGGTCCGCACCCGACGTGCCGGCTCGTACCCATAGGGGAAGGCATGAGCGACACCCTCACCACCGCACCGCGTGTGCCTGATTACCCGCAGACCCTGGGTCACCCGCGGCCCCTGTGGATGTTGTTCATGACCGAGTTCTGGGAACGCTTTGCGTTCTACGGCATTCGCTGGGCGCTGGTGCTCTACATCGTGGCGCAATTCTTCGGCGGTGACGCCGCCGGCCAGGCGCCGGCCAGCCGCACCTATGGCGCGTATCTGGCCCTGGTCTATGCGGCGGCGATCTTCGGCGGCTACATCGCCGATCGGGTGCTGGGTTACCAGCGTTCGATCCTGCTCGGCGCGGCCGTGATGATGGCCGGCCTGTTTGCCATCGCAATACCCAACCAGCAGGTGTTCGAGTTCGGGCTGGCCACCATCATCGCCGGCAACGGTTTGTTCAAACCGAATATCTCGACCATGGTGGGCCAGCTCTATGGCGTGGCCGACGGTCGCCGCGACAGCGGCTTCACCATCTTCTACATGGGCATCAATCTGGGTGCGATGATTTCGCCGGTGATTACCCAGTATTTGGCCGAATCGGTGTTTGGCACCCAGGGCATGCCTAGCTACAAGTACGTGTTCATCGCCTCCGGCGTGGGCATGCTGATCAGCCTGGTGTGGTTCTGGATCGGCCGGCGCGGCCTGAAGGACGTGGGCCTGCCGCCGCCGGGCGGCGAAAGCCCAATGCGCGTGGTTTACGTGCTGATCGGCGTGGTGGTGACGGTGCCGGTGGTGTACTTCCTGATGGGCGGCGGTTTTTCCACCCTGGTGACAAAGGCGCTGCTGAGCTTCGGCGCCATTCATCCCGTGCTGGTCAATGGCGCGGTGGACTACGAGAAGACGCTCGCCGCGGCCACCGTGCTGGCCTGGGTGCTAGGCGCGCTGTTCGCCGGCTTGTCGCTGCTCCTGTTGATCGAGGGCATTCGCGAGGGCAGGGTGCAGCGCGACAAGGTGATCGCGATGCTGATCATCTTTGTCTTCAACGTGCTGTTCTGGATGTTCTTCGAGCAGGCCGGCAGTTCCTTCACCTTCCTCGCCGACCAGATCGTCAATCGCCAGCTGGGCAGCTTCACCTTCCCCAATGCCTGGTTCCAGTCGGTGAACTCCATCGCAATCATCGCGCTGGCGCCGCTGATTGCCTGGATCTGGGTGGCCATGGGCCGTCGCAATCCGTCGATCCCGCGCAAGTTCGGCCTCGGCCTGATCTTCAACGGCCTGGCATTCCTGCTGCTGATGTTCGCGCTGTCCAGCCTGGTCAGCGAGGCCGGCAAGATTCCGTTCTGGACCCTGTTCATGGTCTACGTGATCCAGTCGGTCGGCGAGTTGTGCCTGTCGCCGATCGGCCTGTCCATGGTCACCAAGCTGGCCCCGGTGCGCCTGGTCGGCTTCGGCATGGGCGGCTGGTTCCTGTCCACCGGCATCGGCAACAACCTGTCCGGCATCTTTGCGGGCCATGTCAGCGGCGAAAGCGGCATGACCGTGCAGTCCGCGCTTGCCGGCTATACCTTCGGCTTCTGGTCGCTGCTGGGAGCGGGCGCGCTGCTGTTCCTTGTCGCGCCGTTGATCAACCGCCTGATGCATGGCGTGAAGTAAGCGACGGAAGGGGAGGGGGAGGAATGCTTCCCCCTCGGTTCCTTACGGCTGATCGACAGGCTGTAGCTTGTCGAGGATGCGCATGAGCCAGTCACGCTCCTCGGCATCCAGCTTGGCCAGCAGCTCGCGCTCCCTGGCCCGCGCCATCGGCGCCACCTCATCATGAACCTGCCAGCCGGCCTCGCTGAGGCCGAGCACGGAACGGCGCTTGTCGCCGTCGTGGGTGCCGCGGTTGACCCGGCCCGATTCCACCAAGCGCGCCAGGGCACGGCTGACAGCCACTTTATCCATCAGCGTACGCTCGGCGACCTCGCGCGCTGACAGGCCATCGAAGCGCGCCAACACGGCCATCACGCGCCATTCCGTCATGCTCAGGTCAAAGCGGCGCTGATACTCGTCGGCGATGCCTTGGCTGACGGCATTGGACAGGATCGAGAGCCGGTACGGCAGGAAGTGCTCGAGTTCGAGTGGCGCATGGTCGGGACGGGTTTCAACGGGCACTGCTGCAACGCTCCTTGCAAATGGTTTCATATGTAACTATAACGTTCATCTTATACGGATGGTCGCACGCTTGGGCGTAGGGCCATTGAGCATTGATCTATCAGGAGATCCCCATGAGCGCGCAGCCCAATCTTGGCATGCAGGTCACCACCTTCGAAAACCCCATGGGCATCAACGGATTCGAGTTTGTCGAATTCGCCGCTCCGACGGGCCGCGCCCATGAACTGCATACGCTGTTCAAGAACATGGGTTTCACCGCCGTACTCAAGCACAAATCGCGTCCCATCACGGTCTATCGCCAGGGCGGCGTGAATGTCTTAGTCAACGAAGATCCCGATTCGTTCGCGGCTGATTTCGCCAAGGCGCATGGTCCGTGCGCGGCCGGCTTCGCCATCCGCTTCCAGAAGCCCGCGGCCGAGGTCCTGAGCACCGTGCTGGGCAACGGTGGCGAGGCGATCAGCGAGAAGGCCCAGACCAAGGCGGTGAATGCGCCGGTGGTGAAGGGCATTGGCGACTGCATGCTTTATCTGGTCGACCGCTACGGCGACAAGGGCAGCATCTACGACGGCGACTACGAGCCGATTCCCGGCGTTGATCAGCATCCGACCGGCTTTGGCCTCACCTTCATCGATCACCTGACGCACAACCTCTACTTCGGCAATATGCAGAAGTGGTCGGATTACTACGAGCGCCTGTTCAACTTCCGCGAGATCCGCTACTTCGACATCAAGGGTGCCAAGACCGGCCTGGTGTCCAAGGCGATGACCGCGCCGGACGGCATCGTGCGTATTCCGCTCAATGAATCGAGCGATCCGAAGTCGCAGATCAACGAGTACCTGGATGCGTATCACGGCGAAGGCATCCAGCACATCGCCTGCTTCACCGACAATATCTATGACACGGTGGAAGCGATGCGGGCGAAGGGCGTGACCTTCCTCGATACGCCGGATGCCTATTTCGAAGTGATCGACCTGCGCATTCCGAACCATGGCGAGGACGTGCCGCGCCTGGCGAAGAACAAGATCCTGATCGACGCCGACCCGGAGACCAAGCAGCGCAAGCTGCTGCAGATCTTCACGCAGAACAATATTGGCCCGATCTTCTTCGAGATCATCCAGCGCAAGGGCAACGAGGGCTTTGGCGAAGGCAACTTCCAGGCGCTGTTCGAATCGATTGAACGCGACCAGATGAAGCGCGGCGTGCTGTAAAACGCTGGCACGGTGGCCGCCATGGGCGGTCACCGTGCCGGCTACGATCAGTGCGTAAAACCGCCATTCCTGATCATGGTGGCGATCATCGCGCCAAAGAACATGAAGTAAACCGCCGAGATGACGATGCCGACGAGGATGAGCACGCCCAGGACCACGAAATAGGTGCGGAGCTTGGCGAGTGATTCCTTCAAGGCGTCGGCATCGCCGCTGAGCTGGGCGCGTTCGATGGCGCTGGCGGAGCGCATCAGCAGCAAACCCATCCAGATCGGCAGCCAGGCGATGACCAGGCCGATAATGGAGAGGGCGATAAGGGCCCCATGGATGATGGACACGATGCCGACGAACTTCATCCATCCCTTGCCCGAGGCAAGCGGCTGGCTGAGATCTTTGATCGAAGGGACGGCAGTGGCTTGGCCTAGCGACGAGAAAGAGTCGGACATGTGGTTTCCTTAGGTGTCATTGCAGTGAATGAACAACAGAGCCTCATCCATTGAACGAGGCGGGCCAGCAGTCGTAGGCAAGAGTAATAGGATCGTGCGGCGTCGTGCATGACACCGCCCATCGGACAGAGCGCGGAGATTCCATGTCAGCCAGCAAGCAGCAGTACCAGTCCGGTTTCGCCAATGAATTCGCCACCGAGGCGCTGCCTGGCGTACTGCCTGAAGGGCAGAACTCGCCGCAGCGGGTGGCCCACGGCCTCTATGCCGAGCAGCTCTCGGGCACGGCGTTTACCGCGCCACGGCATAGCAATCGCCGCAGCTGGCTGTATCGCATTCGCCCCGCGGCGATGCACCACCCGTTCGAGTCGATGCCCCAGGGGCGTTTTCATAACCGCTTTAGCGAAGCACCCGCCTCGCCCAACCAGTTGCGTTGGGACCCGTGGCCGCTGCCGAGCGAGCCGACCGATTTCATCGACGGTCTGGTCACCCTGGCCGGCAACGGCAGCGCGGCGGATCAGTTGGGCGTGGGCATCCACATTTACGCCGCCAATCGTTCGATGCAGGGCCGCTTCTTCTATGACGCCGACGGCGAGTTGCTGATCGTGCCGCAGCTAGGCCGCCTGCGTCTGGCCACCGAGCTGGGCATCATCGACATCGAGCCGCTGGAAATCGCGGTGATTCCGCGCGGTGTGCGCTTCCGCGTCGAGCTGTTGGACGATACGGCGCGTGGCTACGTATGCGAAAACTTCGGCGCGTTGTTGCGCCTGCCGGATCTCGGTCCTCTCGGCAGCAACGGCCTGGCCAATCCGCGCGACTTCCTCACGCCCGTCGCGGCTTACGAGGATGCAGAAGGCCAGTTCGAGCTGATTGCGAAATTCCAGGGCGAACTGTGGCGCGCCGCCATCGATCATTCGCCGCTCGACGTGGTCGGCTGGCACGGCAACTACGCGCCGTACAAGTACGATCTGCGTCGCTTCAACACCATCGGCTCGATCAGCTACGACCATCCGGACCCGAGCATCTTCCTGGTGCTGCATGCGCCCAGCGACACGCCAGGGGTCAGCAATATGGACTTCGTGATCTTCCCGCCGCGCTGGCTGGTGGCACAGAACACATTCCGCCCGCCGTGGTTCCATCGCAATATCGCCAGCGAGTTCATGGGCCTGATTACTGGTGCCTATGACGCGAAGGCCGAAGGTTTCGTGCCCGGCGGCGCCTCGCTGCATAATTGCATGAGCGGCCACGGGCCGGATGCAGCTACGTTCGAGAAAGCCTCGGCAGCGGACCTGTCCAAGCCCGACGTGATTACCAGCACCATGGCCTTCATGTTCGAGACGCGTCGGGTGATTCACCCGACCCAACAGGCATTGGAAGCGCCGCAGCTGCAGGGCAACTACTACGAATGCTGGCAGGGCATCCGCAAGCACTTCACTGGCGGCTAAGCCCTGGCAACAACAAACCCAGGATGGCTTGAGTCATCCGAATCAAAGACGTGAACGGCTGCAGTTGAGCGCAGCATACGGAGCGAAGGCATGAAACTCGGTTCTCTGAAGGAAGGCGGCCGCGACGGCACGCTGGTAGTCGTCAGCCGTGACTTGAAGCAGGCGGTCAAGGCGACTGGCATTGCAACCACGCTGCAGGCGGCGCTGGACGACTGGTCGAATGTCGCACCGCGGCTCAACGCCTTGTCGGAAGATCTCAACGCCGGCAACGCGGCAGGTGCGTTTACGCTCGATCCGTCTGCCTTGGCCTCGCCGCTGCCGCGCGCCTACGAGTTCGTGGACGGCAGTGCCTATCTGCCCCACGTCGAGCGTGTGCGTCGCGCCCGCGGCGCCGAAGTGCCCGAATCGTTTTACACCGACCCGTTGATGTACCAGGCCACCAGTGCCGGCTTTCTCGGCCCGCGCGACCCGGTGGTCGTACCCAGCGAAGACTACGGCATCGATCTGGAAGCTGAAGTGGTGGTGGTCACCGATGATGTGCCGATGGCACCGACGCCTGCGCAGGCCGCTGAACACATCCAGCTAATCGGCTTGATCAACGACGTATCGCTGCGTGGCCTGATTCCGGGCGAACTGGCCAAGGGCTTCGGCTTCCTGCAGTCCAAGCCGCGCTCCGCGCTGTCGCCCGTGCTGGTGACTCCGGACGAACTGGGTGACGCGTGGCTGGGCGAGAAGCTGCATCTGCCGATGCGCACCTGGCTCAACGGCAAGTGGTTCGGCGAGGCCGAGTGCGGAGTCGACATGCAATTCAGCTTCGCCGAGCTGGTAGCACATGCCGCCAAGACGCGGCCGCTGACCGCAGGCACTATCGTTGGCTCCGGCACGATTGCCAACGAAGACACCAGCAAGGGCGCCTCGTGCCTGGCCGAGCAGCGTACGGTGGAAACGCTTCGCGACGGCAAGCCGAGCACACCGTTCCTGAAGTTCGGCGATAGTTTGCGTATCGATGTCACGGACAAAACCGGCGCGTCGATCTTCGGTGCCATCGAACAGGTCGTCGCACCGCTCAAGGGCTAACAGCGCAAAGCCGCGATCACAATGATGTGGTCGCGGCTTTGCGGGTCAAATTGTCGCTATGAGTTGACCATCATCAGGCGTGTCATCCAGGGCGGTGGGGATAATTTCGCCCATGCGCGCCCACACCACCGCCCCTGAATTTGACCCGGAACTCATCGCCCGGCACGACGTCGCAGGTCCTCGATACACGAGTTACCCGACCGCGCCCCAGTTCCATGCGGGCTTCGATGAGACGGCGCTGCGCGCTGCGATTGAATCCTCGAACCATGCGGCCGTTCCGCGTCCTTTGTCGCTATACGTGCACGTGCCGTTCTGTTTCAGTCCGTGTTTCTACTGCGGTTGCACGCGAACGATCACGCGTGACCCTGCTCATGCAGATATCTATCTGCGGTACCTGCAGAAGGAACTGGCACTCACGGCACCAAAGTTCGATCGCGATCGGCCGTTGCGACAACTGCATATGGGGGGCGGTACACCTAACTTCCTCGATATGCCGAGGATGCGAGCCCTGTTCGGTTCGATCGCGCATCATTTCAACGTCAACCCGGATGCGTCCCGCGAATACGGCATCGAAATCGATCCGCGCTATGCCGATGGCGCGTACATACGCGAGCTGGGTGCATTGGGCTTCAATCGCGTCTCTGTCGGTATCCAGGACTTTGATCCTGTGGTGCAGGCGGCGGTCAATCGCATCCAGAGCGTCGAACAGACGCGCGAGCTACTGGAAGTGGCTCGAGACTCGGGCTTCGACTCGGTGAGCGTCGACCTGATTTATGGCCTGCCGCGCCAAACTCTGGATGGCTTCGACCACACCCTGGATGAAGTGATCGCGTTGTCACCTGACCGCGTGGCGGTCTACGGCTACGCGCACCTGCCAAGTCTTTTCAAGGCACAGCGGCAAATCGACGGTGGCGAGCTGCCTGACCCGTCCACCCGTCTCGCGCTATTTGGTCGAGCTCTGGAAAAGCTGTGCGGTGCCGGCTACGTCTATGTCGGCATGGATCATTTTGCGCGCGCCGATGACGAGTTGGTGCGCGCCCAGCGTGCGGGGACGCTCCAACGGAATTTCCAGGGCTATTCGACGCACGGCGACTGCGACATCATCGGCCTTGGGGTAAGCTCGATCGGTCGTATCGGCAATACGTATAGCCAGAACGCCCGTGACCTCCCTGGGTACTACGCCGCGTTGGATGCGGGGCGTATGCCGTTGGTGCGCGGAATATTGCTGAACGAAGATGACTTGATACGCCGCTCCCTGATCGGCGAATTGATGTGCCATGGCGAGCTGTGCATCCCCGCCTTCAGCGCACTTCATCAGTTGAACTTCAATGACTACTTCGCGGCAGAGATTGAACGCCTTCAAAGACTCGCTGCCGATGAACTGGTGACGCTGGACGAAGACACGATTCGCGTGACGGCCCGCGGCAGATTGCTTTTGCGCAACATCGCGATGTGCTTCGATGCGTATTTGTCGATACCGTCGGATACGCCGCGCTATTCACGAACCATTTGATCGAAACGGGCGTTTCGGCTGACGGAGTTTAACCTGAAGACCTGATCCACATCAGGGCCGATGAAGGATTGTGCACACAGACTCGCAGAACCATAACTGTGAGTTCTTTCATGTCCTATCCCTCCTGTGAGTGCCTTGATGTCCTACCCCTCCTCGTTTGACCGCGAACAATTGCTCGCTTGTGCGCGTGGCGAGCTGTTTGGCCCGGGCAATGCTCGTTTGCCATCGCCACCCATGTTGATGTTCGATCGCATTACGCATATCGATGACTACAGCGGCCAGTTCGGTAAAGGCTCGCTTCATGCCGAACTGGATATCAGTCCGGGGCTATGGTTCTTCGGCTGTCATTTCGATGGCGATCCGGTGATGCCGGGCTGTCTCGGCCTGGACGCATTGTGGCAGCTGAGTGGGTTCTTTCTGCCGTGGCTTGGCGTGCCGGGACGCGGCCGGGCGCTGGGGGTGGGGCAGGTAAAGTTCTCCGGACAGGTGCTGCCAAGTGCCAAGCTGGTGCGCTACGAGGTGGATATCCGACGCGTGATGCGCAGCAAGATGGCCCTGGTGGTGGCTGATGGCCGTATGTACGTTGACGAGCGGCAGATCTACGTAGCGACGGATATGCGTGTGGGACTGTTTGATTCGACGGAGGGCTTCTGATGCGGCGCGTGGTCGTGACTGGGCTCGGCATCGTGTCTTGCCTCGGCAACACGAGTGATGTCGTTACAGGCGCGTTGCGCGATCTGCGCAGCGGAATTCGAGCCGTACCCGAGTATGCGCTGCGCGGCTTGCGCAGCCAGGTGGCCGGCGTGCCACAGACTGATCTCGATGCGTCGATTGACCGCAAGCTGCGGCGCTTTATGGGCGATGCCGCGGCCTATGCCTATATCGCGATGCGCAATGCCATTGCGGACGCCGGATTGGCCATCGAGCAAATTCGACATCCCCGCTGTGGCGTTATCGCCGGCTCGGGCGGTGGCTCAGCGCGCTGGCAAATCGAGGCCGCCGATTTGCTGCAGGAGAAAGGTGTGCGCAAGATCGGACCCTGCATGGTGCCACGCACGATGTGCTCGACCGTATCCGCGTCGCTCGCTACCGCGTTCGGGATACTCGGGTTGAGCTATTCGATCGCCGCGGCATGCGCCACATCGGCCCATTGCATCGGTGCGGCAGCGGACCTGATTCGACACGGCGCGCAGGATGTGATGTTTGCTGGCGGCGGCGAGGAACTGCATTGGGGGATGACCGCGCAATTCGATGCGATGGGTGCGCTATCGACAGGCTATAACGACATCCCGGAATCAGCATCGCGTCCCTATGACGCCGGGCGCGACGGCTTTGTCATCGGCGGTGGTGGCGGCATGCTGGTGCTTGAGGCCTACGAGCACGCCAGGGCGCGTGGCGCGCAGATACATGCCGAACTGGTGGGTTATGGGGTCACCTCCGATGGCGCCGATATGGTCGCGCCAAGCGGCGAAGGCGCGGCGCGCTGCATGCGCATGGCGCTGTCCGGTTTAGATACTCCCGTCAGCTATCTCAATACGCACGGCACGGCCACGCCGCTGGGAGACATCGTCGAGCTGACGGCAGTGCGCGAGGTATTCGGCAGCAGCGTACCGCCGCTGTCATCGACCAAGGCACTCAGCGGCCATGCGCTGGGTGCGGCCAGCGTGCATGAGGCGATCTACAGCTTGCTCATGCTCAAGGGCGACTTCATGGCGGGGTCGGCGCATATCACCGAGTTGGACCCGCGCGCCGCGGGCTATCCGATTCTGCACGAGACGCGGGATGCGAAGCTCACGACGGTGATGTCGAATAGTTTTGGTTTCGGCGGCACCAATGCGAGTCTGCTATTCGCCAGGGTTTGACACACCGGGCCTTGGCGGGCCAATGCAATGGCGATCAGGCCACCCCTGGATCAGGGGTTCGTCAGATCGGGAATGGACATCGAGTTACGGTCGCCATCCGCTAACAGTCCTTGGTGGATGGCGTTCAAGGAATCCAACAAGCGTGCGCGCGCTTCGGGTGCATAAGGGTTTTCGCGTTGAATCGCCGAAAACAGGTGGCCCGCGTCGCCGCGCACGGCGGCCAGCATGTTGGCCAGGCCTAGAAAGGAAGGCGGCGCCATCGAGAGATCCTCGCCGATGCCCATGTCCACCAGCGCCTTGGCGATAAAGAACGTCAGTGCGTGCGTTTCGGCCATGGCGCGATCATGAGCGACCGGATCCTGGTCGATGACTTCACAGCCCAGTGACTTGAACAGTTGACGCGTGCGCCTGGCCGCGTCCGGGTGCTGGAGACTCCGACATAGCACGATGCGCAGCGGGCGCTCGTCGCGCGCCAGGCTCAGCGGGCCGAATAACGGATGGGTACCGGCATGCGGAATCTGCGCGCCGAGCACGTCACCAATCAAGGCGCACGGACGCAGTTTGACGCTGCCAACGTCGATGACCGTTTGCTTCGGATGAAGCAGGGGCCGCAGCTCCAGCAAAGCCTCATGCATGCTTGGTACGGGCATGGCCAGGACCACCCAGCTTGCATTGGCAACGGCGGCAGCGGTCGACGAGGCCGTAAGCGCCTCGGGTACGTTGGCCTGAGGGTCGTAGACGCGGACGCGATGCCCGGCCTGTTGCAGCAATGGGGCGAACGCCTGTCCAAAGCGGCCGTAGCCGAGCAGGGCGAAGTTCATGCGGACATCCTGGGGACATGGCTGGGACGTGGATCCTTGATGTCGTCGCGGTTAGCTGCCATGACGCAGGTCAAGCCCGTGGTACAGGGTGGTCCCGGCCGGGCCAGCTATCGTGCTTCGGGTCGGCGGCATGTTCTACTTGTAGGCCCCATCCAACGAGGTGTCCCATGTCCCAAGTTACTCTCAAGGGCCAGCCGGTCCAGGTCGACGGCCACTTTCTCGCCAAGGGCGATCATGCGCCCGCGTTCTCTCTGGTCGGCAAGGATCTGGCCGACGTCACGCTGGCCAAGTTCGCCGGCAAGCGCAAGGTGCTGAACATCTTCCCGAGCGTGGACACACCCACCTGCGCCACTTCGGTGCGCCGCTTCAACGAAAAGGCCAGCAAGCTCGATAACGCGGTGGTGCTGTGCATTTCTGCCGACCTGCCGTTTGCCCAGTCGCGCTTCTGCGGCGCGGAAGGCCTGGACAATGTAGTGACGCTGTCCACGCAGCGCGGTCATGAGTTCCTCAAGCACTACGGCGTGGCGATCGCGTCGGGTCCACTCGGCGGCTTGGCCGCGCGTGCGGTGGTGGTGCTCGATCAGCACGACAACGTGATCCACACCGAGCTGGTGGCTGAGATTGCGGACGAACCGAACTATGACGCCGCTCTGGCTGTTCTTGGTTGAGGGCATACGCGATGCGGCCGGCCCGTAAGTCGTGATTGCCTGATCCGCGCTTGATCGTGACTTGGTGCTCACGGTTCATGCCGGTCTCAGGCACGAAAAGGCCGGGCAGTGCCAGGCCTTTTCGTGTCGCCGAATGGCGGGTTATTGCCGGTAGTGAACGTAGTAACGGCCGTCGCCGAGAATGATGGGTACCCAGGCATAGCGCAGCGCGGCGCCATCGCTTGGCGAGACGGTCATCGACCTAGCGTGGGCGACCACGCTGTCGTCGGGCGTAGTCAACGGCACGGCGTCGAGCACCTGCACGCTCGCCGCGGTGCCATCGGCGCGGAAGGCGACGAGGACATCAGCCATGCCCGAATCGGGCCCACGTGTGCCTGGTGTCACATCGACGTGGTGCCGGTGCGTGGTGGGATGCAGGTCGTGGTGTGCGACGGCGCTGGTCATTCCAGCGCGGATGCTCGCGTCGTATGCCATCTCGAAGCTGCGCACGTCCTTGATGATCGCGTCCATCGCGGAACGCTCGACGTGGTCATCGATGCGCTTGATCAGTTCCGCGGCATAGCTTTCCCCAGCGGTGTCTCTTTCCGTCGACGCCAGGGCGTAGTGGGCATAGATCTGCGCCCAATTCATGGCTTCGTGATAGTCCTTCGCCGCCAGCTTGAGCTCGGCCATCTTGGCCATGGCCAGAACGCTGCCGCGAACGGCGGCATTGGCAAAGTACAAGCCGGCCTTCTCGGTATCCGCCTGCACGGGAGAGCCATGGGCGTGCTGGCCCATGTGGTAGAGCGAGCCGAGCATGTACAGGTCCTGCGGGTCTTCCAGTCTCGGCCGGTGCTCGAGGCTGGCCAGGGTGCGTTGCCGCTCGTCGAGGGGAATGTCTTGGTCGAACAAGGCGGCCCAAGCCTGATCGGACATGGGCGGTGACGTACTGGTGTCCATCGATGCCGGCGAGCCGGTGTCTTCCGTCGCTGCGGCAGGTCGGGCCGTTGCGCATGCGAGGCACACGCCCACGGCTGTCCATAGCGCTACCCCTTGTAGGCTTTTCATTGCGTTCCATCCCCCCATGGTGTCGGCCAAGTATCGCTTGCCTCGTGACTCTTCTGTAGTGGCTGTCGTGAGCGCCGCGCTCAAAGCAAAAGGCCGGGCATGTGCCCGGCCTTTTGAAGACGCTTGACGCTTTGGCTTACTTCGCCGCCATCAGCGCGATGGTCATGTCGAGCATGCGGTTGGAGAAGCCCCACTCGTTGTCGTACCAGCTCAGCACTTTCACCAGCGTGCCATCCATGACGCGAGTCTGGGTGGCGTCATAGGTGGAGGAGGCGGAGTTGTGGTTGAAGTCGATCGATACCAGCGGCTTGGTGTTCACCGCAAGGATGCCCTTCAGCGCGCCGTTGGCGGCTTCGTTGATGGCGGCATCGACTTCTTCCTTGGTGGTCGCGCGGGCGGCGTCGAAGGTCAGGTCGACCACCGACACGTTGATGGTCGGCACGCGCATGGCGAAGCCGTCCAGCTTGCCGTTGAGCTCCGGCAGCACCAGGCCCACCGCAGCGGCGGCGCCGGTCTTGGTCGGGATCTGGCTCATCGTTGCCGAACGGGCGCGACGCAGGTCGGAGTGGTACACATCCGTCAGCACCTGGTCATTGGTGTAGGCGTGGATGGTGGTCATCAGGCCGCGCACGATGCCGATCTTGGCATGCAGCACCTTGGCCAGCGGGGCCAGGCAGTTGGTGGTGCAGGAGGCGTTGGAGATCACTTCCAGCTTGGAGGTGAGCTTGTCGTCGTTGACGCCGAAGACGAAGGTCCCGTCCACGTCCTTGTCGCCCGGTGCCGAGATGATCACCTTCTTGGCGCCGGCGGCGAGGTGCGCGCTGGCCTTGGCCTTGGAAGTGAACAGGCCAGTGCACTCGAGCACCACGTCGACGCCCAGGGCGCCCCACGGCAGCTTGGACGGGTCACGCTCAGCGCACACCTTGATGCGGTCGCCGTTGACGATCAGGTCGCCGCCCTCCACCGACACGGTGCCCGGGAACTTGCCGTGGGCGGTGTCGTACTGGGTCAGGTGCGCGTTCGTCTCGGCATCGCCGAGGTCGTTGATCGCGACGATCTGGATCTCTTGGGTGCGACCGGCTTCGTACAGCGCGCGCAGAATGTTGCGGCCAATGCGACCGTAACCGTTGATGGCGACCTTAATTGCCATGGGACAGCGTCCTCCGGGGTGAGATGACGAAAGTGGCGGCTGGTAGCCGCCGTAAAACCGTCATTTTAGCCTGAACCGGGGGGCGGCCTCATCTGGGGCTGTTCAGGAGGGTCCCGAAGCGCTTGAATCGACGCTCTATGGTCAGCCGACCGGGAAGGAAAAGCGCCATGAGCGACACGCAGCAGATCATCGAGATTTCCCTGCAGCAGACCGCCGACTACGAGTTCCGGGTCCGTTTCGATGACACCTCGATCCCTGACCTGATCACCGATGAAAACGCTCCGTTGGGCCATGACGCTGGTCCCAATCCCTCGCGACTGCTGGCCGTTGCGGTAGCCAACTGCCTGACGGCGAGCCTGCTGTTCGCGTTGCGCAAGTACAAGAATGCGCCGGGAACCTTGGGCGCGCATGCCAAGGCGACGCTGACACGCAACGAGCACGGCCGCTGGCGCGTGACCCATATTGCCGTCGATCTGCAGCTGGCCGATGCGGCGGCGACGCTCGAGCATCTGGACCGCGTGCTCGCCCAGTTCGAGGACTTCTGCATCGTTACCGAGAGCGTGCGGCAAGGCATCGCGGTGGACGTCGCGGTACGCGATGGGGCAGGGCAGTTGCTGGCGAAGCCTGCCGCAGCCTGACCCGTTATCTTGCGGCAAGCTGTCATAGGGCTGTGGCACACTCCGCGGCCCGCTTACCCAAGGTCACCCGTGCCATGGCTTCTCTTCGTCGATCCGCCGCCGCCATACTGATTTGCCTAGCCTTGGCACCTGCCGCCCAGGCATGGGGTCCGTTGGGGCATAGCGTTGTAGCGGATCTGGCGCAGCGTCAGTTGAGCCCGGCGGCAGAGGCTGTGGTGGAGCGATTGTTGGCTCCCGAGCACACGCGCTCGCTGGCTGATATCGCCAGCTGGCCCGATGAGATTCGCAACGACCCCAAGCAGGCCGAGCTGTGGAACAAGACCCGTGGCCTGCATTATGTCGATTTCACCTCGGGCGACTGCGACTACCAACCACCGCGTGACTGTCGCGATGGCGTTTGCGTGGTCGCCGGCATTGACCATTACGTCAAGGTACTGGGCGACAAGGGTCAGCCCGATGCGGTGCGACTCGAAGCGTTGAAGTTCGTGGTGCATTTCATTGGCGACGAACATCAGCCACTGCACGGCGGCTCCCGTGACGACAAGGGCGGCAACGCTTACCAGGTGCAGTTCAACGGCAAGGGCACAAACCTGCACAGCGTGTGGGACTCCGGCTTGCTCAAGACGCGTGGCCTGGAATGGAAAGCCTACGCGGACGAGCTCGATGCCCGCGGCCCGGTCGATCTGCCGCCGCGAATGCCGCCGTTGGACAACGACTACGCGCAGTGGGCCGAGGAGTCCTGCGCCATCTCCCGCGACATTTACCCGGACGGCCACAAGATCGACCAGGCCTATGTCGACAAGGAGCTGCCGATCGCCGAGCTGCGCCTGCGTCAGGCCGGGCGTCGATTGGCCGACGTGCTCAACATCGCCTTGGCGCACTGAGTTTTCCAGGCGGGCCGCCAACCGGTGGTCCGCTTCCGTCAGCAGCACGCGCAACACCTGCTTTTGCGGGGTCGATGGAGGGTTGGAGCCTCACTGGCTTAAGTCGATCATCGTGTGCATGGATTCCCAGTGCCCCTGGTCCTGATGCGCGATTCCTGCAGGCCACCCCGAGGCTCTATTTTGCTGCGTCGCCGCATTTCAATCCTTGCGCGAAAGACCGCCTCTCTCCGGTCATCTCGAGCCGCTTACCGCTGACTCAGGGCTCGCCCCGGAGTGGATTCGCGATGGGCTTCGGATGACACCAGTGTTTGGGCGTTTCGACGTCTATGAAGAAGACCAGTTCATGTCGCTGACGTTAACTTACTTATCAATTGGTAATACCAGTGGCTCGTGGTGGTCCGCATGCCACAAGCAGTCCAGTTGAGCTTGCCTAATGGGG
Organism: Dyella humicola; assembly: GCF_026283945.1. NCBI lineage: Bacteria > Pseudomonadati > Pseudomonadota > Gammaproteobacteria > Lysobacterales > Rhodanobacteraceae > Dyella > Dyella humicola. The sequence goes on from NZ_JAPDPC010000002.1 coordinate 240,104, forward strand.
GCAAAAAAGCCCGGAAAAACCCCCTGGCGCAAGCTGTCAGTTCTGCTAGCCTCGAAGCATGACAAATGAAAATCCGCTGCGCCGCACAAAGATAGTTGCCACCCTCGGTCCTGCTACCGACGCGCCTGGCATGCTCGAAAAAATCATCGCCGAAGGCGTCGACGTGGTTCGCCTGAACCTGTCGCACGGACAGCCTGACGATCACCGCGCGCGCGCCGTCGCCGTGCGTGAGGCGGCGGCCAAGCTTGGCCGCGAAGTCGGCGTCCTGGCCGACCTGCAGGGCCCCAAGATCCGCGTCGAGCGTTTCGCCAACGGTCCGGTCGAACTGCGCGTCGGCGATGCCTTCGTGCTCGATTGCCGTCCCGATGCGCCGCTGGGCGACGCCACCCGCGTGGGCGTGAGCTACTACGGTTTGCCCAACGACGTGGTCGCCGGCGACGTTTTGTTGTTCGACGATGGCCTGGTCGCCATGACGGTGGAACAAGTTGCGGGCGTCGAGATCCATTGCCGCGTGCTGATCGCCGGTCGTCTGTCTGATCGCAAGGGCCTCAATCGCCAGGGCGGCGGACTTTCGGTATCTGCCTTGTCGGACAAGGACCGGGCCGATATCAAGCTGGCTGCGGAGATCGGCTGCGACTTCCTGGCCGTGTCCTTCGTACGCTCGGCTGCTGATATGCACGAAGCGCGTCGCCTGCTGGAGGAAGCCGGCGGCAAGGCGTCGCTGGTGTCCAAGATCGAGCGCGCCGATGCGATTCCCGTACTGGGCGAAATCATCGACGCCTCCGACGTGGTGATGGTGGCGCGCGGTGACCTGGGCGTGGAAATCGGCGATGCCGAACTGCCGGGCCTGCAGAAGAAGATCATTCGCGAATCGGTGCAGCGCAATCGCGCCGTGATCACCGCGACGCAGATGTTGCAGTCAATGGTGCGTTCGCCCATCCCGACTCGCGCCGAGGTCATGGACGTCGCCAACGCCGTCATCGACGGCACCGATGCGGTGATGCTGTCCGAAGAGTCGGCCGCAGGTGCGCATCCGGACAAGGCAGTCGCCGCTCTGCGCCGCATTTGCCTGGGTGCCGAGCGTCAGTTCGAGCCGAAGGAAGATCCGGCCACCCAGGGCCATCTGCTGGATCGTACCGATCAGGCTATCGCCCTCGCGGCGATGGTGCTGGCGGCGCAGCTGGGCGTGCGCGCTATCGTGGCGCTGACCGAATCCGGTGCCACCGCACAGTGGCTTTCGCGCTATCGCAGTGCAGTGCCTATCTACGCCCTGTCGCCGTTCGACGATGCTCGTCGCCGCATGTCGATCTTCCGCGATGTGACGGCGGTGAAATTCACCCACGTATCGCAGACACCGGCTGGTTCGGCCCGCGACGCGGTGCGCCAGTTGTTTGTGCAAGGCCGGCTGGCCGAGGGTGATCGCGTGGTGCTGACCCATGGCGACCACATCGGCCAGGGTGGCGGTACCAATACGCTCAAGCTGCTGTCGGTGGGCGCCGAGGGCGTGGTGGAGTGCCTGCGGGATCTGTAAGCATCCCTAGACGTCCGTGCAGCTTGCATGCGGCTAGAATTCGGGCGACCCATTCCCCCATGCAAGCCCAGGAGGCTTTCCATGAACACGACGTCACGACGCTGTACCCAGGCATGGTTGCTGGCACTGGCCATGTCCGGGGCGGCACCACTGCTGGCGCAGTCGCAGGCGCGCATGGTGGGGCCGGAGCACATCCAGTCGTACTGGATCATGCTCAACACCAAGGTCGATGCCGACATTCCCAACAGCGGCAGCAACATGGACAAGCCGGGCTGCGTGGCGGTGAGCTACCTGATCGGTTCCGATGGCGTTCCGCAGAACGTTACCGTGCGCAAGGTCGTGCCGCCGAGCGGCCTGGATGCGGTGGCCAAGAGCGTGGTGAACAATTTCCGCTACGGCCCGTCGTTGACCAACCGCAATAGCGAGCCGGTTTCCACCTACTTCATCGTGCCGTTCAACCTGCCGGCCGACGAGGCACAGCGCAAGGCGATCGTCGCCGCCTGCAAGCTGCCAGGCTTCGACCAGGCCTGAGGCGGGCCGAGGCCGCCACGGTGCCATCCAGGGCCCCTCCGGACCCTGTTTGGCCTTATGGCATATAATTACGGACTTTGAGCCTTGCCGCCCTCGCGGGCGGCTTAACCTTGTGCGGCCCACACCGCCTAGTATCCGGAGTTGTCATGAGCATCGAAGACCTCGAAAGCATCGCCCTGGCGATGGTCGCGCCCGGCAAGGGCATCATCGCCATCGACGAGTCGACCAACACCATCAAGAAGCGTTTCGAGGCCGTCGGCATCGAGAACACCGAAGAGAATCGCCGCGCCTACCGTGAGCTGCTGCTCACCGCGCCGGGCATTTCCGAGCATATTTCGGGTGCGATCCTGTACGACGAAACCATTCGCCAGTCGACCAAGGACGGCGTGCCGTTCACCCAGGTGATGAAGAAGAACGGCATCATCCCGGGCATCAAGGTCGACAAGGGCCCGGTGCCGCTGGCGGGTTTCCCGGGTGACGTGATCACCGAAGGCCTGGATGGCCTGCGCGAGCGCCTGCAGGAATACGTCAAGCTGGGCGCGCAGTTCGCCAAGTGGCGCGCGGTGATCAACATCAGCGAAGACAATCCCAGCTCCACCGCCATCGAGGCGAACTGCCACGCCCTGGCCCGTTATGCCGCGCTGTGCCAGGAAGCCGGCCTGGTGCCGATGGTCGAGCCGGAAGTGATCATGGACGGCGACCACAGCATCGAAGTCAGCTACGAGGTGCACGAAGCCGTGCTGCGCAGCCTGTTCAATGCGCTGTACGAGCAGAACGTGATGCTGGAAGGCACCATCCTGAAGACCAGCATGGTCATCCCGGGCAAGGACTCAGACGAACAGGTCGAGGTCGAAGAAGTGGCCGAAGCCACCGTGCGCGTACTCAAGACCACCGTGCCGGCGACCTTGCCGGGCATCGTGTTCCTCTCGGGCGGTCAGTCCGACGAGCAGTCGACGGCGCACCTCAATGCGATGAACCGCATGGGCCCGCACCCGTGGCCGCTGAGCTTCTCCTACGGTCGCGCCATGCAGCAGGCCGCGCTGAAGCTGTGGGCAAAGGACATGAAGGCCAACTACGCCGACGCGCAGAAGACCATCGCCGCACGTGCCAAGGAAAACGGCCTGGCCGCGCTGGGTCAGTGGAACGCCAAGTAAGACTGCGTTTCCCACCATCGCTGCAAAAAGAACGGGCGCCTCGCGGCGCCCGTTTTTTATTGTCTGGTGACAGGTCGATCAGAAGCGGTATTCCGCACTGACGCTGTACAGGTTGGTCGGCAGGTGGATGTTCTTGTCGCTCTGGCTGCCGTCGTAGTAGTCCCAGTTCAGGCCCACGCTCCAGTTCTGGGCGATGTTGTAGCCAACGCCTGCGCCGGCGTAGTAGCGGGTGCTGTTGAAGTTGGTGAACTGCGGGTTGGCGCGGTCGTCGGTCAGACCCTCGCCCTTGGCGAAGAAGGCACCACCACGCACTTCGCCGTACCAGCTCGGGTTGAAGTTGTAGCGCAGGTTCAGGCCGGCGGTAGCGCCCTGCAGCTTGGACTTGTCGTTGCTGCCGGCGAAATTCTGCGAGTAGCTGTTCTTGGCGCTGACGCGACCCAGGTAGACATAACCCACTTCCGCACCGAGCGAGGTCTCGGGATTGATCGCGAAACGGTAGCCGCCCTTGATGCCACCGGCGAATTCACCATTGTCATAGGCGCCACGGCTCACGTCGGCATAGCCGGCGTTCGCGCCGACATACCAACCCTGTTGAGCCGTCGGGGCCGCGTCCTGAGCAAAAGCAGCCGGAATAGCCATCACGCCAGCGGTAGCGAGGGCCAGAGCAAAAAGCGTCTTCTTCATTTGGGGGATTCCTCTTCGTCTTATAAGTTCAGGCCGCGTCGCCGGGGGTTCGGTCATACGCGGCCCGTGCACCCGTCTGTGACGGTGCCGGGGAATTAGATGGGGAGCGTGCTGAAGAGTTTCAATACTTGTTAGTGCAGTATTAAGCTTCAGTTAATCACGAAACTGGCATGGCCCCGATTCATCGATGGGCGACACGGCGCGCGCGGATCGGCGACAATAAGCGTTTTTAGCTGCCGCCCAGCCCCGGAGAATTCTCTAGATGACTACCCGCCGCGAACTCGCCAATGCCGTGCGCGCTCTCGCCATGGACGCCGTGGAAAAGGCCAACTCCGGCCACCCAGGTATGCCCATGGGCATGGCGGACATCGCCGAAGTGCTGTGGAACGATTTCCTCAAGCACAACCCGACCAACCCGAAGTGGTTCAACCGCGATCGTTTCGTGCTTTCCAATGGCCATGGCTCGATGCTGCAGTACGCGCTGCTGCACCTGACCGGCTATGACTTGCCGATGGAGCAGCTCAAGCGCTTCCGACAGCTGCACTCGAAGACCGCCGGCCATCCGGAAGCCAGCGAAACCCCAGGCGTGGAAACCACCACCGGTCCGCTGGGCCAGGGCCTGGCCAATGCGGTGGGTTTTGCGCTGGCCGAAAAAGTACTGGCCGCGCACTTCAACCGTCCGGGTCACGAGATCGTCAACCACCATACCTACGTGTTCCTGGGCGACGGCTGCCTGATGGAAGGCATCTCGCACGAGGTTGCTTCGCTGGCCGGTACCTGGAAGCTGAACAAGCTGGTGGCGGTGTATGACGACAACGGCATTTCGATCGACGGCGAAGTCCACGGCTGGTTCACCGACAACACGCCGGAGCGTTTCGAGGCCTATGGCTGGAACGTGATTCGCGGTGTCGACGGTCATGACGCCGAGGCCATCAAGCAGGCGCTGGCCCAGGCCACGGGCTCGTCCGACAAGCCGACGCTGATCTGCGCCCGCACCATCATCGGTTTCGGTGCACCGCATAAGCAGGGCAAGGAAGAGAGCCACGGCGCGGCGCTGGGCAAGGACGAAGTCGCCGGTGCCCGCGACGCACTGGACTGGCGCTATGCCCCGTTCGAAATTCCGGCCGATATCTACGCCGGCTGGGATCACAAGCAGGCTGGCACTGAGCGTGAGCGGGCTTGGCACGATGCGCTGGCCAAGTACTCGTCGGCGCATCCGGAGCTGGCGGCCGAGTTCACCCGCCGCATGTCGGGCGAGCTGCCGGTCGATTGGGCGGACAAGTCGCAGGCCTTCGTCGACAAGCTGCAGGCTGACGGTCCGGAAATTGCCTCGCGCAAAGCCTCGCAGATGAGCATCGAGGCGTTCGCGCCGTTGCTGCCGGAACTGATCGGCGGCTCGGCCGACCTGGCCGGTTCCAACCTGACCAAGTGGAAGGGCAGCCTGGATGCCGCCAACGGCAACAGCAGTGATGGCAAGGGCAACTATGTCTATTACGGCGTGCGCGAGTTCGGCATGAGCGCGATCGCCAATGGCCTGGCGCTGCATGGCGGCTTCATTCCGTACGACGCCACCTTCCTGGTGTTCTCCGACTACGCGCGCAACGCCGTGCGCATGAGCGCCTTGATCCCGGCCCATGCGATCCACGTGTACACGCATGACTCCATTGGCCTGGGCGAAGACGGCCCGACCCATCAGGCGGTGGAGCATCTGGCCTCGCTGCGCTACATCCCGAACAACCAGGTGTGGCGTCCGTGCGATGCGGTGGAATCGGCGATGTCGTGGAAGCTGGCGATCGAGCGCAAGGGCAATCCGGCGTGCCTCGTGTTCTCGCGCCAGAACCTGAAGCACCAGCCGCGCACCGCGCAGCAGGTGGCTGACATTGCCCGTGGCGGCTATGTGCTGTCCGATCCACAGGACACCAAGTTTAAGGCGATCCTGATCGCCACGGGCTCGGAAGTGGGGCTGGCGACGGAAGCGGCACAGGCCTTGGCCCAGCAGGGCGTGCCGGTGCGTGTGGTGTCGATGCCGTGCACCGAAGTGTTCGATGCACAGCCGCTGGAATACCGCGAAGGCGTGCTGCCAGGTTGGTGCCGTGCCCGCGTGGCGGTGGAGGCGGCGACGTCCGACTTCTGGCGCAAGTATGTGGGCCTGGACGGCGATGTGGTTGGCATGACCACGTTCGGCGCCTCGGCGCCCGCGCCGCATCTGTTCGAGCACTTCGGTTTCACCGTGACCCACGTGGTCGATGCCGTGAAGCGCGTGATTGGCTAATGCTGGACTCCCTCTCCCCTCCGGGGAGAGGGTTGGGATGAGGGGCAGGTGCTCGCCCAAACCCCACCATAAAAAACGCCGCGATTATCGCGGCGTTTTTTATGCGCGGATTCCCTGTAGGAGCGCACCCTATGCGCGATCGTAGAGTTTCGCCACTATCGCTTCGAAGGCTGTCGCGCACTGGGTGCGCTCTTACCAAAAGATCTCAGGCGACCAGTAGCGTCGCCAGATGTTCCGGATCCTGTGCAAGCGCATGGGCACCGGCGGTTTCCAGTTCCTCGCGACTGCCGAACCCCCACAGCACGCCCACGCCGCGTACGCGATTGGCCACCGCACCATCGATATCGAAGTGGCGGTCCCCGATCATGGCGGCCTGTTCTGGTGCGGCGCCAAAGTCGGTCAGGGCCGCCGCAATCATCGCCGCCTTCTCGCTATGCGGACTCGACGGATCGGGGCCGTAAAGGCGGCTGAAGGCAGACCCGAATGGCAGATGTTCGATGATCGGCCGCGCGTGACGCTCAGGCTTGCTGGTAACCACGGCAAGCTGATGGCCAGCGGTCTGCAGTTGCCGGATCATCGCTTCGATACCGGGATACACCGTGTGCTCGCGCCAGCCGATGGTGTGGAAGCGATCGTGGTAGTGCTCGACAGCCTGTTCGATACGATCGTGATCGTGATCCAGCAGTGGCGCGAAGCTGTGCCGCAACGGAGGGCCGATCCAGTGGCGCATCTCGGCAGGCGCGGGCACGCCCAGTTGTGTCAGGGCGTGCCGCACGCAGCCGAGAATGCCGAGCTCCGAATCGATCAGCGTGCCGTCGAGGTCGAACAGACAGAGCATCAGCGACCCGCGCGTGCCCTGAGTGCAGCCACGGCCGGCAGCTCCTTGCCCTCGAGGAATTCGAGGAAGGCGCCACCACCGGTGGAGATGTACGAGACATCCTTCTCGATGCCGTACTTGTCGACCGCGGCAAGCGTGTCACCGCCACCGGCGATCGAGAAAGCGGGCGATGCGGCGATGGCGCGCGCCAGCGTTTCGGTGCCGGCGCTGAAGGCGTCGAATTCGAAGACGCCGACCGGGCCGTTCCAGACGACGGTGCCGGCCTTGGCGATCATTTCGGCATAGCGGCGCGCCGTCTCCGGCCCGATGTCCAGGATCAGCTCGCCGTCCTTCACTGCGTCGACGGGCTTGACCGTGGCCGACGCATGCGCCGAGAACTCCGGAGCCACCACGACGTCTACCGGCACGGGCACATCGGCATTACGACGCTTGGCCTCGGCGATGACTTTCTTGGCCGCCGGGATGAGGTCGGGCTCGTACAGCGAATTGCCGACCGACCAGCCCATGGCCGCGATAAAGGTGTTGGCGATGCCGCCACCAACGATGAGTTGGTCGACCTTGCCGATCAGGTTTTCCAGCAAGGTGAGCTTGGTGGAGACCTTGGAGCCGGCGACGATGGCCAACAACGGACGGGCCGGATGCTCCAGCGCCTTGCCCAGCGCGTCCAGCTCGGCGCAGAGCAGCGGGCCGGCGGCGGCGATCGGGGCGAACTTGATCACGCCATGGGTGGAAGCCTGGGCGCGATGCGCGGTACCGAAGGCGTCCATGACGAAAATGTCGCACAGGGCGGCGTATTTCTTCGACAGCGTCTCGTCGTCCTTGCCCTCGCCGACGTTCATGCGGCAGTTTTCGAGCACCACGACTTCGCCATCGGCGACATCGACGCCGTCGAGGTAGTCGGCGATCAGTCGCACCGGCTGGCCGAGCTTGTCGCTCAACCAGGTGGAGACCGCGGCCAGCGAGGATTCGGCGTCGAACTGGCCTTCCTTGGGGCGGCCCAGGTGCGACAGCACCATGACCTTGGCACCCGCGTCGCGAGCCAGCTTGAGCGTAGGCAGGGCCGCTTCCAGGCGCTGGGTCGAGGTGATCCGGCCGTTCTCGATCGGTACGTTCAGATCTTCGCGGATCAGTACGCGCTTGCCGCGCAGCTCCAGATCGCTCATGCGGGTGACGGACACGGCGGAACTCCCTTGCTTGGATTCGTGGAAACGGACGCCCGGAGGCGCGAACCGCGTATTGTCCCGTCCGGCCGCCGGCGATGCAAACCAGGCGACAGGTATCCTAGGCAATCACTATTTCAGTCTGCCCGCAAAGGACACGATCATGACCCCGGATTTGGTCTTGTATGGCTACTGGCGTTCGAGTGCCGCCTATCGCGTTCGTATTGCCTTGAATCTCAAAGGCTTGGCCTATGAGTCGCAGCCGGTCCACCTGGTCCGGGACGGTGGCGAACAGCATGCCCCGGACTATCGGGCCTTGAATCCGCAGGAGCTGGTGCCTTGCCTCGTCGACGGCGGGCAGGTGTTTACCCAGTCGATGGCCATCATCGAATACCTCGACGAGACCCGGCCCACGCCACCCCTGCTACCCGCCGACCCGGCTGGTCGTGCCCGCGTGCGGGCGTTGTCTCAGGTATTGGCCTGCGATGTCCATCCGTTGGGCAATCTGCGGGTGCTGCAGCATGTCGTGGCGCAGTTCGATGCTGACGAAGCCGCCAAGGGCGTGTGGTCGCGACACTGGATTGGGGAGGGCTTCAGGGCGCTTGAAGCGATGCTGGCTGGCAACGTCGCGACCGGCCGCTTCTGCCATGGCGATCAGCCCGGCATGGCGGATGCCTGCCTGGCGCCGCAGGTCTACAACGCCGTGCGTTGGAAACTGCCGCTGGACGACTTCCCGACGATCCAGCGTATCTATGCGGCGTGCCAGGCGCTGGAGGCGTTCCAGCAGGCGGCCCCGGAAGCGCAGTCAGACGCGCCTGCTGCAAGTTAGGACAATGAATAAGCTGTCATTCCAGCGGCTCGCGCTGGAATGACAGCCAACCCAGGAGACGGGGACTTGAGCGATCGTCCCGGCCCTCGTCGCCCCTCGTTTACTAGAAGCCCAGCCCGTACGGATCGTTGCCGACCAGTTCGGTGCTCTCCGATCCGCTGCCTTCAGACAAGCGAATCTTGAGCGACAGGCCGTCGCGGGAGTCGGCCTTGTTAAGTGCCTCATCCAGCTCGATGCGGCCTTCCTTGTACAGGCGGTAGAGCGACTGGTCGAACGTCTGCATGCCTTCCTGCAGGCTGCGGTCCATCGCTTCCTTGACGTCGTGCACCTGGCCGCGGCGAATCATGTCGCGGATCAGCGGCGTGTTGAGCAGCACCTCGGTAGCCGGCAGGCGGCGACCGTCCTTGCCGACCACCAGACGCTGGCTGATTACCGCGCGCAAATTGAGCGCGAGGTTCATCAATACGTTCTTGTGCGCCGATTCCGGGAAGAAGTTGAGGATGCGTTCCAGCGTCTGGTCGGCGTTGTTGGAGTGCAACGTGGCCAGGCACAGGTGGCCGGTTTCGGAGAACGCGATGGCCGCTTCCATGGTGTCGGTATCGCGGATCTCGCCGATCATGATCACGTCCGGTGCCTCGCGCATCGCATTGCGCAGGGCCTCGTGATAGCTGTGCGTGTCCAGGCCGACTTCGCGCTGGTTCACGATCGAGCGCTTGTGGCGGTGCAGGTACTCGATCGGATCCTCGATGGTGAGGATGTGGCCCGACGAGTGCTGGTTGCGGTGATCGATCATCGCCGCCAGCGTGGTCGACTTGCCGGAGCCGGTGGCGCCGACCACCAGGATCAACCCACGCGGCTCCATGATCAGTTCGCGGAAAATGCCCGGCAGCTGCAGCTGATCGACGCTGGGAATCTCGCTCTTGATGGCACGGATCACCATGCCTACTTCGCCACGCTGCTTGAAGACGTTGATGCGGAAGCGGCCGGCTTCTTTCACCGCCAGCGCCATATTCAGCTCCAGGTCCCGCTCGAACTGCGGTACCTGGCCCTCGTCCATCAACGAATAGGCGATCTTCTTGACCATGCCGCTAGGCAGGCCGGTATTGCCCAGCGGGTACAGCTTGCCCTCGACTTTTATGTTCACAGGTGCGCCCGTCGTCAGGAACATATCCGACGCGCCCTTGTCAACCATTAGCTTGAGGAAGTAACCAATGTCCACTCGAATCCCCTGAATTTCGCGCGCATTGCTAAAGTGGATTATGCCCGCCCACAATACGCTGCGACACTCCGAGAGGAATGAGTGATGGTGCACATCTTTTTCCCGCTGTTCGGGCGCCCTAGGGGTGCTCGCCTGGCGGTTTCGACCCTGACGCTGGCATTCACGCTGGCGCTTTCCGGCTGCGCCTCCACGCCGCCGCCGGACGGGATCATGAACCAGGCCCAGGTGCAGCTGCAGGCTGCCCGCGATGCCGACGCCGCCGATTACGCGCCGGTGGACCTGGGTTTTGCGCAAAACAAGTTCCAGCAGGCCCAGGCCGCCATGGCCAAGGGCAAATATGACGATGCCGCTACCCTGGCCGACGAAGCCCGAGCGGATGCTGAGTTGGCCCGCGCCAAGGCCCGCCTTGCCGCGGCCCGGTCGCAGATCCAGAGCAAGGGCGACGCCAACCGCCAGCTGCGTGATCAGATCGACCAGTCGCTGAGCCATGAACAGCAGCAGGACCAGAGCCAGAATCCGGCCCTTCCGGTCCAGCAGCAGGCCCCGGCGGATATGCCGGCTCCCGCTGCTTCCTCGCTTGCCGAGCCCATCCCCCAGGGGCAGGGTTTCCAGACCGTACCCCAGTCGACCACTGACCAGGGAGGTCATCCATGAATACCTTGACCCTCCGTTGTTCGGCGCTCGTTCTGGCGATGGCTGCCGTGGGTATCGCTCACGCCAGCAACAAGGACGACATGGACATCGCCCGCTTGAACAGCAGCCTTGACCAGCTCGCCAGCGACCCGGCGCTGGGCAGCTACGCCCAGGCTGAGCAGGCACGCGCCCGCGACGCCATCAACCAGCTGGCTCAGGCCCGCTCCCGCGACCGTGCCCATGCGCTCTATCTGGCCGAGCGCCGGGTCGACCTCGCACGCGCCACGGCACAGCTGCAGGACGCGCAGCTGAAGATCAACCAGCTCGACCGCGAGCACGACCAGATCCTGCTCGACGGCAGTCGCCGCGAGGCCGATCAGGCCCGCCGTGAGCTCGATCGCCAGCGCCTGCAGTACCAGATGGCGCAGGAAGAGGCCGCACGCCAGCAGGCAGAAGGTGCCGAAGCCACCGCCCAGGCGCAGGCCGAGGCGCTGCAGGCCAAGAAGCTCGCCGCCGCGCAGGCCAAGGCCGCCAATGCCGCCAAAAAGCAAGCCGACTTGGCAGCCCAGGCAGCGCGAGCGATGCGTGCGCAGATGCAGGGCGACAGCTCGTCCTCTGACGACAGCAGTTCAAAGAAAGATCAGGGCAAGTAAGACGCGAGCCCGTCCGAAGGCCGGCAGGGTGATCCTGTCGGCCTTCCTACTTTCGGTGAGTAGGGCAAGGCGAAGTCGCTTGCTGCGAGGTTTCGTTCAAGATCCGGAAAGTCTTCGTTGTATTCGTGCAAAAGACTGTTCTGGCAGCCTTTTTTTCGAATATTTGGCGGTCGATCTAGTCCCTTTGTGACGCTTGCATGACCCGGATCCGGGGAGTAGGGTCAAGTTCCCAAGGCGCACTTCGCCCCTTGGGTCATTGACCGGAATCATGCAGCTACCCACCCCCTACATCGAAGTCCATGGCCCGCTCAACCGGCATGGATGGCGGGCGCGTGCATGTCGTTCAGCGTCTGAGGGCGCCCCCACGGGTCGCCCGTCGTTCTCTCCAGAGGAGGTCGAATCATGTTTGAAAACCAGCAGCGTGATGATGTCGAAGCCTTGATGAAGGCCGACGCGGAGTTTCGTCGGCTCTACCAACACCACCAAGAACTCGACAGCAAGGTGCACGACGCCGAGATTGGCGTGCTTCCCATCGACGACATGACGTTATCGGGCATGAAGAAGGAGAAACTCCACGCGAAGGAGCGGCTCCAGCGCATGTGGGACAATCACGCGCACCGCATCAACTAAATCTGCGAGTTTTCGCATGAACGCGGCCCCGGTACCTCCCGCAAGGGAACGGTTTCCGGGGCCGCTCCGTTTTTGGCATGGGGGAAGGGGGTACCGCGGCTCGGTTATCATCAGAGCCCCTTCTGGTCGTGATGACGCGACCGGTGCTTTCTGCAAGGAGTCCCCATGACGGTCCACCAGAGTGTCCTCGAACTGATCGGACGTACCCCGATGGTACGCGCGCAGCGCCTGGACGTCGGACCGTGTCAGCTTTTCCTCAAGCTGGAGAGCACCAATCCTGGCGGATCGATCAAGGATCGCATTGGTCTCTCGATGATCGAGGGCGCCGAGCGCGCCGGAAAGATTCGTCCCGGCGACACCCTGGTGGAGGGTACCGCGGGCAATACCGGTCTTGGCTTGGCCCTGGTGGCCCAGCAGAAGGGCTACCGCCTGATCCTGGTGGTGCCCGACAAGATGAGCCGCGAGAAGATCTTCAACCTCAAGGCCATGGGTGCCGAAGTGGTGCTCACCCGCTCCGATGTCGCCAAGGGCCATCCGGAGTACTACCAGGACATGGCCGAGCGCATCGCGCGCGAGACCCCGGGTGCGTACTTCATCAACCAGTTCGGCAACATGGACAACCCGGCCGCGCATATCGCCACGACGGGACCGGAGATTCTCGAGCAGCTGGACGGGCAGGTCGATGCCATCGTGGTCGGTTGCGGCTCGTCGGGCACGCTCAGCGGACTGTCCAAGTTCTTCGCCGAGCATTCGCCAAGCACCGAGTTCGTGCTGGCCGATCCGGTTGGCTCAATCCTTGCGCAATACATCAACGAAGGCACGCTGTCGGCCAAGTCCGGCAGCTGGATGGTGGAGGGCATCGGTGAGGATTTTCTGCCGAGCATCAGCGACTTCACCCGCGTGAAGAAGGCCTATGCGATTCCCGACAAGGAAAGCTTCCTTGTGGCACGCGAACTGCTGGCGAAAGAGGGCATCCTCGGCGGGTCATCCACCGGCACGTTGCTGGCAGCGGCGCTGCGCTACTGCCGCGAACAGACCAGTCCCAAGCGTGTGGTGACCTTGGTCTGCGATACGGGCAACAAGTACCTGTCGAAGATGTACAACGATTACTGGATGCTCGACAACGGCTTCATCGAGCGCGAGCAGTATGGCGATCTGCGCGACTTGCTGCTGCGCCCGTTCGCGCAGCGCGACACGGTGGTGATCGGGTCGAACGAGCTGCTGATGACAGCCTATACACGCATGAAGCTATACGACGTCTCCCAGCTTCCCGTGATGGACGGGGATCGCCTGGTAGGCATCCTGGACGAGTCCGATGTGCTGATGCACGTGCACTCCGACGAGAGCCGGTTCCGTGATGTCGTGTCCACCGCGATGACCAGCAACCTGGAGATGCTCGACGTGCGTTCGCCGATCGAAGCGTTGCTACCGGTATTCGATCGTGGCCACGTGGCCATCGTCGTCGATGGCGAGCAGTTCCTGGGCCTGATCACCCGGATCGATCTGCTGAACTATCTACGCCGCAAGGTGCATTGAATGGCGGCTTGAGGCGAGTCCAGGATGAATGATCCGATCGCCCGCCCGTTGCCATGAAAGCTTGTTGAAATCGCGTGCGTGGAAAGTCGCCGTTCGCGGCCGCCTGGATCGCACCTGTTTCGAAGGAGTAACACCCGATGTGTGGAATCGTTGCCGCTGCCGCCCAGCGTGATGTGGCGCCGCTGTTGATCGCCGGCCTGAAGGCGCTGGAATATCGCGGATACGACTCGGCCGGTCTGGCCGTGCTGGATCGCGGCGAGATTCGCCGCGTACGCGCGAAGGGCAAGGTGCGCGAGATGGAATCGCTGTATCTGGCCGAGCCCTTCCCTGGTGGCACCGGCATCGCGCACACCCGCTGGGCCACGCATGGCGTGCCCAATGAGGCGAATGCGCATCCGCACATGGCCGGCAGCGTAGCGCTGGTGCACAACGGCATCATCGAGAACTACGCCAGCCTGCGCGCCGATCTGCAGGCGCGCGGTCACGTATTTACCTCGGAGACCGACACCGAGGTGATGGCCGCCCTGATCAACGAACACGTCGAGTCGGGCTTGAGCCTTCGCGATGCCGTGATGGCGACCGTGCGGGAGCTCGAGGGTGCCTATGCCATTGCCGTGATCAGCAGCAAGGAGCCGGGTCGCGTCATCGGAGCACGCCATGGCGCGCCGCTGCTGATTGGCGTGGGTATTGGCGAGCATTTCCTGGGTTCGGATGCGCAGGCCCTGATCCAGGTCACCAACAAGATCATCTATCTCGACGAGGACGACGTTGCCGAGATCACGCGCGATAGCGTGGCGATCTTCGGTCTCGACGGTCAGCGTGTCGAGCGCTCCATGCATGAAAGCGAGTTGTCGGCCGATGCGGTGGAACGTGGTGAGTATCGCCACTACATGCAGAAGGAGATCTTCGAACAGCCCCATGCCGTGGCGGCAACGCTGGAGGCGCGCATCGGTCCGCATGGCGTACTGCCCAATATCTTCGGCGTTGATGGCGATGAGCTGCTGAATCGCGTGCGCGGCCTGCATATCATCGCCTGCGGCACCAGCTATCACGCGGGCCTGGTCGCCAAGTACTGGCTCGAGGAGTACGCGCGCCTGCCGGTGAGCGTCGAAGTAGCGAGCGAGTATCGCTATCGCGAAGCGGTGGTGCCCGATGGCACGCTGTTTGTTGCCATCTCTCAGTCGGGCGAAACGGCAGACACGCTGGCTGCCATGCGCGAGTCTCGTCGCCGCGGCTATCTCGGCACCTTGGCCATCTGCAACGTGCCCGAATCGTCGGTGGTTCGCGAGGCTGATCTCAAGCTGATGACGCGTGCTGGCCCGGAAATCGGTGTGGCATCGACCAAGGCGTTCACGACCCAGTTGGCTGCGCTGGCCCTGCTTACCCTTCATCTGGCGCAATCGCGTGGACTGGATCGCGCGCGCTATGTGGATCTGTGCACACAGCTGCAGCACCTGCCGCGAGCCCTCGAAGACGCGCTCAAGCTGGAGCCGCAGATCATCGAGCTTTCGGCGCATCTGATCCATCGCCAGCACGCGCTGTTCCTCGGGCGCGGTGCGCAATATCCGGTGGCATTGGAAGGCTCGCTGAAGCTCAAGGAAATCTCCTATATCCACGCCGAGGCTTATCCTGCCGGCGAACTCAAACACGGTCCGTTGGCGCTGGTCGACGAAGACATGCCCGTCATCGCGGTGGCCCCCAACGGTCCGCTGCTGGACAAGCTCAAGTCCAACCTGCAGGAAGTGCGGGCGCGTGGCGGCGAATTGCTCGTGTTCGCCGATGGCGAAGCCTGCCTCGAAGGCAACAACGCTCGTGGCGTCACACTGCGCATCAACGGTGGTGGTGATTTCATCGCTCCCGCTGTGTTCACCGTGCCACTGCAGTTGCTCGCTTATCACGTGGCCGTGCTGCGCGGTACCGACGTCGACCAGCCGCGTAACCTGGCCAAGTCGGTCACGGTGGAATAGCGCCTCGTTGAGGCCGGCAAGTTGCGGCCTACGCAGGTTGTTCCTGACGAAGCCTTGGTTGAATCGCTATAGGCAACGCAGACTGGCCTCTGTGTTCCTGGAAAGGAAATGCCGTCTTCGCGCCCAGGACCGGCCGGCCGCAGGCCATGTCAGCAGGACGGCGAAGGAATTTTTGGAGAAGAAAATGGCTAAGGGCGTGCGGTCAATGATGCTGAAGTCCCATGACGACGAGCGCTCGACATCACTTTGCGGGTGCGAGCGTGAGGCTGATCGATGGCTCCCTGTTTCCGCTCCGGCGGATTCAGCCTTAAAGACGCTTGGCTGAATCCGATGCGTGCATTGTCCTGGCTCAAGAAAGCCCCTGCACAGCGAGCGCCGCATGCTGGTGGTTGCGACGATCTCGTTTCGTTGACCCTGGCGCTCCTGCTGTCTCCCCTGGCGGCGGCGACGCTGTTGGTCCGCGTGGCGGTCTATGGCGGTCTCTCGTTCCACTTAGCGGCATTACTGCAGACGGGCCTGACGCTCTCGCTCGCGGCAGGCGCGTTGGTGTTGGCGATGGTCTATCGCCGCGACCTGTGGGCGTTGGCGAGAGCCGCGAACAAAGAGGCGCTGGTTTGGATGTTGGTGGCATGCGCACTGGGAGCTCTGGCTGCCACTTGCCTGCATCGCCCCGATGCGGATGACGTGATCTATCTTCCGAAAGTGCTTTATCTGCTGGCGCATTCGGACGCCCGAATAGACGGTTTGATCCCCGAACTGGCTCACTCACCAGCACTATCACTTCCCATCGCCGCAGCACCGTACTATCCAACGTCCTACGAATTCGTCCAGGCCGTATTCGCCCATGTGAGCGGCTTGGACTTCCTGAAGGTCTACTACGTGCTTGCCCCTTGTGCGGCTGCCGCCTTCGGCGTCTTGTTCATCATTTTGAACCTGCGGCTGCTTGGCCTGTCTGCACGTACAGCGGCCATCTGCGCGGCGCTGCTGGTTCCCGTGCTCCTACTCATGGGCGAGAGCCATCGCAGTTTTGGCAATTTCACGCTGGTGCGCATGTTTCAGGCCAAGTGTGCATTTATTTTCGTCGGCTTGCAGGCGTCTATCGCGGTCTCGCTACTTTTCTTCAAGGAGCCGAAGGCGGCCCGTTGGGTCACCCTGCTGGTAGGGTTTTTGGCGGTAGTTGGCATGACGACCACCGCGCTGATCATGCTCCCCTTGCTCGCCATACCACTGTTTGTATCGTGGTGGTGCACCGAGTCGCATCGCCGCGTCATACCCGTGGGTGTCGCCTACGGCCTGGCGTTGCTGCCGGTTGCCGCATTCGCGCTCGACTATCGTCGGTATGCCTTGGAGCGCGCCGGTTACGGATCGGATCTCAATGCGGGCTTTCCCAACACGTTCATGGGTCAGCTGGACCTGGTCACTGGCGGATCGAGCCTGCCAACCGCATTTGTCGTCTTCGCGCTGGCAGCGGGTATTTGCCTCTATTCCTGGCGCGTTCGTCGGCACGCATTCTTGTTGCTGTGGACGGCGATTGCCTTCGCGCTGTATCTGAACCCGTGGTCTGCGCCGGGTATCATGAAATTTGTCGCCACGGAGAACATCTATTGGCGGCTTTTCTACCTGCTGCCGGTGCCTCTGATGATCGGCATGGCGCTTGGATACGGCCTGGATCGCATCGGCCCCGATGCCAGGGCCGGCCGACACCTGCCGTGGTTGGCGTTACTGGCTTTTGGCCTCGCGGTCGTGGTTGCGCCGACGTCCGTCACCCGCAAGGACAACGGGGTCCGCATCGCACCTCCCGGTTTGACGCTTGATGCCTATGCGGCGGACGCCCGTGCTTGCCTGGCGTTGGCAAAGCCCGGGTCGGTACTGGCCCCCATACCGTTGGCCCAGGATATGGTCCTGCTTTCGGCAGAGCATACGCTGCTTATTACGCGCGTCGATTTCTTGAAGAATGCCCTTTTCAACGAGCCGGATGAATTCAATCGACGCTACAGCGCAGCGAAATTCATTACGGGGGAGGGCGGACTTGGTCAGGACCTAGTCGACGTGCTGCAACGCGAACAGCCCGGCACCGTAGTCATCGCAGGCTCTGCTCGCGCTGAAGTCGAGCCTTATCTTGCTTCAGCGCACTACAGGCAGGTCGCCGGGGTGGGGGGCCGGTGGATGGTGTTCGAAAAGGCCGTGGCGCCCTGATAGAGCGCCATTTGACACGCCTGTCCAGTGATGGGCGGCGCCAATATAGTGACGCTTCGCTTGCAGCATGCTTGGTGAGGCCGCCGTCGCAGGCGCCCGCTAATCGACAGCCATGAGATCCTCTGGGCGTGCGCGCACTCTCATGAGCAGGTCCCCGATGGCCTGTTCGCTGGCGCGAAATACGTCCGCAAGCTTGTCTTCAAGGCCCAGCCAGAAGGGCATGCGCACCAATCGTTCGCTGACACTTTCAGTTACCCCGAGCGAGCCGTGCGCCCGGCCATAACGAAGTCCGGCAGGCGATGAATGCAGGGGCAGATAGTGGAATACAGTCTGCACTCCCTGCTGCCGCATTGTGTCGATAAACCGTGTCCGTGCGTCTAAGCTGCCCAGCAGCACCTGGTACATGTGCGCGTTGTGTCCGCACTGCGTCGGAATGGTTGGCGTCGTCACCCCGGGGAAAGCACACGCGTGAAACCAGTTTTGGTAGCGGTCCCAAAGCGCCTTCCGCTTGGCTGTAATCTCCTCCGCCCGCTCCAGTTGCGCGAACAGGAAGGCAGCCAGGATCTCGCTGGGCAGATAGGAGGAACCGATATCGACCCAGGTGTATTTGTCCACCTGGCCCCGAAAGAAGCGGCTGCGATTGGTGCCTTTCTCCCGGATGATTTCGGCGCGCTCGACCAGTCGCGGATCATTGATCAGCAGCGCACCGCCTTCGCCGGAAATGACGTTCTTGGTCTCGTGGAAGCTTAATGCCGCCAGGTGGCCAAAACTGCCCAACGGGCGTCCCTTGAAGGTGGACATGATGGCTTGGGCGGCGTCCTCGACGACCATCAGCCCGTGGCGGTCGGCGATGTCCATGATGACGTCCATGGCGCAGCCGACACCTGCGTAGTGGACGACGCAGATCGCTCTTGTTCGCGGCGTGATGGCGGCTTCAATGAGTCGTTCGTCGATATTGAGCGTGTCTGGGCGTATATCCACGAATACCGGCAGGGCACCGCGAAGCACGAACGCGTTCGCGGTGGACACGAACGTAAACGAGGGCATGATCACCTCGTCCCCCGGCTGCAGGTCCAGAAGCATGGCCGCCATCTCGAGCGCCGCGGTGCAAGAGTGGGTAAGAAGGGCCTTTTGACAGCCGATGCGATGTTCCAGCCAGGCATGGCACTGCCGGGTAAACGGGCCATCACCAGAAAGCTGCATGTTGGTATGGGCTCTCTCGATGTAGGAGAGCTCTGTGCCCGTCATGAACGGTTTGTTGAATGGAATCACGTTTTTAGCCCTGGCTGGAAACAAGGATGCCGGCCACCACCAGGATGAGCCCCAGCACCTTCGGCAAACTATAGGCTTCCCCAAATAACGGGACCGCGGCCAAACCCACGAAGACAAAGTTGAGTGCCGTGAACGGGTAGGCTTTACTCAAGTCCATTCGTGACACCGCGAGCATCCAGCACAATGAAGCGGCGAAGGCCGCCCCCAGGCCACTGATGACCCAGGGATTGAGCAGCATGCTTACGACGTATCGCAGCGGCGCCGCCTGGCCCCATTGCTGGAGACTTAGCGATGCCTGCCACTTGAGAACGAGCTGACCATAAACCGTGAAAAGTATGGTCAGTGCTATGCAGATATAGGCCATTGGCTACTCCTCGCGCCATCCCCAGATGTAATGCGCGGCGGTGGGTCCCACATTGAACAGCAGGTCCAGCACGCTGACTGCATGTTCAAAGGGAGGATACAGTTGCGGGTACTCGGGGTAGGGCGGGTAATCGTGGAAGGTCAGCTCGATGCCACTGGCCTCAAATTGGCGCGGGTCAATGTAGTTTCTCGCCGAAGGGCCAGAAAGATAGTGCGTTCCGCCGATACAGCGGAGTAGCTCGATCAGACGGTCCTGTTTCCTGCCGCTCACGTGGAATTCGCGCGAGTCACGAAACTCGGTTTTCAGGCCCAGTAGTTCCGTAGCGATGACGCGCGTGAGGTGCTGGTTGAACTCCGAGAGCGAGCGCCACTCGACTCCGAGGTATATGTCCCGAAAGAGAGCTTCGTATTGCTTGAAGAATGGCGCCCTGGAGTAATTGTGCACGATGCTGGCCCAGTGCTTCCGCTGCCAGCTGTGGTCTTCGATCTTTACCTCGTGAATAAGCCGGTCGGTCTTGTTCCCCACGGGGATGGTCAGCCATTGCGCGCCGTTGGCCGTCTTGATCTTGTTACGGGTGCGCCAATCGCGCGTGGTGAACTGCACGTCGTCATAGAACACGAAGGTATCAACGGAACGGATGAGGTCGAAATAGCCCTTCCAGGGGATATAGCTCGATTGAATGATCGCAACGCGCATGAATTAAAGCCCTGAGGAAGCACGGCCCAGCGTGGCCAGGACGCGCAAGTCAGAAGCAGTCCAGCTGCGCTGAGATACCTCTGGCCAGTAGTGCTGCAGCAACTCGTGATGGTGGTGATGGCGTACGCCCGGGCGCGCAACCAACAGGCACGAATCAAAGCCCGCCTTCACTGCGCCCAAGGCATCACGGGCAACATTGTCGCCTACCATCAGCAGAGTTTCCGGAGCCAGTCCGAGTTGCTGGGAAGTCACCAGGAATGCCTTGGTATCCGGCTTTTCGTCGCCGTGCTCACGACTGAACACCATCGTGTCGAAGAGGCTGCTGATCTCCGGAATGGTTGCCAGCTTCGCGCGCTGGCTGGCCGGAGGGTTGTCGGTCAGCAAGGCAAGGCGAAAGCCCGCGGCCCTTAGCGAGGACAGCACATCGGGGACCTCGGCAAAAAACGTTGCCCGGTCCGGCGTCGCCGCCCGATAGGCTGCGAGCAGCTCTGCATGCACGTGATTCAGTTGCAGCCGGCTGGCAAGCAAGTCGATGAGCCGATCGTAGTGTCCCTCCTCCACGATGGCATAGGTCGTCCGAAGCAGTCGCTCGGCAGCGACCAGCGAAGACAGGGCCGGCGCTGCGGCGGCCATCTTGTCCATCAGCCAGCGCTTATGGTCGATCAAGGTGTCGTCCAGATCGAACACGATGCCGCGCCAGCGACCGTCGATCGGCGTCGGCATACTGTGTTGACCCAGTGTGCGCACGGTCCGAACGGAACGTGTGGGCTGACGTTGCGGCAAACCCATCAGGAAGGCGACGAGTCCGTTTCCTTCCGCATAGGCGTGGCAGCTCGATGTTCCATGGCGGGGATTTATGTCGGAAACGTAGAGTGTTCCGTCGGGTAGCCGCAGTACCTGGACGTTAAAAATGCCGCTGCCATGCTGCGAAGCCAGCCACTGGGAGACGTCCTGGACAACCTTCTCTAGAGAGGCCTCGCACACCGATTCGCTGATCACCGCGAACCCGCCAGATGTCCGGACTCTTCGCCGCAACGTGATGGGCGAGACGCGTCCGTCAAAATCGATGGCGAAATCGGCCGAGAATTCGTCGAATTCGCGGACCCAGGGTACCCAGCAATGACTCCTCGCCAGGCCATCGATATCCAGCGTCGCCAGCTCGCTGGCCGTGTGCACGACATGCATGTCACGCCCACCCCAGCCGCTGCGTGGCTTGCCGCATAGCGGAAGCTCGCAGTGCAGCGACAGCGGGACCGGACGTTGTACGGGCACGCCCGCATCCAGCAGGGCTTCGTAGGTCAACTGCTTGTCCAGCAGGACCTCGACCAGCCGTCCTCCCGGCGAGCCCAGGCGGGCACCAGCGGCCTCGATGAGATCGCGCAACGAAGCAAGCGGCTTGATCACCAGGTTTGAGCAGGGCAGTACCAGGTCCACATGCTCGCGTCGGATCGTTGCTTCGAGAAACTGCGCGAATGGCTCCAGCTCGGCGACCGCTGGCGACACGAGATAACGGTCCGCGAAGAAGCGTCCGAGATTATCGGCAATGGTGTCCGCCACAATAATCCGGGCGTCCGGAATGGCCCGGATGCTTGAAACGAGAGATTCACCCTGGAGTCCCCCTCCCGCCACCACCAGAACCGTCAGCGGCATGGACGCGCTTCGACAAAGAGGCCATTGCAAATGTCCGGAAGGTCGAAGCCGATCTGATCCATGGCCTCCCGTACCTTGTCACTGAGCTGTAGCGAATCCATTTGGCCCGTCGTGAACGGCTTTAGCATGAGTCCAGCGCGGCCGATGATGTCCAGGCCAGCAGCTGAGATCAGCGCATCCAGTTGTGCAGGATCGAAATAACGTCGATGCCCAAGAGCGCGGTCAGCTTCGCTCAGCGAGTGAAGATCGTCCATCAGGCCAGCCCGTTGGCCGATGAGGCGATGCAGGGAGAACGCGTTGGGCACAGCGATCATCATGCGGCCACCCGGTGCCAGAAACGACTTGAAGCGCTGCAGGACGAGACCCGGGTCCTCGACGTGCTCAAGAATGAAGCCCATCTCAATCACGTCAAAACGTTCATCGGTGTGAAAGTCTTCGAAGAAGGACTGGACCAGCTCCAGTTTTGCGGGCGGTGCCATCTCCTGGTTGAAGAGGTCGATGATTTCAGCAGATCCCTCGATGATCACGTGGCGCGAGAGACGATCTCCCAAGCTGTCCAAGAGCCCCTTCACCACGAAACGATGGCCAACGCCAAGGCTCAGCAGGCGGATGGACGACATCTCACGCGTACGGCGGACGATTTGTTCCAGCGTCGCCTTGAGAAGAAGGATATTGTCCCCGTAGTAGGCGAAGCCGGGAATGTAGGCGTCGCGATCCTGTTCGATGGTCATGTGCGTGTGGGTATCCAACAAGGTCAGTCGATATGCTTGATGATGAAGATGGGGCGCCCCTGCGTCTGCACGAAGATGCGCGCGACGTATAGCCCGATGATGCCCAGTGCCAGCATCATGACGCCGAACATGCCCGTGAGCAGAGCCACGATCGAAGGAAAGCCCACGAGCGTCGACTCTGGATGCAGCAGCTTGCGCACGATGATGTAGGCAGCATGGGAGCAGGAGGCGGCCAGCGCCAGGATCCCTATCCATAGGCTGACATAGAGCGGTTTGGCGGAGAACGAGGTGATGGCGCGGGCCAGTAGCCGCAGGCGCTTGGCGAAGGAATAGGTCGATCGCCCCTGCCTTTGCAACTTTGTCACCGGCATGCCGACCTGGCTGAAGCCTGCCCAGGCCATCATGCCGGCTAGGAAGATGTTGCGGTCATTGAGTGATAGCAGGGCATCGACGTAGCGACGCGTCATGAGGCGCTCAGTAACCAGGTTGACCGGGACGCGCGTATCGCTCATCAAATTGAACAGGCGCCAGAACAGGCCACCGGCGCCCCGTTCGACGAGCCCACCCTTGCGCTCTTCCTGGTACCCGTAGACGACGTCTGCATCGCATTGCTCAAACTTTCTCCAGAAGGCGACGAGCACGGCAGGGTCCACCTCCAGGTCGCAGTCGATCAGGAAGATGCGAGCGCCCTTTGCGTGATGCAATCCAGCAAGGGCGGCCTGGTGGTGCCCGAAATTGCGCGCCAGCTCGATAATACGGATGCGGGGTTTTTCTGGCTGGAGTGACCGCAACAGCGCTACGGAATGGTCGGGGGAGCCGTCATCGACGAAGACGAATTCATAATCGTCGATGCCCAACGAAGCAGCTGCCGCCTCGCAAGCCTCGATGAAGCGCACCAGATAGGACTCGGACCGGTACAGCGTGGAAACGATGCTCAACACGCGGGCGTTCGCGGATGCGGCAGCGTTGGCCATGGGCGAGGGGTGGGTGTGCATCAGGCTTTTCCGTCGGACGGGCAATGAAATACAGCGGTGGCGAAGGATGGCCACGTGAGCTGTGTAGCTCCCCTTGCCCCTCCGGCATCTTAGCGACAATAACTAGCCGGTCCCGCGGGTATGGGCTCACGAGCGCCGGCAAGTGCAGCGGTGGCTCAGGAGCGGCCGTAGACGTCCTCAAGGCGGACAATATCGTCCTCACCGAGATAGCTTCCTGATTGCACTTCGATGATCTCTAAAGGTACCTTCCCAGGGTTGCGCAGCCGGTGGACGCTGCCCAGCGGGATATAGGTGCTTTGGTTTTCGCCGAGCAGAAATACCTTGTCGTCGCAGGTGACTTCCGCCGTGCCGGACACCACGATCCAGTGCTCTGCACGATGGTGGTGCTTCTGGAGACTCAGTGCTGCGTCAGGCTTGACCATGATACGTTTTACCTGGAAGCGTTCGCCGGATTCGAGCGAATCGTAGCTACCCCAGGGACGACGAACCACGCGATGCAGTGAATGCTCGGTGCGGCCCGCCGCCTTGAGTTCGTCGACCACGCGCTTGACGTCCTGCGCGGCATCGCGATGCGCGACCAGGGTGGCATCGGGCGTTGTGACCACGATGAGGTTGTCGACGCCTACTGTGGCCAGCAGATGATGGTCGTGCGAACGCAGCAGGGAGTTTCGAGTATCCACCGTTATGGTGTCGCCCTCGCGTAGGTTGCCTTCTGCGTCACGTGCTCCGGCAAGCCAGAGGGCGGACCATGAGCCAATGTCGCTCCAGTCGCAGGCGACGGGGATCACCGCTGCTCGCTGGGTCTTTTCCATGACGGCATAGTCGATCGAGTTGTCGGGCACCTTGGCAAAGGTGTCTCCATCGATACGTACGAAATCCAGATCCGTTTTGGCCGACGCATGGGCGGCGCGCACGGCGCTGAGCATCGCCGGTGCATGTTCGGCCAACTCTTCGAGGTAGCGCGAGGCCTTGAACAGAAACATACCGGAGTTCCAGTCGTAGCCGCCCTCGGCGAGATAGGTCTCGGCAGTAGCGAAAGCAGGCTTCTCGACGAATCGGTCTACACGGTAAGCATCTTCATCAATTGACTCTGCCCGCCGTATGTATCCAAAGCCCGTTTCGGGACGATCCGGACGGATGCCGAAGGTGACCAGCCAGCCCTCGCGAGCTGCCGGCAGAGCTCTCTGGACGCCGTCAGTAAAGCTCTTTGCGTCGCCGATCAGGTGATCGGCGGGCAACACCAGCAGGACTGCTTCCGGATCTCGCTCGATCGCCTGCAGGGCGCCCAGCGCGATAGCCGGCGCCGTGTTGCGTGGCATGGGTTCAAGCACGATCGTGGCGCCTTCGACGCCTGATTCCAAAAGCTGCTCGGCGGCCAGGAAGCGATGATCCTCACTGGCAACAACGATGGGGGCGGTCACATCCTGCAGCAGGTGCGTGCGCTCCAGCGTCTGCTGGAACAAGGTGCCTTGTCCGGTCAGCGACAGAAACTGCTTGGGCAAATTTTTGCGCGATACCGGCCACAGCCGCGTGCCGCTGCCACCGCTGAGTATGAGAGGAATCAACATGGCTTCAGGATCTCTTGGAAGAGAGTTCGCGGATGACCTCGGTAAGGCCATTGCTCCAGTGAGGGAGCGTAAAAGCGAACCGTTTCTGGAATCCGGTGTTGTCCAGCACAGAAAAGGCTGGGCGCTTCGCCGGAGTTGGGAAGTCAAGGGTGCCGATGGCCTGGACGTCTGGCTTGCGGGCAAGCAGGCCGTGTTCCAACGCCTGATCGAAGATGGCTGAGGCGAAGCCGTGCCACGTCGTTTCACCACTGGCGACAAGATGGTGCGTCCCTTCGAGTTCGCCGCGTACCGTTTCCGGCGACTCCAACCAGCGCTTCAGCGCGGCCACCGTTCCAGCCACGATAAGGTTGGTGGAGGTCGGCGCGCCATGCTGATCAGCGACCACGCGCAGCTGGTCGCGTTCAGCCCCTAGGCGGAGCATGGTGCGCAGGAAGTTATGCCCGTGGGCCGCATAGACCCATGCCGTACGGAGAATGAGGTGTTGCGCGCCACTGGCGCGTAACTCCCGTTCGCCTGCCAACTTGCCGCGGCCGTAAGCTCCGATCGGGGAAGTGGGTGCGTCGGTCGGGTAGGGGTGTCGGGCTTCCCCATCGAAGACGTAGTCCGTCGAATAGTGCACCACGAGCGCCCGATTTCGAGCAGCCCATTCGCCGATCGTGGCCAGCGCCGCGCCGTTGACCCGGGTGGCGAGGTCCTCTTCCTGCTCGGCCCGGTCGACCGCCGTATAAGCGGCCGCGTTCACGATGATGTCGGGTCGCGTGCGTTCAAGCAGGTCGCGAATGCCAGCAAGAGACGCTAGGTCACCCGTCTCGCCATGGCCGCCGTCGGCCAGGTTGCCGTCGCGGGTTACGGGTATCAATGTGCCAAGGCTGGCGAGGCCGCGATCGAGCAGGAAGCTGCGCCCGAGCTGGCCATTGGCACCGAGCAAGACGATCTTCAACGAAGGAGCTCCGGCAGGCGGTCGGCCGCCACGTCCTTCAGCCGCGGGGCCTTCTGGTCTTTCTCGGACAGCAGTGGCTGGCTGACCGGCCAGTCGATGCCGATGTCCGGGTCGTCCCAGCGCACGCTGGCGTCAGCGATGCGGTCGTACAGCGCCGTGCATTGATACGAGAAGGTTGCGGCATCCGAGAGCACACAGAAGCCGTGAGCAAAGCCTTCGGGTATCCAGAAATGGCGATGGTTGTCGGCAGTCAGCATGACCCCGGTCCATTGCCCGAACGTGGGCGAACCACGACGGACATCGACCGCCACGTCGAATACCTCTCCTTCGAGCACGCTTACCAGCTTGCCCTGGGGGTTGGGCCACTGATAGTGCAGGCCGCGAAGTACGCCCTTGGCGGAGCGCGAGACATTGGACTGCACGAATTCTGCGGTGATGCCGGCCTCGTGATACTTGGCCTTGTTGTAGCTCTCGTAGAAAAAGCCGCGCGCGTCGCCAAATACCTGCGGCTCGATAACCACAGCCCCAGGCAACGAAGTCTCGATCACCTTCATCGAACGTAGCCTTGCACGGTCAAATTGCGCAGATACTGTCCGTAGCCCGTCTTGGCCAGTGGTGCGGCCAGGCGCAAGAGCTGTTCGGCGTCGATCCAGCCACTGAGGTAGGCGATTTCCTCGGGGCAGCAGACTTTCAGTCCCTGTCGGTGCTCGATGGTTTGAATGAAGTTGCCCGCTTCCATCAGCGATTCGTGTGTGCCGGTGTCGAGCCAGGCGTAGCCGCGGCCGAGCTGCTCGAGCTGCAGTGAACCGTCGTCGAGATAGCAGCGGTTCAAGTCGGTGATTTCGAGTTCTCCGCGAAGTGACGGCTTCAGTTCGGAGGCGAAATCGCACGCACGGCCATCGTAGAAATAAAGGCCCGTAACCGCATAGTTGGACTTGGGTTTGGCAGGTTTCTCTTCAAGGCCAATAACCTTGCCCTGGCTATCGAAATCTGCCACGCCATAGCGCTCCGGATCGCGCACCCAGTAACCGAAGACGGTGGCGCCATGTTCGCGTGAGGTGGCGCGCTTGAGGCGCTCGGTCAGCCCGACCCCATAGAAAATGTTGTCGCCCAGGACCAGGCAACTCGGATCGGTTCCAATGAAGTCGCGGCCAATGACAAACGCCTGAGCAAGGCCATCTGGTGAGGGTTGAACGGCATAGCTGATCTCGATGCCCCATTGCGAACCATCGCCAAGCAGGCGTTGAAACAAGGCCTGTTCGTGGGGCGTGTTGATCATCAATATTTGGCGAATGCCGGCCAGCATCAGGGTGGCCAACGGGTAGTACACCATGGGCTTGTCGTATACCGGCAGCAGCTGTTTGCTCACTGCCTGGGTGATGGGGTAGAGCCGTGTGCCGGAACCGCCGGCCAGGATGATGCCTTTGTTGGCTGTCATGCGCCGAGTCGCTCCATGCGGTAGCTGCCATCCGTCACTCGGTCGGTCCAGCGCTGATTGGCTAGATACCAGTCGATCGTGTGCGCGATACCGCTTTCAAACGTCTGCGAGGGCTTCCAGCCGAGTTCGGACTGAAGTTTGCTCGAATCTATCGCGTAACGCCGGTCGTGCCCCGGGCGATCCTTGACGAAGGTGATCAGCGATTCGCGCTTGCGCCCGTCAGCCATAGGCCGGCGCTGGTCGAGCAGCGCGCAGATGGTCTTTACGACCACGATGTTCTCGCGTTCGGCATTGCCGCCCACGTTATAGGTCTCGCCGACGCGACCATTCTCCAGCACGCTCTGGATGGCCGTGCAATGATCACCCACGTAGAGCCAGTCGCGAATATTCAGGCCGTCGCCGTAGACGGGCAATGCTTGAGCCGCCAACGCCTTCTGGATAATCAGAGGGATAAGCTTCTCGGGAAACTGGAATGGGCCGTAGTTATTCGAGCAATTCGTAGTTAGCGTCGGCAAGCCGTAGGTGTGATGGAAGGCGCGGACCAAATGGTCCGAGGCCGCTTTCGAGGCGGAATAGGGCGAGTTAGGCGCATAAGGTGTTTGTTCGGTGAACAAGCCGTCGGCGCCAAGAGAGCCATACACTTCATCCGTCGAAACATGCAGGAAGCGAAATGCTGCGCGGTCATCCCCGTCCAGGCTGCGCCAGTGGTCGCGCGCGCACTCCAGGAGCCCTAGCGTGCCTACGACATTGGTGTCGATGAATGCCGCAGGCCCGTCGATGGAGCGATCGACATGCGACTCTGCGGCGAAATTCACGATCGCATCTGGGCGATGCCGTTCAAGCAACCGGGCAACCAGGGTGCGGTCACCGATATCGCCTTGAACGAAGATGTGCCTGTCGTTGCCATTCAAGGAGGACAGCGTATCCAGGTTGCCGGCATAAGTGAGCTTGTCCAGGTTAACAACCCCAAGTCCCTGGGCTATGGACTGGAGCACGAAATTGGCGCCAATAAAGCCGGCGCCGCCGGTGACGAGCAGTGTCTTCATAGTTCCTTATGACCGCTGGATGCAATTAGGACATTGTGTCACGCCAAGACGGCCTGAAAAACTTGCCCATTCCCGTCGAATGGAAAATTTCTACGTGGAGATTGAAAATGCTTGGGTAGGGCGGCGTTCAGAAATGACCTTCCCACGGGGGCGGGGGCCCAGTTGGTTTAAGATAGCTTCCTTTTAACTGGCGGCGGGCACTTCGCCTGCACACAAGTGATTGTATATGAAGGCAAAAATGACCAAGACCCCACTCGGCCTGGGTACGCGCGCCATTCATGCCGGTCAGCACCCTGATCCGGCCACGGGTGCGATCATGACGCCCATCTACGCCACGTCGACTTATGTGCAGACCAGTCCCGGTGTGCATAAGGGATATGAATATTCCAGGTCACAGAATCCCACGCGGATGGCCTACGAACGCTGCGTGGCGGAGCTTGAGGGGGGCAAGGCCGGTTACGCCTTCGCGTCCGGCTTGGCTGCGGCCAGTACCGTTCTGGACTTGCTGGATAGTGGCAGCCACGTCATTGCCATGGACGATCTCTATGGCGGCACGTATCGCCTTTTTGAACGAGTCCGTCGCCGGTCGGCGGGTCTCGACTTCACTTTTGCAGATCTCAATGACCTGCAGGCGCTGAAGGCTGCCCTGAAACCCAATACCAGGATGATCTGGGCCGAGACGCCGACCAACCCGATGCTCAAATTGGTTGATCTGGCCAAGCTCGCCAGCTTTGCCAGGAAACATGGCCTGATCCTGGTGGTAGATAATACGTTTTGCTCGCCCATGCTTCAGCGACCTCTCGAGCATGGCGCACACCTGGTATTGCACTCGGCGACGAAGTACCTCAATGGCCACTCCGACATGGTCGGCGGCATCGTCGTTGCGGGCGATGACACTGAGCTCGTAGATAAGATGGCGTTCCTGCAGAACTCCGTGGGTGCCATCGCAGGCCCGTTTGACTCATTCCTGGCGATGCGGGGACTCAAGACACTGCACCTGCGCATGCGGGCGCACTGTGAAAGTGCCATGGAATTGGCCAAGTGGCTCGAGAAGCACCCCGGCGTCGAAACGGTGATTTATCCGGGCCTCAAAAGTCATCCGCAACATGCCTTGGCCAAAAGGCAGATGGACGGCTTCGGCGGCATCATCAGTGCGGAAATCAAAGGTGGCCTGAAGAAGGCGCGCCGGATGCTCGAGCGTTGCGAATTGTTCGCTTTGGCGGAGTCGTTGGGTGGAGTCGAGAGCCTGATCGAACATCCGGCGATCATGACGCACGCCTCGGTACCGGTTGCCAACCGCAAGCGCTTGGGCATCAGCGATGGGCTGATACGCCTCTCGGTGGGGGTCGAGGATGTTGCAGATCTCAGGAGTGAGCTCGCTGCAGCCTTGGGTTGATGCCCATGTCCACCCCTAACGCAACAGTCTGAGGTTATGAGTTTGGAGTTTCCCTCAAATATCGCGGCGTCACGGTCGGATACCGGGCCATTCAGCGCGATCGGTCGGCATTGGTCGCTGACGAAAGAGCTTGCCAAGCGAGATGTGCTGGGTCGCTATAAGGGTGCGAGTTTCGGGCTGTTGTGGTCGCTGATCAGCCCCTTCCTCATGCTGCTCGTGTATTCGTTTGCGTTCGGTTTTGTCATGAAGGCACGCTGGCCTCAAGCCGAAAACGGGCAAACGCACTATTCGATCATTCTGTTTGTCGGACTGATCGTGCATGGGTTTTTTGCGGAGTGTCTCAGTCGTTCGCCACACCTGGTGACGGGGAACGTGAACTTCGTAAAGCGGGTGATTTTTCCGCTTGAGATATTGCCCTGGCCCATGGTGATGTCGGCACTGTTTCATGCGGTGATGAACTTCCTGGTCTTCCTCGTATTGCATCTTGCCCTGGACCACACGCTGGCCTGGACGACCCTGTTGCTGCCTCTTGTCATGCTGCCGCTGGTGATCTTTGCCCTGGGCATGTCCTGGTTCCTTGCCGCGCTCGGCGTGTACCTGCGGGACATCGGCCAGATTACCGGCGTGATTGCGACCGCCATGCTATTCACGTCGACCGCCATGTTTCCGATCGAGGCGCTGCCGCCTGCGTATAGATGGCCGCTAAGGCTTAATCCATTGACTTTCATCATCGATCAGGCGCGCGACGTTACGCTTTGGGGACGCCTGCCTGACTGGCTGGGACTTGGGGTCTACACGCTTTGTGCGCTGGTTGTCCTCTACGGCGGCTACGGGGTATTTCGTCTGACCCGACGAGGCTTTGCCGATGTCATCTGAGGCAGTGATCCAGATCGATCGGCTGAACAAGTCGTTTCCGATCTATGAAAAGCCCTTTCATCGGCTCTGTCAGATGCTGTCCCCGCGCCAGGCCAAACATCGCTGGTATCGAGAGTTTCAGGCGCTCAAAAACATCGACCTCCAGGTGCGGCGTGGAGAGACGCTCGGCATCGTGGGCAGAAATGGCTCAGGCAAATCCACGTTGCTCCAGATCATCTGCGGAACACTTAGCCCATCGTCGGGGCAGGTCCGAGTGGATGGCCGCATCGCTGCGCTGCTCGAACTCGGCGCCGGATTCAATCCTGAGTTCACAGGTCGTGAAAACGTATTTCTCTATGGCGCAGTGCTCGGACTGACTCGCCAGCAAGTTGAGGAACGGTTCGACGACATCGTGGCCTTTGCCGATATCGGGGAGTTCGTCGAGCAGCCTGTCAAAAGCTACTCGAGCGGGATGTATGTGCGCCTCGCCTTTGCGGTAGCGATCAATGTGACGCCCGACATTCTTGTTGTCGACGAGGCACTCTCGGTCGGCGACGAAGCGTTCCAGCGAAAGTGCTTTGCTCGCATCAATCGCATCAGGGACGACGGGGCGACCGTTCTGTTCGTATCGCATTCAGCGGGCATCGTCACCCAGCTGTGCGACCGTGCGCTCCTGCTGGATCGGGGCGAGATGCTGGCCAGTGGCTCGCCCAAGTTCGTTGTCTCGCGCTACCACAAGATGCTCTACGTGCCGGTTGACCGCGCAAATCAGGTGCGTGAAATGATTCGTGGCGAGCGCGAGGACGCATCGGAGCTCGAGGCTCCGTCGTCTCTTTCTCAGATCGATCGCGAGGATGCCGACTTGGTGCGATCGGCCACCACCGAGCCTGAGGGTGGGCGTGAGCACGCGCCGAAAAGTGCCGGCTGGTTTGACGAAGGCATGGAGCCCAAGAGTACGGTGCGCTACGACGCACGCGGGGCCACGATTGTCCATCCACATATCCAGACTCTCGAAGGGACCAAGGTCAATGTGCTCCGCGGCGGCGGTGAGTATGTCTATACCTACCGCGTGCAATTCGATCAACCGGCATTCCTGGTGCGCTTCGGCATGCTCATCAAAACGTTGACGGGCCTGGAGCTCGGCGGGGGAGCCACCAATCTCCCACGTGCGATACCGGCGATCGAGGCCGGAGGGGAAATGGAGGTTCGATTTCGCTTCCGTTGCCTGCTGGACGGCGGGACTTACTTCCTCAACGCAGGAGTACTCGCCAACGTAGGTGGAGAAGAAACTTATATTGACCGTTTGATTGACGCAGCCATGTTCCGCGTTATGCCAGAGCCCGAGCGCACCGCAACCGGCCTAGTTGATTTCTGCGTTGTTCCCGACGTAGTTGTGCCCCTGTCCAGCAAGGTTTCTGTATGACCCAACCATCATCCGCACTTAGACAGGCCCTGCTGGTCATCGGAATGCATAGGAGCGGCACGTCCGCGTTGACTGGTGTTCTCAATCTACACGGCGTGCCGCTCGGCTCCGAACTGCTTGAGCCGGCAAACGACAATGCGACGGGCTTTTGGGAAAACAAGCGAGTCGTTGACCTGCATGAGGAGATCCTGCAATTCCTCGGTTCAAGCTGGGACGATCCGCGCAAACTTCGCGAAGACTGGCTGGCTCAACTGAGTGATGCGGGCTTTGTGGACAAACTGTCCGCCCTGATCCAGGCGGAGTTCGGCGGGTCAGCGCTTTGGGCCGTCAAGGACCCGCGCATTTGCCGGTTGCTGCCGCTATGGTTTGAAGCCCTTGCCGGCCTGGGTATCCAGCCCAAGCTGGTCTTCGCGCTACGCCACCCCAGCGAAGTTTCCGGTTCGTTGATGCGGCGGAATGACCTTTCGGCCGCCAGCTCTTCACTGTTGTGGTTGCGCTACTTGTGCGAGCCGTTGGAAGCCTCCCGCCACCTGCCTCGCTGCGTGGTGAGCTACCACGACCTGTTGCAGGACTGGCAGACCTGCCTGGGGCGTATCGAGTCCGAACTCGACATCCATTGGCCGTTGTCTTCGCAGCAAGTGGCCAATGAGGTCAATGAATATCTGCGGCACGATCTTCGGCATCAGCATCTCGCCGCGAGCAAAGATGTACTGCCTGGCGGCTGGCATGATTACCTTGACGGCCTGTACAGGCGCGTCGTGGCGATCGATCGTGCCGGCAAATGGCCAGAGGTTGACGGCGAACTGGCCGCCATAACGGCGCGACTGGCCATTGTTGAGCCTGCCATCGCTGATCTTGTTCCGCTATCGATCCTCGACAAGATGTCGTCAGACCTGCACCAGGTGGAGAAAGAGCGCGACGCCTACAAGGCAGAAGCCCAGCGAATCTTCGACGAAAAGAGCGGAGTGATGGACCTCCATCTCCAGGACATCGAGGTTTACAAGGCCGAGGCCCAGCGCATCTTTGACGAAAAGAGGGCCGTGATGGAGCTTCACCTCCAAGACATCGAGGAGGCGAAAGCGGTGCGTGCTGCACACGAGGCGGAACTGGCCCATGCAAAGGCGGAACGGCAGCGCCTCCTGGAGGAGCTGAGCGAGCTAAGCGAGGAAGTACAGTCGCTGCGTGGGGACCTGGTGATCACCAAGGGAGAGAGCGCCAAGGCGTTTGCGCGACAGTGTTCCTTGGATGTGGTTCGTGCGGAGCTGGAACAAATCAAGGCGAGTCGATCCTGGCGGTTGACGCGCCCGCTGCGCTTTCTGATGCGTACCGTTCGCCACGGCGGCCTGGCAAGCGCAGACCAGCAACGCATCATCGACCTCGTCAGGCGCAGCGCGGACGCCACGCAGGCGGCAATTTCGCCGGGGGCTAGTGCGGACACCTTGCCGGCGAAGGCAGTGAGCCTGGCTCCCGCGATGGCGGGGAAGCGGGACTATTTCATCTGGGCCGTCATCGACTGGCATTTTCGCACGCAGCGCCCCCAGCACTTGGCGCGCGAGTTGTCTGCGGCCGGGCATCGCGTGTTCTATATCTCGAACAATTTCGTCAACCACCCCTTGCCGGGATTCGCGGTCGAGCCGCTCGACCAGCAGGGGCGGCTTTTCCAGGTACAACTGCGCTTGCAGGGTAGCCCGGCGATCTACGATGGCATCCCCACGCCCGATGCGCGCGAACAATTACGCGCAGGACTTGGCATATTGCTGAATTGGACCAGGAGCACGGCATGCGTTTCGCTGGTTCAACATCCGTATTGGCTGGAAACGGCGAGGATCTTGCCGAACAGCTCGCTGGCTTACGATTGCATGGACCATCATGGCGGCTTTGCGGACAACAGTCCTGAAGTGCTGGCGCGTGAACGGGAATTGATGGGTACGTCCGACCTGTTAGTGGTCACCTCGGACTGGCTGTATGACGAGGCCGGCAAGCATAATCCGCGGCGCCTGATGGTGCGCAATGCATGCCAGTATGAGCATTTCGCCCGGCATTCGGACCGGCCATTCCGGGATCCGAAAGGACGCAAGGTCATCGGCTATTACGGTGCCATTGCAGAGTGGTTCGATCTCGATCTTGTCGAAAAAGTGGCACGACGCTTTTCAGACTGCCTCGTCCTGCTGGTTGGTGCGGACACGGTGGGCGCAAAACAACGCCTGAAGCATCTGGCCAACGTCGAGTTTACCGGCGAAGTGCCGTATGCGGCGCTGCCCGCCTATCTCGATGGCATTGACGTGTGTCTGCTTCCGTTCCAGGTCATCCCGCTCACCCTGGCGACCAATCCGGTCAAGGTTTACGAGTACCTCAGCGCCGGCAAGGAAGTGGTCTCGATTGATTTGCCGGAAATCCGGCAGTTTGGCGATCTCGTGCGCACCGGTACTGACCATGCATCGTTCATTCGGGCACTCGAGAGCGCACTGGCGACCCCGCCTGGCGCGGAACTCGTGGAGCGGCGCAGGCAATTCGCAGCGAGCCAGACGTGGGCGCATCGCGCCACGGATCTGACCAAAGGCGTGGCGGCGCTGGAACAGCCGAGGGTCAGCGTCATTGTCGTCACGTATAACAATCTCGACTTGACGAAGATCTGCTTGCGCAGTCTCGAGCAGCTCTCCGATTATTCGAATCTCGACGTCATCGTGGTCGACAACGCGTCGAGCGACGAGACGCCGGTGTACCTGCAGGAATGGGTATCCGCCGGTCCGGGACGACGCATCATCCTCAATGACGACAATCGCGGGTTCGCAGCCGCCAACAACCAGGGCCTGGAAGTCGCCGACGGCGAATACCTGGTGCTGCTTAACAACGACACGCACGTCACGCCAGGCTGGATCTCCACGCTTGTTGCGCATCTGCGGCGCAATACGCGGTTGGGGATGATTGGCCCGGTCACCAACAATATCGGCAATGAGGCGCGCATCGACATTCTTTACGATGACATGGCGACCATGCTCAAGGTGTCGGCGGCCTATACATCACGTCACGTGGGCGTGCTGACCAGCCTGCGCACTGCTGCATTCTTCTGCGTGATGATGCGCCGCGACGTCTACGAAAAAGTGGGGCCTCTTGACGAGGCCTTCGGCATAGGATTTTTCGAGGACGACGATTACTGCCGTCGTGTGGAGCAGGCGGGCTGGAGTATTGCGTGTGCGGACGACGTCTTCGTGCACCACAACCTGTCCGCATCCTTCAACAAGCTAAAGCAGGAAAAGAGGAAGGCGCTGTTCGAGGCGAACAGGGCGATTTACGAGGCGAAGTGGGGTGAGTGGGTGCCGCATTCATACCGATCGACCACGTGAACTCTTGGAGATCACGGCGAGCCAGGCGAGGTGAAGGGCACCGGTTGAGCACCTGTTCATGGCGGCCATCGGGAAAGCGACAGTGCGAGGCCGTGAGGTAGGGATGCAAATCATGTCCGCCTGACGCGAATTCAATACTGGCGCAGGACCTTTATTCCAGCCAATGGTGCTCAAGGGGCGCTCGACAAAATTCCGCGTGCCTCTGCGCCAATTGCAACGTACGTCTTAATCGAGGTTGTCGTGGAAAAAAAACACATCGTTTGCATTGTCGGGACCCGACCCGAGGGCATTAAGATGGCGCCGCTTATCCAGGCGTTGAAGCGTGAGCCTTGGGCTCGCGTAACCGTGCTTGCGACCGCTCAACATCGCGAGCTGCTGGATCAGGTGTTGGAGCTCTTCGGTATTCGCCCTGACATTGATTTGGATATCATGCGCGCGAATCAGACCCTGCCGGAGCTCACTGCGCGGCTGATTACGACGTTGGATGTCAAGTTCACGGAGTTACGCCCCGACGTCGTGCTCGCCCAGGGTGACACGACGACGGTGATGACGGCTGCGCTCGTGGCGTTCTATCTTCGTATACCGTTTGGTCATGTCGAGGCTGGACTTCGAACCCATGACATGGACAACCCATTTCCAGAGGAGATGAATCGCCTGGTCGCGGGCCACCTGGCGCGCTGGCACTTCGTGCCAACGCAGCGGTCACG
Organism: Dyella humicola; assembly: GCF_026283945.1. NCBI lineage: Bacteria > Pseudomonadati > Pseudomonadota > Gammaproteobacteria > Lysobacterales > Rhodanobacteraceae > Dyella > Dyella humicola. The sequence continues at coordinate 276,362 of NZ_JAPDPC010000002.1, forward strand.
CCAGAATCTTCTGCGCGAAGGGATTGATGAGCAGGCCATTCACGTTACGGGCAATACGGTCATTGACGCCCTGCTTGACGTGGCAGCCACTGACAGGCCTCTCGATATTCCCCTCGATCCGACTCGGCGCCTCATCCTGGTGACAGCGCATCGCCGTGAGAACTTCGGCGAACCCTTCAGGGCAGTGTGCCGCGCTATCCGAGTGCTCGTCGATCGGCATGCCGATATCGAGGTGCTCTATCCAGTTCACCCGAATCCGAATGTGAGTAACGTCGCACATGAATTGCTTGGGGACCACCCGAGGATCCGTCTCTGCAGCCCACTCGACTATGCTCCGTTTGTGGAGGCCCAGAAGCGCGCGTACCTGATCCTCACCGATTCCGGTGGCGTACAAGAGGAGGCGCCTGCACTGGGTAAGCCGGTGCTTGTCATGCGCTCCGAGACGGAACGCCCCGAAGCGGTTGACGAGGGCGTTGTCAGTCTTGTGGGTACCGACGAGTTTCGCATTGTCGAGGAGGCCTCGCGCTTGCTCAACGACGCCGCGGCCTATGGAAACATGGCGCGAGGGGTTTCACCGTACGGGGATGGCCATGCATCCCGGCGCATTGTTGCGATACTGCGTGACGCCTTGGGCACGGGTGCGGCCGCCAAGTAACGCCAGCATCACAGGTAACACCGGCGCATTGTCTCTTTGCACGGGAGCGCGGGGCACGGCGGCTACTTGCCTCGCGCTATCTGGCTGGCGAAGCTATGCGGCGAATGCTCGATCGCGAAGCTTGGCGGCCAACAATTGGGTCGTGGTCCACTCCGACGGATGGCCGGGCTGGTGCACGCGCACCCCGCGAACTGCCGACGCGGACTTTCTTGGAAAGGGTTGCTTGGTCGGGCCTCCATCTCCTGAGGATGGGGAGCCGCCGACGAGGCCGGGGCGGTTTCATGGGGGGCTGTAGACGTGAAAATTGGGCAGTACAGCGGTGTTCAGGCTAGCATGCGTCCTGTTTGCCTTCGCGCAATATCTTCTGATTGGACAGAACGTTTATGGATACGGTGAGCCGCATTGCCATGGATACGTCAAAGAATAATTCGCACCACGTGTCACATAGTCATTGGGTTAAGTCACTTTCAACTTGGAAACTCGACAGCGCGTTGGTCATCGCGATAGCGATGATCCTGGTCGTCTTCGCGTACTACCTTCTTTTTAGCTTTCAAGTTTATGGATACGACGAACCACACTATTACCTGGACTGGACCTTCAAGCTCAAGGAAGAAGGTCGCTGGATCAATTTCCTTCTTCATGACTTTCTGAGAACTTCCCCGCTGACTGGCGACGCGGTGCTGTTCGTGATCGTCGCTTGGGTGGTCCTTTACCGAATCGGCCTCAACATGACGACACGTCGTGCGGATGCCTGCTTGATCGCCTCAGTGCTACTGGTGGCAGCGCCATTCGCTGACCTGAGCCCTTGGGCCGCGTCCTCCCTGCCAACCATGGTCACGTTGCTGGGCCTCTCACTGCTCGCCTCACGTTACGGCAACTATCGGCTCGTTTATCTACTGGGAGGGGGCTTGCTGTTTGGCATGCTCCAGAACTATTACTTCATCCTGCCCCTGTTCTTTCTTCGCGACTTTTCGCCCAACAAGCTTGAGCCCCGTCCTTACGCGGCGCGCCTGCTGAGCCACGGCATGTACTGGATTGCAGGCTCGATCGTGGGTCTGATTTGCTCAGTCGCAGCCGTTTATTTCCTGACGGGGCAGCTCGGTATTGTGCCTGCGCCGTGGCGGCACGCCATGCCCGCCCACAACCTGCACGATGTCATCAGGAATATTCACTATGTCGGTGCGAACCTGAAGGAGCAGAAACGCTTTCTCGTTGGGATAGCGACAAAGCAAAGCGCGGTCTTCGGCGTACTTGTGGCTATTCTCGCCGTCCTGCGCGTGCCGGCTTGGCGGCACGAGATTCCGCGCCTGTTGGTGATTTCGGCGGTTGGGTTGAGCTTTTTCGCCTTTTCCGTGCCACTGGCCCCGATTATCCAGACGCGAAGCGTCATCACGCTATCCATCGCACTGACACTCATCGCGCTTGTCCCCTATGAGCAGCGTTTCCTGGCGCGCGTGCTTAGTATCGTGCTGCTCACTTGGGCTGGCTGGAACATGATGGTTTATGCGCACACGTCATTCGAGCGCCAGAAGAACGGCAACGAGTTCGTCTTGCGTGGCATTGAAAACGCACTTCCACACGCGCCATATGGGTACCAGGCGGTGGCAATTTTTGGTGAAATGGACTCGAAATTCCCGGAGTCCCGCATTCTCAATAGCCCTCCACAGATGGTGGCGATTGTTCAAGCGGTGGGCGCCCCCTCCTATATTAACTGCATGACGAAGAGTGACGTTTGTGACGTTCTGAGCGAGCGGCTCAACGTCAAGAGCGGGAGTGGCGGCGAGGGCATTCGGTACGTCGGCACCGCGAACGATATTGCTGTGCTCAATATCGGCCCTTGATCCGCCAGCCGGGGACGAATTCGATCGCGGCGACCTCGCAGGCAGTGCCGGGTCGTCGCGGCCTTATGTGCAATCGGAGCCACCCGTCGAAATGCGGCCATGGCTCCGATGGATTTCCAGTGCTTCGTAAGTTCGTATAAAGTAATCACTTCGGCATTGGTATTTGGCCTGAAGTAGGGGCTCGGAAGCGTCTCCCATGTCGTTGAGGCGCAGCCCCATAGGCGGCTGCCCTATCGCTTTGGCGATTTCGCGCGGAATCAATTTTACCGAAGGCCCTTCAGATGGGGCAGGAGAGCAGGCGTGATTGTTGGTCGCGGCCTATTGGCTAGCGCTTTTGCGCCGGCCTTCGAGGGTAGTTCGGACTGGGTAATATTTGCTTCGGGTGTTTCCAATTCCGGAGGAAATGATCCAGGTGAGTTCCTGCGGGAAGAGTCGTTGCTTGAATCCTGGCTGAAAAAGGCGCAGGCGCCGTTGGTCTATTTCAGCAGCTGCGGCCTCGTGAATGGTGACACGGTCGACACGCCATATATGTGCCACAAGCGGCGCATGGAGTCGCTAGTGATGACGATGGAAGGCACCGTCATACTGCGGCTGCCGCAGGTGGTCGGGGCGACCGACAATCCCCATACATTGATGAACTATCTGCGCAACAAGATAGTGTCCGGTGAGCATTTTGATGTATGGCAGTTTGCCGAGCGCAATATCATTGATGTGGACGATGTTGCGGCCATCGCCGAAGAGCTTCTGCGCGCGCCAGCGGCAGTTGAAAGGGTCATCAATATAGCGGCCGAAAAGTCGTCCCCCATGACGAATATTGTCCATGCACTGGAAGACGTTCTAGGGAAGCAAGGGAATTATTCCCTGGTCCCCAGGGGCAAGGCCATGCCGTTGGATAGCCGGGGGGCGTCAGCCGCGGCACGCCGACTTGGCATCGACCTCGGTGACGGTTATCTGAAGCGAACGATTGCCAAGTACTATGTGCCGAGCACTGTTGTCGAAAACATGAGGTATGTCCGCTAAGTCCGGGGCGTCTTCGGTATTTTTTTCGAGGGCTACTAGATCGCTCTCTGGCTTCTACAAGGTGGATTGCATGTCCTCTGCTAGCGCATCGAGCGTGGAAATTCCGGTCGCGGACTCGGAGATCGATGTCTCGGTGGTGGTCCCAGTATACGGCGGCATGGCGGCGCTACCCGAACTTTGCGAGCGGGTCGGACGGACCATGCGCGAAGCGGGTTGGCGATACGAAATCATCCTGGTCGACGACCACGGCCCGGGCAATGCCTGGCCTGTGATTGTCGAGCTCGCCCGCATGGATCCCCAGGTCATTGGGCTGCGCCTCAGCAAGAATTTTGGTCAGCACGCCGCCACCATGTGCGGCATCAATCGAGCCCGTGGTGAATGGGTCGTCACCATGGACGACGACCTCGAACATCCCCCGGAATCCATTCCGGCTATGGTTGCAGCGGGAACCGATGGTTGTCGCCTCGTCTATGGGGCTTTTGGCAGGCGGACTCACGCGGCCTATCGAAACATCTCGTCCGACCTGATGCGGTGGACGCTAAAGCGAGCGTTCCCCGACTTGAACGAGAACTATTGTTCGTTCCGGGCCATCCATTCATCCGTCGCGCGGCAACTCAGTGCGTTCAGCCTAAGCAAACCGTATATCGATGGAATGCTCTCCTGGATCACGTCGGGCGCGCGCTCGGTGGAGGTGAGTCACAGCGTTCGCACGCATGGTGAGAGTGCCTACACGTTGAAGAAGTTGGTGGCGCATGCCGTCAATATTTTTGTCACGTTCTCACCGCTGCCCTTGCGGATGGCGACTTACGGAGGGCTCGGGCTCGCTGGCGTCAGCTTCCTGTCGATCATTTACTTCGTGTACGGAAAACTGTCAGGCACCATCAGCAACCCCGGCTATACCTCGTTGATGTCAGTCGTGCTCTTTGCGTGCGGCATTCAGCTGGTCATCCTTGGCGTATTGGGTGAGTACGTCGGCAAGCTCATGAGCGCCGCCTACAAGAGGCCCGGCTATATCGTGATCGAAGAGGCGCATCCGACGGTTTCCGCGTCGACTCCCGGTTTCGCCCATCAGTCAGAGGCGTGACAGCATTGGCGACAGTAGGCATCTCCTGACCGTCGTTCTTGAACAGGAAGTTCCTCAGGTTGGTCAGCTGACCTAGAGCCTGACGAAGGACGGCCCTGCCTTTGCGGGCAAATGGTTTTGCAAAGCGAGGCAGAGGCGATCCTCCACTTGCTGAGTATGCGGCGGGTAATCATGGCTGGAGAGTGAAGACTGCGACGCACAAATGATTACTCGGGCGGCAATCGGCTTCCACAACCGCCGGGGCGCAAATCTTCACTGGAACGAGGGGCTGACATCGCCCTGCGATCCACTATGTTGAAGCCGCATACCGTTCCTGGGCGCCGCAGCTATCGCTAGCTCGGCACCTCGGGACTTACCTTGAACACCCAAATCTCACATAGCACAAAAAACACGACCATATAAGCCGGCGTGCCTGCAAGGCTGGTGATTCGATGGTCAAGCGCGAGATGGTGCATGGCCAACGACACGACGCCCAAATTTGCGGCGAATGCGATGCCGAAAGCCGCGAGAAAACGACTGACCGTATGCCGATCACGCGGACGGTCGTGAAACGTTACCCGCGAGTTCAATGTAAAACTGACAACGAGTCCGATGGCATATCCGACCACGTTGGATGCCATGGCACCTACGCCCAACATCCCGCAGAGCACGATTGCCGAGATGCCAATCAGCGTGTTGGCAACGCCGGCCAAAGAAAACGCGGCCAGACGGCCGGCCAGTCGGTCACGGAGTGGCATAGACAACATACTGTGCACCGAACGGAATCCATCCCATGAGAGGCTCCAGCTGACGCAGTGCCGAAAGAGGGCGTGGGAAGAACACCACGTACTGCGCGTTCACGCGGGTAAAGCTGGCACCCTTCGCTAGCCCGAGAAGCTCCTTGCGAGGCAGCAGGATGGCGTCTTCGTCGAAGGGGCAGTCATTAACCGCCTTGACCGTAAGCGGGTTGAGGATGTTGTGCTCGAATACGAACAGCTGGCCGGTGGGCTTAAGGACCCGCCGCAATTCAGCCATCCAGTGGCGACGCTGTTCGGGCGGAATATGGTGGAACACGCAGGCCACCAGAATGAGGTCGAACGATGCGTCCTCATACGGTAGGTTGTTCGAGTCGATGACTTTGAACGACGCGATCGCTCCGTGGGAGGCACTGGCCACGGCAACACTTTCGCCAGAGAGATCCGCGCCATTCAGGTTCGCCTTGGGAAAGGCCTGCTGCAGGTGAGGAATCGAGTTGCCGACACCGCAGCCGAAATCAAGGATTTCCAGTGGCACAGCGTCGGCACGCGTTGGAGATTTGCCCGCCATGAATTTCGCCTTGTAGGCGGCAAAGTAGGGGGGCTCCTCGCCGCTCGCCTTGATATTGGCGGCATGAAGCTGGGTGTAGCTGTTGGCGTATTGGTCGAATTCGGGCTTGCTGGAGTCATTCATTACGGCATTCCGGTGAAACGATTGCCGTCGAAAGAGCGGCCTGTCCGAAGTATCCCAGAAATGGACAAGTACCTCACTACAGAGCGGGGATTTTGTTGGCAGGGAGTGATAACGAGCATGGCCCTTCGTCATTCGGTCCCTAGGACGCCTGGCAAACCGCCCAGATGCGAGCTGCAGGACGAGAACTGGCATCTGGAGAAGATATATGCCGACGCCAGTTCGGTGCAGAGTCGTTGAAGGTATTGCGCATCGAAACGGAAATCTCCGAAGCCGTGGACGAGGGCGTCGTGCGCGTGGTGAGAACGGTCGAAGACTTCATCGTGCGGGACGTATCACCGTTACTGGATGGCTACGCCGCATACGGGGCATTGGCCAAACGCGTATCGCCGTATGGAGATGGATTGGCCGCCGCGCGCATCGTCGCGGCGCTGCGCAGGAATTTGATCTCGAACCTTCCGACTGACGACATGAGCTTGGCGCATGACAACGTCTGCGTTGACCGGACGCCCCGCCGTGCTACCCAGGTCTTTCGTGGTGCCCTACTAGCGGCGTGCCGTGCTGCGTTGCAGCGTGACGAGACCAGGCCCAGCTCCTCTATCCTTTCGCCAAGCTGACGTTTGCTGTGGGCCAGCCTATAGCTCGTGCCAGGAAGTCTCGTACTTCCTTGTCAGGTACTTGGTCATGCAGATGCAGCCTATTTCCGGGGACGTTTTGGGAGCGCGGGCGGCTGACTGAAGCTCACCGTGCACTTGGCTCCCCGTATTGAGGATTCTGAGAACGCTGGATCGGCGGGGGGCGCCATCAATCTGATGACGAATTGGAAGAAGGTCGCAGAGGTCTTGCAGCTCAGTGGACGACAATTGCGGCCATTTTTCGGTATCGCCTTCGTCATCGCGGCCTGTTTAATTCTTGTCCTGGCGCTCGACCCGGCTATGAGTCCGTTTCCGGGATGGAGGCTGCTTTGGCTCAATGTGTTGCCCATCATGCTCGTTGCGCTGGTGCTGTTTGGCATCAGCGGCAGGGCATGGCTTTCCGCCTGGATCATAGGCGGTGTTGTGTGGCTTTTATTTGTTGTGAATGGCATCAAGGAACGCAATATGAATGCGCCCGTGATGCCGAGCGACGTTGTGTTGGAAAGCCAGCTAATCCATAACCTCGGCTTCTTTTCGCGCTACCTTCAGGCGCACTGGCTGGCGGCATTCGCCGCGCTCGCGTTCTTGGCGGGCGCTTGGGTGATGGGCCGACTGGAGCATCACCGACGTCGCCCTGTCTGGGGACTCAGGCTGCTATGTATTCTGCTGCCCATGACCGGGCTCTATGGGATTTATGAAGATCTGGGACCGTGCGCCGGACTCTATTCGGACGACGCGCTCGACGGTTTCGAGTTGTGGAATCCCATCGTGGCCGTGGATCGTGTGGGTCTGATGGCGGGGTTGGTGAGGATGGCGGAGGAGTCAAAGGTTGCCGTCCCGCACGTGCAGTCCAAGCTTGTCGAGGATTATGCGCGGGTCAACATCGACGATCTCAAGGCTCGCGCTGCTCGCGCGGTGCCGAAAGAGTTGCCGGACATCGTCGTGGTGCAAAGTGAGGCGTTTTTTGATCCCGGCATCCTCAAGGGTATTGAACCGGGCGACTACGAAGCCAATTTCGAGGGGCTCTCCAGCTCCGGCATCAGCGGTTTTCTCAAGGCGCCCACCTACGGTGGCGGCACCATACGCACGGAGTTCGAAGCACTCACCGGTTATCCGATGCAGGCGTTCCCCGTTATTGAGTACCCTTACTATGGCCTGGCCGCCCGATGGATGCCGAGTGTTCCGCGGCGTCTGGACTCTTTTGGTTACGAGACCATGATTTTCCATCCCTATCATGGGAGTTTCTGGAACAGGGACGAGGCCGTGTCCGCGCTAGGCATGCGGCGTAGTTTCTACGACGATCAATTTAGCGAGGCCGAGCGCGCCGGGGTCTATGTGTCGGATCACGCCTTGTTCGATTCGGTGCTGACCCAGTTGGACCAGAAAGCCAGTGGCCCGCGATATGCACTGGTGATCACGATAGAGAATCATGGCCCTTGGGATGGGGACATCGGCGAACTCTCCAGTCTTCTCGATGGACGCAAGGTGCCTGCCGGCTTGTCGCCTGCGGCTACGCAGGAGATGACTTATTACCTTTCTCACCTGGTCAACGGTGACAAGGCGCTGGGTGATTTCGCGCAGCGGCTACTGGCGCGCCCGCAATGGACCGTGCTGCTGTTCTACGGTGATCATCTGCCGGCGCTCGAGCATGCTTTCGCCGAGCGCGGCTTCGATGATGGGGGCGCCAATGGCGAGGAGCGTACACGGTATGTGTTGGTATCCAATCGTCCGATCGAGCATAAACAGCGCGATCTGAGCGCTTACGAACTCCCTGGCCTTCTTTTCGACTACATCGGGCTGCCAGAGGATGGCTATCTCGCCTTCAGTGCATCGATGCGTCAAAAACGTTTGGAAACGCCATCCGAAAATGAGGCGCAACGATCCGAGACGATCCTCAATGCCGCGCGAATGGAGGTGCTTTGCGGGCACTCCATCAGTCTCGCAGGGCGATGCGATGCCCCTTGACTGGGGATGATGGTAGGCTCCTACCCGTGTGCTGAGCAGCCGCGGGAGCTCGTTCAGCGGAAAGAAATGATCTTCTTTTCTACCGATTCAAGAATGAGGGAGCCTATGCGCTCATCTTTTGTACTTGAAGAAGAGGCGCCCGTTCGACTTGTCGAAAAGGCATCAGTGCCGAATCGATGGACCGAATTCGCGCATTTCTCGCAGCGCGAGCGTGGCCTCGTGTTGCTGTCCGAAGAGAGTCTTCACCTGCCAGCCCTGACGGTTCCACGCGAACCGGTGCTATGGATGCGTTGTCTGCGCGGGCTCCCCGAAATCAGCAAGCACGGTATCAGTGTCGAGATTTGGTGCAGATTCGACGGCGGCGAGGCGCGCTTGCTGGTCAAGCAGCACCTGATGAACGATGAGCCCGCCGCGAGCGCATGGGAAATGCTCGTCGATCTGCCGTTGGCCGCAGGTCAGATGGTGGAGTTGGAATTACGCTGCGAAGGAGGAAAAAGGGGATTCTTTCATCGCGCTGACCGGCTGGGTTTGCTTGGACTTGTGGTCTGTGCACGCGAGGACCTTCCCCTGACGCGTGCCCGCTCACACCACGCTTGGCGGCTAAAGAACGAGATCGCACATTTCCAGAATGTCTATAGCGGTGACTTCTACAAGGACCGCCATCGGGACCGTGGGGCCGACCTGCCTTTGATGCAGCCGATCCGGCCTTTACCGCCGTCTAAGCCGGCGCAGGAGGCTGTTCTCGGGCTGCGTGATGCACTGGCAAGCCGGCTGAGCAGCATACTGGCGCAGCCTGGCGAGAATGCCTTCAATTACGCCATGCGTGTGCTCGGTACCGTGATTCCTGCTCAGGCGCCGGATTTTCCAGGGCGCTTGCAAGCCTTGGCCGGGAAGCGAGCGGGAGGCCGCTTGAGAATGCTTGCCCTATGCGCAGGCGAGGCCGCCGTGGAGGGCCAGATACTGGCGGCGGCTGCGGTCCCCGTGGAGCTTTGTATTGTCGATGTTAACGCCGAGTTGCTTGAGCGGGCAGCCCTGCAAATGCCGTCGGGCGTGATAGTCGACCGAGTGCTGGGAGACGCAAACGACATCGGGCCACAGCTTGGCCATTTCGATGTCATCTGCATCACGTCCGGGCTGCATCATCTGGTGGAACTGGAAAAGGTGCTGAGCGCCATAGCGATGTCGCTGACGCAGGATGGCGAGTTCTGGTTGATCGGAGAGCAGGTGGGGCGGAATGGCAATCGCTTGTGGCCTGAGGCGCTGGACCTGGCCAACCAGATATTTGCGACTTGGCCGGCAGAAAAGCGTATCAATCGCCATACCGGCGTACGGGACGAGGTTATTCCCGATACGGATTTTTCAGCGAGTTGTTTCGAGGGCATTCGTAGCGAGGATATTACCGACCAGCTCGCCCGGTATTTTCTCCCCGTCAATTGCTATTTGCGCAATGCTTTCCTGTGGCGCCTGGTAGATGTTTCCTACGCGGCAAACTTCGACCTTGAGAATGCCGATGACCGCGCCCTGATTATCCAGGCAGTAGTGGAAGAGGCGATCCTGTGGGCGCAGGGTAGTCGAGGTACCGAGATGCACGCAGTCTACCGTAGCAAGTGGGCCGGGCTTTCCGGCATGGTGAATTCGCCCTAGGGCGCGCTCAGCGGACCGGGCGCGCCCGGTCTGTTCCGCCAGCGCAACTCATTGCTTGCAGGGAGCGCTTCCGATGCGCACCTTAGCCAAGGTTTTCTCTCCGCTCGCGTCCGTCATGCTGATGATGGTTCCTGGAAGCATCCAGGGGCCGCTTTGCATCGTTCCTTTCCAGCCCTGCTCGGTCCAGAGCTCTGGAGTCGACGTGTCGGCCCGGCGATCGCGGATCCAGAATCGGACTCGCCCGTCGGTTGCATAAGTAGCATCCCATTGCAGAGTGATGCTGACGGGCTGCGTATGGGCTCCGCAATTGGGCACCGCCGATGGCGAAATGGACATGTGAGGGGACTTATGACAACCGCTCAGCGCGACAACCGCGATCGACACGATGACGGCGAGGAGCCGTGGGCCGTGTTTGCGAACTGTCGCGAGTGCATTCTGTTTGTTCATTGGTAAGTCCGGAGTCCGTCGAAGATCCATGCATCATGTACGGCGAGAAATGTTTTGCGTTGGCGGTCGATGCAAATGCCGTCAACGCAATGGGGTATCGTTGTCGGGACCCATCAGCAGGGATGAAGAGCAAGCCTGGCTGCTTGTCATACCATGCTGGGCCAATGAGCCAAAGCCACTGCCTGATGATATGCGATTGAAGTCGCTGTGACGTTGTGCGCGATGATGCAGCGCTCCAGGTTGTGCATCTAGGGTTCTAGCGGCGCCGGAAGCGCGGCCGATAAGCTCGATGAAGATGGGCTCAAGATCGTCTAAGGAAATGAGTAAGGTCGGTTCTGGCCGCTTCAGAAGCGCATTCTCCCGCTCGGTCATTGCCATACCAGGCCCTTGCGAGCGCGCCGAAGCGGCGTCCAGATGCATTAAGCAGGTCCTCGGGCATGCCCTGGACAGGTCCTCAGCTGGAAGGCGTAGGAGGAGCGGAAAGCGGCATGCTTTTGGTGAGGATTGATCCTTGTGGTCCGCCACGCCAAGATGCCGACTGTCCTGCTCCGGGTAGACGCTTCAAGGCATTCTTAGTGCGCATACTTCTCATCGCATATGGTTTTCCACCGCTGGCTTCGCCGCAGGCAATACGCTGGTATTACCTGACGCGCGAACTCGTCAAGCTTGGCGTTGATGTTCATGTACTGGCGCCGGATTTGCCCAGCGCGGGCCGCTCCGCGCTGGAGCTTCCCGCTGGTGTCGTTGTGCATCGATGCCATGCCGGTGGCTTCGCCGCATGGGTGGCGCAACTGAAACGGCCCAGAGCTGCCGCGTCCGCTCCGTCTTCCTCCGCTAGCGTTCCCGCCAAAAGAGGGCTCAACTGGAAGGGGCGGCTATACCAGAAGCTTGATGCATTGATTGGCTTGTGGACTTACTCGGACAACCGTGGCCAATGGCGGAAGTTCGCACTCGGCGAGGCCCGGCGGGTCATCGAAGCCATTCAGCCCGATGCCATCGTCAGCTCGCACGAACCGCCCGTTTCCCTCGAGGTCGGCCTGCAATGCGGGCGCGGACGCGTATGGTTGGCTGATCTCGGGGATCCCGTATTGGCGCCCTATACGCCCAAACGCTGGCATCGGCGCGCCTGGGCGCTGGAGGAGAGCGTATGCGATTCGGCAGCGGCCGTGAGCGTCACCACTGAGGCGACGCGCAAGTTGCTGATCGAGCGGCATGGGGCCGCTCCTGACAAGATTCTCGTGCTGCCGCAGGGCTACGATGACGCTTTGCCCATTGAGTTCAGCGCGGCCCCACCGATTAATCGCCAGCAACCGTTGCAGCTGTTGTATACGGGCCGCTTCTACGCTTTTCGGGACCCGACGGCATTGCTGGAGGCCGTGCTGGAGCAGGATGATGTTCAGCTTACGATCGTCGCTCCGGAAATAAGTGCGGATCACCTTGCCTTGATCGAGCGCAGCCAGGGGCGGATCGTTTTTCTAGGCGAACAGCCTCATGCGCGCGCGCTGGCGCTGCAGCAGGCGTGCGATGTGCTGGTGAATATTGGCAATGCCCTGGACGCGCAGACGCCGGGGAAGCTGTTCGAATATCTGGGCAGCGGCAAGCCCGTGCTGCACTGCTATTCGGTCGAAGACGATCCGGCCAACGCGTTGATCGCGCAGACCGGACGGGGTTGGTCCTGCCGTAATCGAAGTGCCGACTTGCGCGCATTTCTGCAGGTGCTGACGGAGTCGCCGGAGCGTTGCTATGGCGAGTTGTCGAACGACGTAGCACGCATCGCCGCTTACGGCTGGTCCCGTCTTGCGCAGCGTTGGCTGGATCGATGCCGGCTCGAGGTGACGCGTGCCCGGGCAGGCTGAGTCGATCAGGAGGTTTGGCAAGGTGCCCGCGATCAAGATGTGAGCGCAGGCACCGGCCAATGCCCCGGTTTATCCCAGCGCCTGCTCGAGTTCCGGGATCAGTTTGAAGAGATCACCCACCAGGCCGATATCCGCGATCTCAAAGATTGGCGCTTCGCCGTCCTTGTTGATCGCCACGATCGTGCCGGCGTCCTTGATGCCAGTCAGATGCTGGATGGCTCCGGAGATGCCGATGGCCATGTAGAGCTCCGGCGCGATGATCTTGCCAGTCTGGCCGACTTGCAGCTCATTGGGTACATAGCCGGCGTCCACGGCGGCGCGCGATGCTCCGACGGCGGCGCCAATTTTGTCGGCAAATTTATAGATGATCTCGAAGTTTTCCTTCGAGCCGACGCCACGACCGCCAGAAACCACCTTGCTGGCGCTCTGCAGGTCCGGACGGTCGCTCTTGCCCTGGCGCAACTCCACGAAGCGGGTGTGTGCAGGCAGGGACACATCGATGGACATCGCTTCTACGGGAGCCGCGTTGGCACCGATATTGGCGGCGGGCCATGACGCCGTGCGGATGGTGGCGACGACGGTGGTGTCGCCATCCGCCTCGACGGTAACGATGGCGTTGCCGGCGTACATCGGGCGCTTGAACGTGTGGCTGGATTCCACGCTCATCACGTCGCTGACCTGGGCCACGCCGAGCAGCGCCGCAACGCGCGGGGCGACATCCTTGCCGAACGTAGTGGACGGCGCGAACACGTGGCTGTAGCCAGCGGCGACCTTGGCGATCTGCGGCGCCAGTACGGCTGCCAGTGGATGCGCATTCTCGGCCCGGGCGATGGTCAGTACGCGACTGACGCCTTCGATCTTCGCTGCCTCGGCGGCGATGGGCTCGACTTGATCAGCCAGCACCAACACGTCGATGGTCTCCGGCTTGACGGCCACGGCAGCACTCACGGCGCGCGCGGTGGAAGGGTTCAGCTTGCCGCCCAGATGTTCGGCGATGACGAGAATTTTGCTCATGATCTGTCTCCCGGGCTGCTTAAAGCAGACCTTTCTGCTTCAGCGCTGCGACCAGTTCGGCCGCGTCCTTGACCATCACGCCCTTGCTGCGTTTGGCCGGCGCGGCGTAATGCGTGGTCTTCAGATGGGCGTTGCTCTCGACGCCCAAGGAACCAAGTTCGACCAGGTCGATCGGCTTGGACTTGGCCTTCATGATGTCCGGCAACTTGATGAAGCGTGGCTCGTTGAGGCGCAGATCGGTGGTGATGACCGCGGGCAGCTCTGCTTCGATCACCTCCAGGCCGGCATCGACTTCGCGCGTTACCGTGGCTTTGCCATCGGCGATCTCGACCTTGCTGGCGAACGTCGCCTGCGGGCGATCCCACAACGCAGCCAGCATCTGGCCGGTCTGGTTGGCGTCATCGTCGATGGCTTGCTTACCAAGAATGACGAGGCCGGGCTGTTCCTTCTCGACCAGCTTCTGAAACACTCGCGCAGCCGTCAGCGGTTGCACGGCATCCGCCGTCAGCACGTGGATCGCACGATTGGCACCCATGGCCAGGCCGTTGCGCAGGTGTGCGGTCAGGTCCGCCGGGCCAATGCCAACCACCACCACCTCTTCCGCGACACCTTTTTCGCGAAGGCGCAGTGCCTCTTCCAGCGCGATGTCGTCAAACGGATTGGCGGAAAGCTTGACGCCATCGGTGATCACGCCGGTGCCATCGGGCTTGACCTGGATGCGCACGTTGTAGTCCACAACGCGCTTGTAGCCAACGAGAATCTTCATCTGCGGGTCCTTCAACGGTAAGGTCGTCTTCGGGGAACTGGGGTCGTCTATATTACCCGTATTCAAACGGGCGTATGAAGCAAGTGGAATATGCCGTCGACGGCGGATCTCAATCGAGGACGCGCTGCAGGGTCAGGCGCGCCGCCTCGAACGAAAAGTATTTCCGGACGTTGTCGAGTCCCGCATCCGAAAGGCGATACCACAAGGCCTCGTCGTCATAAAGCCGCAGGATGGCCGCTGCGAACGCATCGGCATCATCGGCCAGCAAAATGTCGACGCCGTCGACGAACATCATGCCTTCAGCCGCCACCGACGTGCCCACGACAGGCAAGCCATGGCTCATGGCCATATTCACCTTGCCTTTCACGCCCGCACCATAGCGCAGCGGCGCGAGTGCAATGCGACATCCATTCATCCACGGCGTAAGCTCGGGGACGCGGCCGTGGATCAGGACGCCATCGCTCGCGTAGCGTTTCTGCGCCGCTTCGGGCATGTCGCCAATGACATGGAGCTGGATTAGCGGATTTTGCTGGCGGACCCGTGGGAATACCTCCGTCACCAACCAGTGCACAGCGTCCTCGTTGGGCGGATGTCCAAAGCCACCTACGAAGACGAGGTCACGCCGTTCCGCAAAGCCCGCCGCCCGCCCATAAAGCTCGTGCACGTTGGACAGCAACTCCACGCGGGCATGCGTCATCTGTTCCGCCAGAAGTGCTTGCTCGATCGGGCTGACCACAAAGGTGACGTCGCTGGCTTCAATGAGCGAGAGCTCACGCTGTCGCGACAGTTTCGCCTGGCGGCTAAGTGCGGCGTTGCCCGTGTGTTCGGCGGCGCGCTGCTCGCGGAGAAAATGCAGATCGACGGTGTCGAACAACAGCTTTGCGTTAGGCGCAAATTGGCGTGCCAGTGCCATGTGAGGGTCGGCGACGTAATGGCGGCAAAACATGATGGCATCGAGGGATGAGCCCTCGCGCTTGAGCCAGGTGGCCAGCGATGGTGCCCACGGCCTGCAAAGCGTCTGTACACCAAGCTTTCCCAGCAAGGCGATCTCATCGGTACTGGCCCGGCCGTTGTCCGGCATGAAGCTGATCCGCCATCCCATGTCGATGATCAGCTTCATGATGTTGATCAGGCGCAGTGAGCCTGAGTCACGGGTGGGGTCGGGTGCCAAGGCATCCACGATGAGCAGGTGGCGCCAGGCTGCATGATGCAATGCACGTTCGACGGGAGTCTTGGGCGCGGGATGCCGCTGCAGCTGGCCCCGCCACTTCTCGACAAACTTTGCGCGGTTGGTGATCTGGTACTGCTTGACGCCTACGAAGGGGTCCACGCCAGAACTCACGCCTTCGCAATGAATCACCAGGCTGGCCGGCTGGTAGATCACCCGTCGTCCCGCTGCGCGCACCGCAAAGGCCAAGTCCATGTCTTCGCAATAGGCGGGCGAATAACGCGGGTCGAAGCCGCCCACGCTGGCGAACAGCCTGGCATCAATCATCAGGGCGGCACCGGACACGTAATCCGCATCGCGCCGGTACAGCAGGCGTGGGTCGTCGCGGTCTTCAAAGCGCCCGTAGTTCCAGGCTTCGCCATTGGCATAGACGATGGCGCCGGCTTCCTGCAGGCGGCCGTCCGGATAGGCAAGCCGGCTGCCGGCGATGCCGCAGCGGGCGTCGTCGAAACACGCGAGTAGTTCGTCCAGCCAGCCCGGCGTGACCTGGGTGTCGTTATTGAGGAACAACAGATACTCGCCGCGAGCCATGGCTGCACCCGCGTTGCAGCTGCCCCCAAAGCCCAGGTTGCGCGGATTCCGCAGCAGGCGCAGGTTTTCGATCTGTTGCAGCGGCGACACGTCCTCGTCAGATGCAGCATCGTCAACGACGATGACTTCGAAGGGCGCCTGTGCACCATGTCGGGCGATCGAGCGCAGGCAGGCCAATGTATACGGGAGCTTGCCGTAAGTCGGAATGATCACCGATACACGTGGTGTGACGGCGTTCGGCAAGGCAAACGGCGAAAACGGCGCGTCCAATGCTTCCAGTTGCCACGCAGCCTCCTGCGCGGGGCGTCGCCGGAACTCCTGTGCAATGCGGGATACCGTGCTGCGTACACCGCGCTGCGCCATGCTGTTGGCAGCGCGCTGCAGTAGATAGTGCAGGCGCCTCAAGCGCCAATGCATCGTGCTGATCAGGGTGAAATCCTCAATTCATCGTGTAGGAATGCGGACAGGGCATGCCTCACAGATTCTGGTAATTCGGCCCCGAACCACCTTCCGGCGTCACCCAGGTAATGATCTCGTACGGGTCCTTGATGTCACAGGTCTTGCAGTGCACACAGTTGGCGGCATTGATCTGCAGGCGCTTGCCGGCTTCATCGTCGACGATCTCATAGACGCCAGCGGGACAGAAGCGGGTGCAGGGGTTGCCGTATTCCACCGCGCATTTCGTCACGCACACCGAGGTATCGGCCACGTGCAGGTGGATCGGTTGGTCCTCGTCGTGTTCCGTGGCAGCGAAATACACGCCGGCGAGGCGATCGCGCGGCGCCAGTTCGCGCTGAACGTAGTCGCGCTTGGGTTCCTCGCACTCGCCGAGTTTGTGCAGTGAGGACCAGTCCGCCTTGTTCTTGAGCGTCCACGGCGACGCGCCGCCGGTCGCGGTTTCCCATGCCGCGTTGAGCATGCCGAACCACAGGCCCTTCTTGAATGCGGGCTTGATGTTGCGCACCTGCTTCAGTTCGGCCATCACGTCAGAGCTGCGCAGCTTGGCGTCGAATCCGGCGGGATTGAGATCGTTCGCGGCCAGGTGCTCGGCAGCGAGCATGCCGCTCTTGATGGCCTGATGCGTGCCCTTGATCTTGGGTACGTTGAGCAGGCCGGCGGTGTCGCCGATCAGCAAGGCGCCAGGCATTTCCAGCTTCGGTAGCGACTGATAGCCGCCGGTGACGATGGCGCGTGCGCCTGCCGAAAGAATGGTGCCACCTTCCAGCAGCGCTTTCACCGACGGGTGGTTCTTCCACTGCTGGAACGCTTCCCACGGCTGGTAGTTGGGGTCGGTGTAGTCGAGGCCGCTGACGTAGCCGAGCGCGACCCGATCCTTGTCCAGGTGATACAGGAAGCTGCCGCCATAGGTGTGGCTGTCGGCCGGCCAGCCGAAGCTGTGCACGATCTTGCCGGGCACGACGCGCCCCGCGGGAAGCTGCCACAGCTCCTTGATGCCGATGGAGTAACCTTGCGGGTCACTGTCCTGGTCCAGCTTGAAGCGCTTGATCAGCTGCTTGGTCAGGCTGCCACGCGCACCTTCGGCGAGCACGGTGACCTTGGCCTTGATGTCGATGCCCTCGGTGTAACCGGGCTTGTGTGAACCGTCCTTGGCCACGCCCATATCGCCGATGCGTACGCCGGCGACGGAGCCATCGTCGTTGTAGATGTTGTCGGCAGCGGCGAAACCGGGGAACACGTCCACGCCCAGCGCTTCGGCCTGAGGCGCCATCCAGGCGCACATCGCGCCAAGCGACACGATGAAGTTGCCGTGGTTGTTCATGCCCGGCGGCACCGGCAGCTTGCGCGCGCCGGTCTTGCTGAGCAGCCAGAACTCGTCCTCGCCGGCCGCTACGCAGATGGGCGGCGGATTGTCGCGCCAGCCTGGCAGCAGTGCGTCCAGCGGCTGCGGTTCGATCACCGCGCCCGAGAGGATTTGCGCGCCGATGGTCGAAGCTTTCTCGATCACACACACGCTGATTTCGGGCTTGAGCTGCTTCAGGCGAATGGCGAACGAGAGGCCTGAGGGGCCCGCGCCGACGACGATGACGTCGTATTCCATTGTTTCGCGTTCGCTCATGGCGGGCTCCCTCTGGCTAGTGCGGCACGGAACCGTTCCGTGGCGTACGGAGCGGGCAATCCGTCATTGTCCGGGTTCGGGCCGTGCCGGGCAACGGCGCGGGTCAGATCCTTGCAAACCCTTCATCAATGAAGGGGATAATCCACTGCAGCCAGCGCCAAGGACGAGACCATGAGTCAACAGCCCCCGATCAGCGATCTCGACCTTCGTCGGGCCACCATGTGCCAGCTCTTGCATTGGCTGGCCGCGGAGCGCGTGCAGCCCCAGGCGCTGGCCGAGGTCTATCAGGAGGCCATCGAGCGGATCAATCCCCAGCTCAACGCTTATGTCAGCCTGAGTCCAGCGATGCTGCAAGAGCAGGCCCTGGCAGCCCAGCATCGTCGACGCGACGGGGTCATCGGCAGGCTCGACGGCCTCCCGGTGGCGCTCAAGGACAATTTCGACATCGCGGGGTGGCCCACCCACGCCGGGCTGATTGGTCGCTTGAAGCCGGTGACGGAGGATGCGCACGTGGTGGCGCGGCTGCGCGCTTCCGGCGCGCTCTTGATCGGCAAGACCAATATGGATGAAGGGGCGCTGGGGGCGGTCACTGACAACCCTCATTATGGGCCAACGCATAACCCTCATCGTCACGGCTATACCGCTGGCGGCTCATCGGGTGGTGCGGCGGCGGCGGTGGCTGCTGGGTTGGCGGTGGCCGCCCTGGGTTCGGACAGCCTTGGCTCGATCCGTATCCCGGCCAGCTATTGCGGCGTGTACGCGATCAAGCCGACCCATGGTGAAATTTCCGCGCGCGGCGTCGTGCCGGCAGCGCGGCGGCTGGACACGGTAGGCTTGATCGCGCGCAGCGCCGACGACCTCACCGTGCTGCTACAGGTGCTGGCTGGCTATGACGCCGACGACGCACGCTCGCGTCGCCGCCGCGTGGCGCTTTCGCCGCCGGACTGGGAGCCGGGCAACCTGCGCGCGGGCCTGTTGCCGAATCTGGCCGGGCTCGGCGTGCAGCCCGAAGTGATCGAAGTATTCGAAGCGGCGCTGGCGAAATGGCCGCGGGAGCTGGGCGAGCGCCGGACCGTCGATTTCTCCGACTGGGATTTCGCGCGTACCCGGCGCGCAGGCTTGCTGTTGATGGAGGCAGAGATGCTCGGCACCTTTGCCGACGATCTTGCCGACACCGACCATCGCGTGTCCGAACATTTTCGACGCCTGCTGGGCTATGCCGCTGCCAAGACCGCGGCGGATTACGCCGCTGCCGATCGCGTGCTGGATGCGGCCACACTCAAGATGCGTCGACTGTTCGCCCAGATCGACGTACTCGTCATGCCCACCACACCGCAGGGCGCGTTCCCGTTGGATGGTCCGGTGCCGGATTCCCAGGCCGACCTCACCAGTTTCGCCAGCCTGGCCGGCTGCCCCGCGGTGAGCATTCCGATGGGCTACCTGCCCAACGGCATGCCAATCGGCTTGCAGCTGGTGGGTGCTCGCGGGTCCGATCTGCGCCTGCTGGAACTGGCTTCGGTGTGCGCCTCCACGCTCGATGTCGAGCCCGCGTATCCGGCCATTGTCTGACCGGTGAGCTGGGTGGGACTGTAGGGAGATGTTTGGGTGAGTCTGTTCGATGAATCGTCCTCTCGTAGCTGGCAGCGATTGCCGCTGCCGGGTGCCGAACTGTCATTGTGGTCACCGTGGCTGGCGTCGGCCGAAGCGGACGAGCTGTTCGCCGACCTTCTGGCCACCATTGCCTGGGAGATCCATCGGATTCGCATCTACGGTCGCGAGGTCGAGTCGCCTCGATTGAGTTGCTGGATCGGCGACCCGGACGCCACCTACGTCTATTCGCGCACGCGCTTTGAACCTCACCCATGGACTCCAGCGCTGACGGCCTTGCGTGCCCGTGTGGAAGAAGCCTGTGCGACACGCTTCAACAGCGTGCTGGCGAACCTCTACCGTAACGGTCAGGACTCGATGGGCTGGCACAGCGACAACGAGCCGGAGTTGGGCGCGCAGCCGGTGATTGCATCATTGAGCCTGGGAGCGGAACGCCGGTTCCGCCTGCGTGCCAAACGCGGCGAAGGCAAGCGCCAGGTGCATGTGGTCGAACTGGGACACGGCAGTTTGCTGCGCATGGCCGGGGACACGCAGCATCTTTATGTACACGATCTGCCCAAGACGACGAGCGCGGTAGGGCCGCGGATCAACCTCACCTTTCGGCAGGTGGCTGCGAAAGCGGCGTTTGCGGCTCTGCGCTGAGGCTAGTTGGCGGTGGACCGATGGCGTGCGGGTTGCTGCAGCGTCCATGACACCAGCTGCGCGGCCAGGGCATCGCTGGCCTGTCCAAAGGCGGTCACCACTTGCGGCACGGCCGAGCCGTTCACGGGTTGGGTGACCTCGAAGCGGTGCGTGGCGACGATGCGTAGGCCGGCGTTGCTGATCAGCCGGGCGTCGAAGCGGATGACCACCACAGGATGGTCGCCCTGATACTCGGTCTGAAACGCGCGCATGTCGCCGGTAAGAATGTAGTCGGCCTGCAGGCTGGATTCGTCGCTGCTGAGGGCTGCAATGCGTCCATCGTCTTTAAAGGCATCGATCAGGCGATTGCGCAGCAAGGTCGTCGCCGGGTCGCTCCATCGGGCGCCCCGGTATACCGTGATCACGTCGCCCTGCGGCAATACTGCGATGCGCGCGCTATCGATCATGCGCCCGCCTTGCGGCGTATCGACGCGCAAGGACCAGTTGACGGGCTGCGCATCGGCGTGCGGCAGCGGCGTACTCGGCAAGCGATAGGTTTCCTGCGGTTCCGGCTTGGGGAAGATCGAGCAGGCGCCAAGCAGCATGGTGGCCGTCAACACCGGCAGGAAGCGGACGAAAAGCCTCATGGCACAAACTCCTTGCTACGGTCACGGCCTAGCAGAAAGCGAGCCGGGTTGTCGTCCAGGCGGCTCGAGATGCCGCGCATCGTGCCGGCCGCATCGCGCAGCTCGCGAATCGCCGGGCCAAGCTCGCTAAGGCCTTGCAAGCCGCCGTTGACGGCGGCGCGGTTGTCGTTGAGCAACTGGTCGATGGTGGCGGAGGAGCTCTGTAGCGAGGCCATCGTCTTCTGCGCGCTGTCCAGGGTGGCACGTGCCTGGTTGTCGACCAGGCCGTTCGCATTGCGTACCAGTTGATCCGTCTGCGCCAGCGTCGCGTTGACCTGTTTGCTCGCCTGGGCCAGCTGCTGCACCAGTTGGCGAATATCGTCGCGCTGGTCGGCGAAGGCGCCGGTCACCCTGTCGACGTGCTCGAGCGTCTGATTGATGTGCTCGATGTTCTTTGGTGACAACAGTTCGGTGGCGCGGTCGACGACTTCGTTGATGCTGACCAGCAGGTCTCCGCCGCCGGCGCGCAGGCGGGCAAGCGGCGAGGGATCGGCCACGATCACCGGCAGGTTACCATTGCTCCCCACCAGCGGAGGGCTCCCCGGCGAACCGCCGCTGAGCTGGATGATCGACAGCCCGGTAACGCCGGTCAGCGCCATCACGGCACGGGTGTCCTGGTGCATCGGGGTGTCCGCGCCAAGGCGGACTCGTGCAAGCACCTTGCGTGGGTCCGCGGGGTCGAGCCTGAGCTGGGTGACTTCGCCGACGCGGATGCCGTTCATTTCCACGGCGCTGCCTTGGGAGAGGCCGGTCACCGCCTCCTGGAAGACGATCTGCACCTGGGTGAACTGGCGGTCGGAGCTGGACCTGGCCAGCCATAGTGCGAACAGCAGGGCCGCGGCCACCACGATTACCGTGAACAGGCCGATGAGTACGTGATGGGCTCGCGTTTCCATATCACTTCACCTCGTGCGAGAGCTCGGCGGCACGCGCGTCTTCGGCGGCGCGGCCACGCGGACCGTGAAAATAGGCTTGCACCCAGGCGTCGTCGGTTTTCGCCACTACGTCGATGGGGCCAATCACCAAGACCTTTTTCTGCGACAACACGGCGACGCGATCGCAGGTGGTGTAAAGCGTGTCGAGGTCATGCGTGACCAGGAACACGGTGAGCCCCAGCGCGTCGCGCAGGGTCAGGATCAGCTGGTCGAAAGCGGCTGCGCTGATCGGGTCCAAACCGGCGGTGGGTTCATCCAGGAACAGGATTTCCGGATCGAGCGAGAGCGAGCGCGCCAGCGCCGCGCGCTTCACCATGCCGCCTGACAGCTCCGATGGATACTTCGTTTCGGTGCCGGCCGGCAGGCCCGCCAGGGCGAGTTTGACCCCAGCCAGTTGCTGGGCATCGGGGCGCCCGAGGCCGGCATGCTCGATCAGCGGCATGGCCACGTTCTCGACAACATTGAGTGAGGAGAACAGCGCGCCGTTCTGAAACAGCACGCCGAAACGACGCTCGACCAGCGAACGTCGTTCGGGCGACAGGCTCAGCAGATCCTCGCCAAACACTTGCACCTGTCCCGAGGTGGGGCGAAGCAGACCCACGATGCTGCGCAGCAAGACCGACTTGCCGGTGCCGGAGCCGCCGACCACGCCAAGAATCTCGCCGCGACGAACATCCAGGTCCAGATGCTCGTGCACGGTCTGCGAGCCGAAGCGGTTGACCAGGTTACGCACCTGGATCACGTCGTCCTGCGCCCTGGCGGTCACCGCGCTCACCAGCCCATCTCCATATAGAACAGCGCGGCGATGGCATCGATGAGAATCACCACGAAGATGCACTGCACCACGCTCGAGGTGGTGTGTTCGCCCACGGATTCGGCGCTGCCGGCGACCTTGAAACCTTCGAGGCAGCCGATCACCCCGATCAGGAAGGCGAATACAGGCGCCTTGGCGATACCTACCAGGAAATGCTCGACGCCGATATTGGTCTTGACCACGTTGATGAACATGATCGGCGAGATATCCAGGATCAGCGCGCAGACCACGCCGCCGCCAATAATGCCGGCCATCGTGGCCAGGAAGGCGAGCATGGGTAGCGATATCAGCAGCGCGAGCACTCGCGGCAACACCAGCAACTCCATCGGATCCAGGCCCAGCGCACGAATCGCGTCAATCTCTTCGTTCGCCTTCATCGAGCCGATCTGCGCCGTGAAGGCGCTGGCGGTGCGGCCGGCCATCAGGATCGCGGTAAGCAAGACGCCGAATTCGCGCATGAAGGAAAACGCCACCAGGTTGACGGTATAAATGGTCGCGCCGAAGTCGGCCAAAATGGTGGAGCCGAGGAAGGCCACCACGGCGCCCACCATGAAGGTGAGCAGGACGATGATGGGTACGGCATCCAGGCCGGTCTGCTCGATATGCGCCGCCAGCGAGGTGACCCGCCAGCGGCGTGGTCGCGCTATGGTCTGGGCCAGCGTCTGCAAGGTAAGCCCGATGAAGCCCAATAGCGCAAGCTGCTGTCGCCAGACTGCCTCCATTGCGGCGCCGATGCGCGCGAGCAGGTCGGTGATGGCGTTGCCTTGATGCGTCTTTCGGCTCGGCT